>CALMLW010000166.1 GCA_937868015.1 uncultured Synergistaceae bacterium | reverse complement strand
GGCCCCCATTGTCAAGACAAAAAAACCGCCGACTTATAGCTACTGTACGATTCTGTGTCTTCGATGAAACGGTGCTAGATATCTCCAAGGCGCTGCGGCGCACAACATTTCCCTTAACGCAAGAAGTAAACTTCTGCCGGAGTTTTGTTTCCTAACGCCTGATAGGGTGGCAGTCATTTTACGAGATCCAAAAAACGGATAATCTGTGAAAAGTGCGTTCATGCGGTGGCGTAAGCGAAATCCTTCCGCTGATGGCGCCACGGGGCGATAATACAACCCGCTTCGATTCAGGGCTAAAAGCCTGGCTTGCGGCACCGAAGGTAAGGGTGACTTTTCGTCCCAGTCAAGGCACTCTGCGCACTAGAGGCCTTGGGAGCTGTGCGACCACATTTTTTTTCCAACCAGTCAAGCTGCATGGGAAGCCGCCCGACCTGGGAGGAGAGTTCTCTTATGAGGGCATCTCTGTCATCCCGCTCCCTCTTGCGGGGGTCTTCAAAGATCCTGGGAAGCCCTTCGAGTCATTCCCTGCGCACTTGGGCAGGAGCGTGTCATGTACCTCATAGAGGGCTGCCAGTTCACTTCTAGTCCTACGATCCGAAAAAATTAATTGATTTTTGCGATCCTCTGCTGACGAAAACTTCATTCTTAAGTAATTCTATTACTCGCTTTCCCCGGAGCTAAGGGTCTCGGTCTCTTTTTCTCCCGCTTCCTCTGCCGAGGGATCACTCTTGCCAATCCTTTCTTACCCCTTGCACAGCCCCCTTTCGTCCCCTCAGGCCTGGCTTACCTCGGGGCCCCATCCGGAGCTCCTCTTTCCCCTGTGAGGCTTGCTTTTCCCTTTGCGGTCGCCGATAATAAGCTAAATGCGAAATACGCCTTGGCATTTTCGCCCTACCCGCCCCTCTATTACAGACAGAACCACCCGGAAGGGGGGCAGCCCCCCTTACCCCTTATTCTCGAGGAGGCGGATAGCATGGCAAGTTTTACTTCGGCGGGGAGTCGGATGACCCTGCGGGTGCAGGTGGGCGTCAAGGCCAATGGGTCGCCCGATCTGCGGAGCATGACCCTGAGAGGTGTCGACGCCGCCGCTTCGGCGGATGCGGTGCACGCCACGGCGCTGGCCCTGGGGGCGCTTTTGGATCCTCCGGTGACGGAGGTGCGTAAGACCGACGATGATCTGGTGGCGGCCTAGGGCCGTAGTCGTCGACCATCTGACCTTGAATAGGAGGAGTTCTCATGGCTAAAACGCTGGTGTTGACTTTTCTCTGCGCCGATGGCAAGGAGTGGAAGCTGAATCTCGCCCGCCCCAAGGAGGGGCTCACCAAGGCACAGTGTGACGCCGCCATGAATGCCGTCATCACCCAGGATATCTTCCTGAAGGCCCCCGTTTCGGCGGTGGAGGCCGCGTACCTGGATCGTACGGTGACGGCGGTGACGGCCTAGTCCCTTTCCCCCGGTTTATCTACTCTTCGTGGGGGCAGGCCTCGGGGCCTGCCCCTTCTTCCCGAGGGGCCGGGGGGCTTTAGGGTTTTTGTGTTTTTTTAGGCCTTTGTCGAAAGGGGTGGCGGTATCATGGAAGAGTTGCTCAGGAGCGCCCTTCAGAATGGTTTTTCCATCGCCGTGGCGGCTTTTCTCCTGGTGCGGATGGAAAGCCGGTTGGAGGCCCTTACCCTGGCTATCAACGATCTTCGGAGTGTCCTTCGCCCGGGAGGGAATTCATGACGGCGGGGCCCCGGGAGATTCCCGAGGGGGAGGAGATTTTGCGGCGTTTCGAGCCGTTGGTGCGGGCCACGGCCCGGCGCTACGCGGGGCGGGGGGCGGATTTTGACGATCTGGTGCAGGAGGGTTTTTTGGCCCTGTGGTTGGCCCTTCCCCGATGCCGGGTTCCCGAGGCCCTGCCGCTTTTTCTGAAACAGAGCGTGGACCGGGCCGTGCGTCACGGGGCGGCCCGGCTGCGCCGTCCCGATTATTGGGTGCAGGAGGAGGAGGAGGAAGGGGACGAGGGGAGGGAATTCCCTTCGGATCGGACCCGGGAGGAGCTGGAGGCTTGGATGGTGTTGGACGCCCTGGAAGAAGAGGACCGGGTCCTGGTGACGATCCTGGCGGCGGGGGGCACCCAGGCGGAGGCGGGAAGAGCTTTGGGACTTTCCCGGGCGACGGTGGGCTTTCGGCTGGGGCGAATTCGGCGGCGCTGGGGGGCGCTTTTTGGCGATTCCGGTCTTCGGGGGGAAGAAAAGGGGTGGGGTCATGTTGCCTGAGAGGTTGGCGAATCATATCTTGAGGGTGGAGGGAGGATTGGCCGATCTTCCCGCCGATCGAGGGGGGCGGACCTACCGGGGAATCACGGTGGGGACGCTGGCCGAGGCCCGGCGGGATGACCCTTCTTTGCCCGGCGATCCGGCGGATCTTTCGGAGGATCAGGTGCGGGAGATCTACTTTCGTCGGTACTATCTTCCGGCCCGGTGCGGCGATCTACCTCCTCCGGCGGATCTGTTGCTCTTTGACGCGGTGGTTCACCACGGTCTTTCCGGGGGAGTGCGGCTCTTTCAGAGGGGGATCAATCGTCTGATGGGGCTCCACACGCTGGCGGCGGACGGGGTCTTTGGGCCTCGCACGCTGGCGGCGGCGAGGGGGTTGGTGAGGGGAGAGCTCACCGCCCCGGGGGATCGGGCCCTGGGGGTGGCGGTGCTGCTGGAGCGGGCCTTTTTCTTCCACGATTTTTCTTCGCGCATCCCCGCCCAGCGGGTCTTTCTACCGGGATGGCTCCGGCGGCTTCGGGAGGTCGCGGCGGTCGCCGGGGTCTGAGCCTCTGATCCGGCGCGAAGGGGGGCGTCTCGACCCACGCTCCCCCCTTCGCCCTGCGAGCCGAGATCTCTCGGTAAGGATCGCATCGCCGAGCCTATGCCGGTGACGCGGAGGGGAATTCGCAGGGGCGAAAAACCTAGAAGATGATGCCCAACGCAAAAGGCTTGAAGAGAGCCGGCTGGAAGATGCGCACTCCCGGCTATCGCCGAGCCTAAGCCGGTGACGCGGAGGGAAATTCGTAGGGGCGAAAAACCTTTCACCCCTACTTTATTCCTGCGTGAAAATCCCGGGCATTTCCTCTATGTCAGCATGGATGGGCGCGGACGCTGCACGGACAACATTTTCACGGAACGACTTTGGCGTAGCTACAAGGATGAGGAGGTGTCCCTGCACGAGGACGAGTCACCCCGGGAATGTCGGCAAAGGGCCGCCACATGGTTTGATTTTTATAATCACGCTCGTCCGCATCAGGCGTTAGGAAACAAAACTCCGGCAGAAGTTTACTTCTTT
>CALMLW010000165.1 GCA_937868015.1 uncultured Synergistaceae bacterium | reverse complement strand
GAGGGGAACGTCAATCCGGGGGCTCAGCATTTGGAAATGCTGCAGAACGCTTTGGCATGCCTTCCCCAGGGTGGAAAACGCGGCAAAAATGAGCCACCCGCGCGGAGTGTTAGAGCCGATGGCGCGCAGATAGAGAGCCACTCGACGCGCCGACACTGAGCCGATCTCCCAAACTCCTGTAAGATCGAAGCACCGCAGGAATGCGGAATTCATCTCAGGAGGGGATCAAATTGTTAGATGTTATCACCATCGTCCGGGCCGTTTACAGCGGCCTGAGCCAGCGCAAGGTCGCCGCCACGCACGGGATATCCAGAAACACGGTGTCGCTGTATCTGCGAAAGGCACGGGATCAGGGCTGGCTTACCCTGAAAGACCTGGACGCAGTGGACAACACCGTCGTGGCGCAAAGCTTGCAGCAAATCGCCGCACCGTCCCGCGACGCGACTGTCAAGATGCCCGACTTCGACTCTGTACATGCGGAGCTGGCGAAGCCGAACGTCACTCTCAAGCTGCTCTGGGAGGAGTACGTTGAAAAATGCCGCCAGGGCAACGAACGCTTTTACATGGAGACGCAATTCCGCCGTTACTATCATCTGCACGCCAAGGTACACAAGGCAACCATCCGACTGGAACACAAACCCGCGCTCTCGCTTGAGGTGGACTGGGCCGGGACAGCTCTCGCCTTCTTCGACGCCGAGAGCGGGGGGATGTCTCAGGCATCGCTGTTCGTAGCCGTTCTGCCGTGCAGTGGGATCATCTACGTCGAACCGTTCCGCGACGAAAAGCGGCCGTCCTGGATCGCCGGTCATGTCAACGCCTTCCAATATCTCGGAGGTGTCCCCAAGACGGTTGTTCCGGACAATCTGAAAAGCGGCGTCAAGCGCGCCGATTTCTACGAACCCGACCTGAATAAGACCTATCAGGAGATGGCAGCCTATTACGGAACGGTCATACTGCCCGCGCGCATCCGCAAGCCCAGGGACAAGGCGTCCGTAGAAAACGCCGTCTTGATTTCGTCGCGAAAAATCATCGCCGCGCTCCGCAACGTCCGGATTCCGTCCTTCCCGGATCTGCAGCAACACGTCCGCAGAGCCCTTGAGCATGTCAACTCCGTTCCCTTGACCGGGAAGAGCGAAAGCCACTGGACATCCTTTCTCGCCGAAGAAAAGGAGTTCCTGCTCCCGCTTCCCGAATCCCCCTACGAGTTGGCCCAGTGGGGTAAAGCCAATGTTCAGATGAACTGTCACATCGCCTATCAGCGCAAATTCTACTCTGTTCCGTTCGAATACCTGGGAGAGGAGGTCGACGTCCGGGCAACGCAAGCGACCGTGGAAATATTCTGCCAGCATCGAAGGATCGCGTCGCACATCCGGCTTTGGGGGAAGAGCGACTATGCCACCGTCGCGGAGCATATGCCCCCCGGCAAGCTCTTCTTCGCCGACTGGAACCGGGACCGCTTCCTGCGCTGGGCGGAGAAAATCGGAGCCTGTGTTTGTCAACAGAAAACACCCCCAGGCTGCTCCTCGAAAATGCCCCCACCCCCCTGTTCCCTCTGCCTTATGGATGGGTCTAGGCGGTCATCGTTTTGGCGCTCCTCCCGAGCGAATCGATAGGACTCCCCTTTAAAGGCAAAGATGTGTGCGTGGTGGGTCAGACGGTCCAGGAGGGCCTCGGTCAGGGTGGCGTCTCCGAAGACCTCGGGCCAACGGCCGAACTCCAGATTTGTGGTGATGCAGACGCTCTTCCGCTCGTACCGTTCCGCGAAGAACTGGAACAGGGGCGCCCCTCCGGGGCCCAAGCCCAGATATCCCAGTTCGTCCACCACCACAAGGTCATATCGGTCGTAGGATTTGAGCACCCGGGGGAGGCGGTGCTCGTCCTGGGCCAGGAGGAGTTCCTGGGCCAGGGTCAAGGCGGTGGTGAAACGGACCGAATAGCCTGCGGCGACGCAGGATGCGGCAATACCGATGGCCACATGGGTCTTGCCGGTGCCCGAGTTTCCCAGAAGGACAAGGTTCTCCTGGCGGCGAAGGAAATCTCCCTGGGCCAAGGAGAGAATCTGCTCTTTCGGCAGAGATGGAAGGCGCAGGAAGTCGTACTCCTCAAGGGTGCGAGCATAGGGAAGCTTCGCTCCTTTCAGGAGGTTCTTCAGCCGCTTCTCCTGGCGGGAGGCCCGTTCCGCACATCTCCTCTCATCCTCCCTGCGAACCGGAATTCCCGTTCCTTTCGCAGGATGATAGGGGAACATGTGCGGAGTGGGTACTTTTTCGAGAATCATTTGACCCCAAACCGGGGGGATTTTAGGTTATCAAATACATTTCGCCCGATGGGGAATGTCTCCTCGGCCCCAGCGACATGGGGGCGAAAGGTTTTTCGACCCTACAGTTTTTCCTCCGCGCTGCATTTCCCTCCTGCATCAATGGCATCAGCAGGGAGGGCGCCTATCCCGAAACCTTGGCGCCCGGAATGCCCCCCTGGTGTGCCCCGGTGGCCGGACGGCACGAAGCAGGGCGGAACGACAATCTGCGGGCCTTACTCTGGCCAAGCCAGGCCATCAGCAGTCGAAGGAAGAGGCCCCCTCGCGGATTTTCCGAAGCTGCTCCGGAGTGATGCGGGCATACCGAAGGATCTTGGCCTCCGGCTCCCCATCGGCAAGCATGGCGCGGGCCACCTCAATTTTTCCCTTTTCCAGGCCCTTTTCCAGGCCTTCCATCCGGCCCTTCTCCATGCCCTTTTCCATGCCCTTCCGTTCCAACAGGCTCACGTACACGTCGCCCTCCTCCTTTCGCCCTTCCAGCTCTTCTTCCCACTCTTCGCTGAGGTTTCGGTCTTGAATGTGCATGATGCCCTCGATGAACCACAGCAGCGTCATCTTCTCCTCGTGGCTCCACTGGCGCCGATTCAGTTCGGCAAGAAGGATCTTCATGTAATCCAGCTTGCGGGCGTCGTTCCCCCGCTCTTTCCACGCCTGCATCCCGGCGTAGTGCGCCAGGTCGAAGAGGTTGTCGCTCTCCCGCAGGGCCCGGTCGTCCCCCTCGTAGATCTTGACGACGGGATACCGGTAAATCACCTCGCAGTCGTACTTCTCCCAATGGTACTCCCCCTGGCCCTGCTCCGCCGGAATTTGCTGGACGATGATGGCCATCCCCACCACGGAGCGGTGGTACCGTCCTTCGAGCAGGCAGCGGTACCGGTGCATCCGCAGGGGGAAGTCCTCCCGGCCCCCGCGCCCCGGGATCTCCACGTGGAGCAAAACCCACGCACCATCTGTGGCACGGGCGGGTGCGTAGCCGTAGCCATGCAGCGCTAAATGAAGTAGGGGCGAAAAATTTTTCGCCCCTACAGATTTTCCCCCGAATCACCAGAGTTGACCAAGGGAGAGTGTCTCTACACCTCTGCCAATGTGCCAGAACCGGAGAGCAGGGGAACCACGGCGAGGATGTCGACAAACTTCCGGGAGTCCGGGG
>CALMLW010000164.1 GCA_937868015.1 uncultured Synergistaceae bacterium | reverse complement strand
CTTGGCAGCACGCCACCGTAAGGCCACCCCCCCCTTTTTTTTTACCCCTACCCCCGACGGGATTCTCGTAGGGGCGAACGTATTTTTCGCCCCTACAACCCATGGCCATGGTGGTCGCGCCGCCGAGGGCTCACCCCTTCTCGTCGACTCTTTACAAACCATCGAACGCCCCGACAACGTTCACCCTTCACTTCACAAACTCTCTTCTTGTAACTCCTTCCATCGCCACCGACGTTTTCCTTCGCCCCCCCATTTCCATCGCCCCCCCTTGCATCTTTAGGACAAGGGGAATAAAATAGGTCCTGCGGAATATTTATCTTGCAGCGGTGTTGGGTGCGGTACAAACTTTGCATGGAGGTGGTTTTAGTGAAGAAGGTTCTTTTGGCTTTGGCGCTTTTGGGGGTGTTCATGGCGGGGGCGGCGTTTGCCTCCGGACACGTGGATCCGGCCCCTTTTAAGCCCATCGCGGTGGATTCGGGCGACGTGCCCCTGCCCACGGGGGACGGGGGAGTCGTGTCCATGGACCTGACACCCGCAGTGCAGGGTGATGTCCCCCAGCAGGGCATCATGGAGCTGATGGGAGGTGGCGAAACGGCCCACATCCTTTCCGCCGTGAAGCTGGAGCTTGTCTATAACAACGCCGATGGAGAAGCGATCATCGACCTGACGGCCGTCATCGCTAAGGTGAAGGCAGCCACGGGGACTGAGCCCTCGGTGGTGTGGATCACCAACAAGAAAACGGGCAAGGTCACGGAGTTCCCCATCAGTGGTGGAAAGATCACCGTCAAGCCTGTGGGGGATTACTTCACCGAATCCGTCCTCACCTTTGGCAATAAGACCACGGCGAGCTCCGGCAGCGGTGGCGGCGGCGGTTGCAATGCGGGCTTCGCCCCCGCCATGCTTCTCCTCGCCCTGCCCCTGGCTCTTTTCATCCGTAAGTAGGACCGCGACTCCGTAACACCTCTGTTCCGCAGCGGGGAAGACCGGCGTCCGGTCTTTCCCGCTTTTTTTCAGCGACGCCCCCCCAAATACGCCACTTTCGGGAGGTCCTCAGCATGCGCCACGGGCTCGTCCTTTTTGTCGGTCTCCTCGGGGCCGTCCTGTCGGGAAGCTTCCTCTCGCCGGCCCGGGCCCTCTCTCCCGGCAATGCGGGCTATGTGGGCCTCTGGGAATACCCCACCGCCCAGATGGCCGAAGACGGTCACGTCTGGGTGGGATATGCGGACAGCGATCCTTACCTGACATACTTTGTCAACATGGCCTACTTTCCCTGGCTGGAAGTCAACCTGCGCCTCACGGCCTTTTCCACAGCTCCCCGCATCTCCGAAGGGTATGGCCGCTACAAAGACAAGGCCCTGGACCTCAAGGTCCTCCTCCGGAAAGGCCGGGGCTTCTCCCCATCGCTGGCGGTGGGGATCACCGACCTCATGGGCACCGAGCTCCTCCGGGCCAAATACGGCGTCTTCACCTGGACCTGGGACAGCCTCGCCTTTTCGTTGGGCTACGGCACCGACCGCCTCAACGGGGTCTTCGGCGGCATCGAATGGCAGGCCGCCCCCTCCTGGGCCTTCAAACTCGAATACAGCCCCCTGTATTATCCGGGGGATAAAGTCTCCGGCACCCGGATCCACTCCGCCCCCGCCGCCTCGTCCTGGAACGTGGGGGTGGTCTACGACGCCCCCTGGGGCGGCGAGGCCTCCCTCAGCTACCAGCGGGGAGAAGATCTCTGCTTCAGCGTGGCCTACGCCTACGACCTGGCGGGACCCTTTCTGGGTTCCCGAGAAAAACGTTTGGCCCCCTCCACCCCCCCTCCCTCCGTGTCCGACTGGGACGCCGAAGATCTGACCCTTTTGGCCGAAGAGCTCCGGCGAAATGTGGGGGCCCTGGGGGGCCTGCGGGACGTGCGGGTGGCGGTGGGGGACCACACCCTTCTGGTGGCCTTCGAAAACACGGGGTACGGCTCTGCGGCGGAGGCCTGCGCCCGGGTCCTCGGCGCCGTGGCCTGGCGGGCCCCCTGGGATCTCCGGACCCTCTCCTTGCTCCCCCTCCTCCGGGGGCAGCCCTCTGTCCGCATGGACATCCCCGGCAGCCACTGCGCCCTTTTGCGCCTGGGAGACCTCTCCCGGGAGGACAGCGCCGCCCTCGCCGTCCGGTGGGCCACCCTGGACGACCTCGCTTCCGAGGGAGGCGCCCCCTGGCGGGCCCAGGCCCCACGGGAGGGCTGGCCTGCGCCGGGCACGGAATTCCGTTTTCGCTTTTCCTACGAACCCCGCATCGACCGCATCCTCGACAACGACTACGAAGACCGCTTCAACCTCGACGCCGAACTCCGCCACCGCACCTCCTGGGGGTGGGAGTTCTACGGCAGCGTCCGCGTGCCCATCAAGAACAACATCGACATCTGGTGGGAGCCCGAAACCAACGATGACGTCCGCATCTGGCAGACCGTCCTCTCCTGGGGCACCCTGCGCGCCCTGGACGAACGCCGGGCCGTGGCCCTTCTCGCCGAAGTGGGATGGCTCGACGCCAATTGGTTCGGTGCCAACCTCTGGGGGCGGGCCTATTTCGACGGCGGGCGCTGGTGGCTCGGAGGCCGGGCCAGCGTGGTGCAGCAGCGCGATCCCCATTCCTTCGGAGGACTCTCGGAGTACTGGCGCACCTACGACCCCTCAGGAGGATGGGTCATCGGGGGCCCCAAAAACGAATGGACCCTCGGGGCCTGGGCCCAGGCCGGGTACCGGGAGCCCACCCTGGATGTGGATCTGCTGGCGGAGTACGGCCGCTTCCTCGACGAGGACTGGGGAGGGCGGGTGGCGGTGACCCGTCACTGGAACGACGTGGGGGTGGGGTTCTGGATGAGCCGCACCGATATCCTCACTCCGGGAAAGGATTTCACCAATGCGGGGATGTATCTGGAGATCCCCGTGGACGCCTGGTTCGGCACCCGGAGCCCCCACGTCTGGACCCAGGAGTTCACCCTGCTCTCCACCTGGGCAGATTTCGCCGGACGTCAGCCCGGAGCCTGGCGCACCCCCGAACGCCTCTGGGGCCAGGTGCTTCCCGACCGTCTTCCCGGCCAGATGTACGCCCTTTTGGAGCGGTTTTGCCGCGCGGTGG
>CALMLW010000163.1 GCA_937868015.1 uncultured Synergistaceae bacterium | reverse complement strand
TCCGAAGATCCTCTTGAAGACGTAATCGTTCATGCGGTTGATGGGTCGACGCACCTCAACTCCTCCTTTCGTCCCCTTCGTCCCAGGGTTTGCGAGGTGTTCCGCTCCGACGCGGGGCCTTTTGTCCCGGGGAAACTCTGTGGGGGTTCCGCTTGAGGCAGGGAAAAGGGGCATCAAGCGGGGAAATACCCAGTATGTCCCGCATGTCCGGGAAAGGCCGTCTCCGTAGGATGGTGCCCCCCGCCCCGACGAGGCCCGCCGGAAAGGGATCATCGAAAATCCGGACCGGGGAACAGGCCCTTCGGGGGGGACATCTCTCCGGTCCACCACGGAGCATACACCGCACTACGGATCGGCACCGCCCCGGCAACGGTTGTCCAAAAGGGTTCGGGCTTTTGCCCTCCGCACAGAGAAGGACAAAAGCCCGGGCATTTATTTTTGCAACTCGGCCATGCGCTGGTGCAGGGTTTCCAGCTCCGCGTTCACCGCACTGAGCTTTTGTTCCAGATCGCCCTTGTCCGCCGTAAGTTTTTCCAGACGTTTGAGAAGGCGGTCAATTTCCATACGTTTTTTGGTGGTTTCTGAGAAGAACGTTTCTGGATTGTCTTTGCCGGGGGAGAAGGCAAAATCAATAAATCCCGGGCCCGTATAGAGGGGAGTAATTCCTCCCCGGATGCCTACCTTCACCGTCGAAGCCCCCTCCAGCAAATTTTTCCCTGTCTTTTCGTCGAATTTGGGGAAAAAGACCAAGCCTTCGACTTTGCCGAGGAGGGGAAAGTTGAAGCGCCGGTCGTATTCCACGGGCTTGTAGCGTTTTTCGCCGATCCAGAGGACGATGTGGTTGTCAAAGGGCGCCATGTGCATTTTGTCGCCGGTGTTCTCAATGGTTACCATAACGGGGATGTACTGGTCGAGCTGCAGAGAGTTGAGAAATTCATAGGCGTATTTGTCCGTCTCGGACTGGGTCCAGAGGTTTTTCTCCGCCTGCTGCTGAAACAGGGCCTGGATATATTCTCCAGCGTACCAGATGACAGAAAATTTCACAGAAGAATCTTCGTTCGTGAGCTCCCGGCTCTTCTGCCACTTGGCCTCTAGGGCCTTGAAATCCACCGCCTGGGCGGCGAAGGCCCCCAAAAGCACCCCCGCGAGCACCAGACATCCGCATTTGATCCATCGTTTCATATTTCTTCGCCTCCAACGCCTCAGGCGCCTTAAGTTGGGAAAGCTGTCCGCTAAGCTTTCCAGCGGTACGGAGTTTCTCCGCCCGGTCTCATTTTCCCACACCCAGCGCTCAAGCTCAAGGAGGGGCCCGAGATTGTGGGAAAAACATGGGTGGCGGTGTAGGGGCACCCCTTGTGGGTGCCCTGTGGGAGGGCATCCGGTGCGAGGGGCCACACGTCAAGGGATGGGAAGAATCCATGCGGGGGGGGCCACGTCAGGAGCTGGGAAGAATCCATGCGGGGGGAACCACACCAGGGCAGGCGCGCATGATCTGCCCCTACAGGGGCCGGGGTGCGGGTGTGGGAAAAACATGGGTGGCGGTGTAGGGGCACCCCTTGTGGGTGCCCTGTGGGGGGCATCCGGTGCGAGGGGCACACACGTCAGGGGCTGGGAAAAATCCATGCGGGGGGGGCACACCAGGGCAGGCACAAGGCCTGCCCCTACAGGGGATGGGGGGACTCGAGATTTTCATATCAACATCAGAGCGCCCATGGCTCGTTCAACTTCGAAGGAACTGCCTGGGGATTATGGCGGTCTACAGACCATTGAGCCGGGTTGTCAAAAACGTATTGTCGGACGCGATGCAGTAATGCCTCGTTGCGAACAATATGTTCGTGATAATTCCGCTGCCATAATCTTGTGTGGAACGACGGCCACGCCTGCTCTTTCGTGCCACGCACGTAGCTCACTGTGGTCAATGATTTGAATGCGCCGACCACGTCGCCCACGGTGACAGTACGCTTGAGGTTCGCCCCGGATCTCACATCAGGGCGGGTGTGAAGAAATTCGGGTTCCGGAGCATCCGGGGAACACCGATGGGCACACGGGTTGGCCCCAACGGCAGCTCCAGAATTTATTGAAATACCTGAAAATGCGGGTGAAAAAAGGGGGCTAGCGTAGGGCTCCTCCTGCCCTGTAAGGAGAGGGCTTGCGTTCCTGTCTGCGATGTCCGAAATAAGGAGGATGCCGTGAACGTGATTGGGCATAACAACAAACTCATCCAATGTGACGATGGGAAAGCGCCGAGACAACGTCTTCCATCCGGCCATCACCATATGCCCAGCGCCATTTAATTGCATCTCTTCACCGGAGATTTCACCAAAAAGGCATGCGTGATCTTGGGTGCAAATCGTGATGAAATACGCCCCTACCTGCGAATAATCGTATCCTTTCAAGCGAATGGAACGGCGATGGTGTTTTTGAGCATCATATTCCATCCTTCTTCCCCCCCAACGGCCTTTTCGGTATTGTACACCGCTGAACACGTCAACGGCGAGGATGGAACAATTTCTAAAATTTACAAAACTTTGAAAATGCCCTTGGGGGGAGGGTGGCCCATCCGGATGAGCCACACCAGGGCAGGCGCGCATGCCTGCCCCTACAAGAGCCGGGCCGGGGTGCGGGTGTGGGGAAAACATGGGTGGCGGTGTAGGGGCACCCCTTGTGGGTGCCCTGTGGGAGGGCAT
>CALMLW010000162.1 GCA_937868015.1 uncultured Synergistaceae bacterium | reverse complement strand
TTCGGCGACAGACCTTGAAAGGGCCCTGGGGAGTTTCTGAGGAAGGCTAAAAGGGGCCTTTGCTCTTTTGCACCGCCCCAAAGGGATAACGGCGGAGGTTCCGTGGTATAATACCTAGTTGCGCGGAGGGCGTGGCAGGCGGCCGCTGTCCCCCACGGCGGGGAGAGAGGAAAGTCCGGGCTCCGTAGGGCAGGACGCTGGATAACGTCCAGTGGGCGCAAGCTCAAGGAAAGTGCCACAGAAACATACCGCCGGCGTTCCGGCGCCGGTAAGGGTGAAAAGGTGGGGTAAGGGCCCACCAGCCGTCGGGTGACCGGCGGGCTAGGTAAACCCCGTCCGGAGCAAGACCGAATAGGGAGGGATGAGGCGGCCCGCTGACCTCCGGGTACGGTCGCTTGAGGTCCGTCGCGAGGCGGATCCTAGAGAAATGGTCGCCTTCGATACAGAACCCGGCTTACGAAGCGCCCTCCGCACACTGCGCCACGCCGGGAAAAAGATTTCTTGAAAGAGCACGAGGAGGACCACCATGCTCGAGTTACAAACAGAACGCCTGCGCATTCTGGCTCTGGAAAGAGACCATCTGGCCCTTCTCCTTCATCATCCGGATCAGTTTGATAAAGACATGACGTTGCATTCTCCCGCTCCAGGAACACAAAAACCTCTGGCGGTCTCCCACGAGGAGATGGGGCGCCGGGTGGACGAAGATCCGGAGCGTTACTATTGGTACACGGACTGGAAAATCATCCTTCGGGAAGAGCGCACGGTGGTGGGAGAGCTTTGTTTTCTGGGGGCCCCCGATACCGAAGGGCGCGTGGAGGTGATCTACAGCATCGCGGAGCCCTACCAGCACCAGGGGATCATGACGGAGTGTCTGCGGGTGATGATTACCTGGGCGTTTCGTCAGCCCGAGGTGCGGGCCCTCGTCGCGGAGGTTCCCCGGGATAACTTTGCGGCGGCCCGGGTGATGGAGAAGGCGGGAGCGGAAAAGCTCAGGGAAGGCGGGAGTTCGTGCTGGTGGAAGATCTGTAAAAGGGGCTA
>CALMLW010000161.1 GCA_937868015.1 uncultured Synergistaceae bacterium | reverse complement strand
GAGGCACCCGGGTGGTGGATCTCCCTGTGGGGGAGCTCCTGCCGAGGATCTGCTAGCCGCTCCCGGGGGCCCCGCCCAGGGGCGAAAAGCCCCCCCGAAGACCACTGCGTCCCGGGGGCCCAACCTTCCGGTATCCTAAGTCCAGGAAAGGGAGAGTGGTCGTCGTGCTTCGACGCATGCACATACGGAACATGACCGTATTTTCCGATGCCGACCTGATTTTTTCCCCCGCTCTTAACGTCTTTGCGGGGGAAAACGGCACGGGGAAAACCCACATCCTCAAAGTGGCCTATGCCCTCCTGGCGGCCACTGCGGCGGAAGGCCGAATCCCTGGGGCCACTCCCAGTAAGACGGTCCTTCAGCCGAGGATTGCGGACAAATTAGTCGCCGTCTTCCGCGCCGAGACACTGGGGCGTCTTGCGAGGCGTCGCCAGGGAAGGGCGCGATGCGATGTGGCACTCTCCTTCGACAACGAAAGGCGAAACACGGCCTTCAGCTTTGCCACCAACAGCAAATCCGAAGTTTCCGTAGATCAACTTCCCGGCGAATGGGGGGACGTCGCCCCGGTTTATTTCCCGACGCGCGAACTTCTGACGATATATCCGGGCTTTGTTCCCATGTACGATGCCCACTATCTCGAATTTGAAGAGACGTGGCGCGACACGTGTTTGCTGCTTGGGGCCCCCGTGCGAAAGGGCGCCCGGGAACGGCGTGTTCGGGAACTCCTGGAACCCCTGGAAGATGCCATGGGGGGGTCCATGGAGCTCGATGGAAACGGCCGGTTCTACCTCCGCACCCCCGGCGGAAGAATGGAGATGCCCCTTGTCGCCGAGGGCCACCGGAAACTGGGCATGGTGGCGCGACTGATCGCCACCGGAGCCCTTCTGGAAAAGGGCTATCTCTTCTGGGACGAACCGGAGGCGAACCTGAACCCCCGCATCGTCAGGCAGGTGGCCCGTACCATCCTTGCCCTCTGCGCAAACGGAATCCAAGTCTTCGCCGCCACGCACAGCCTCTTTCTGCTCCGGGAGTTGGACATCCTTCTCGGAAACGGCGTAAGGTCGCGATTTTTCGGCCTACGTCGAGGAGACGACGGCGCGACAGTCGAACAGGGAGACTCCGTGGACGACATGGGGAACATCACCGCCCTGGACGAGGAGCTGGATCAGTCGGACCGTTACATGGAGCAGGCGGATCGGGCCTAAGGAGGTTAATCGTGCAGATTTTTTCCGTCGACGGCCTCTGTTTTGATTTCCCCGACGACTGGCTTGTGACGAAATATGACGACTGGGCGTTCTATCGCAAGCAGTTCGTCAGGATGTGGGACGGCATAAAGGCGGTGGATCTGCTGGCGCTCTCCCCGGAGGGCACACTCTACCTGATTGAAGCAAAAGATTACCGCCGACACCGACGGGAAAAGGGTCTGGGCATCGCGGACGAAGCGGCCCATAAGGCCTTTGACACACTGGCGGCCCTGCTGCCAGCAAAGATCCGTGCGCCCGACGGCCCTGAACGAGACGTGGCAATGAGATTTCTTTCGGCGGTTAAACTCCAGGTGGTGCTGCATCTCGAACAGCCCCAGACGCAGAGCAGGCTCTTTCCGCGCATCGATCCCGCCAATGTGCTCCAGAAACTCCGGCAGTTGGTGAAACCCCTGGACGCCCACCCTGTCGTTGCCGGAATGGGGCGCATGGGATCTCTGGCGGGGAAGTGGGCGGTACGCTAGCCCGCTCTTTAGGCAGCGGCGCCACACGTCACGAACGCCCTTCCCCGGAGGAAAACCGGGAGAGGGCGTTCGTCGCGTTCGTATCAAAAACGTTCTTTCCGCCGAAGGAGGGCCCACGCCTCCTCCGAAAAATCAGTACACCGCGTCGGTGATGTAGGAGAAACGCTCCAGGAAGGCGTCGGGGGTGAGACGGGCCGCCATAGCCATCTGCTCCAGGCGATGTCGGGCTTCCAGATCGCGTTTTTCGATGCGGATCATGTACTGCCGGGCGATGCGGTACTGGATGGAATCCACCTTCACCAGCCGCACCTGGGTTTTCCCCGTGGCTGCGTCCAGCATCTCCTCGAAGGGAAGGGGGGCCACCTGGTTGTCCCGCAGGGTGATCATGGCGCCGGAGCCCCCGTTTTCCAGGAATTCGAAGGCCGCATAGCCCAGATTCCGGGTGTACTCCACGTCAAAGGCCACGGGAGGAGCACAGCGCACCTCGTAGCCGATCTCCTTGCTCACCAAAGTCATCTTGATCCCCAGCTCCCGCAGGGCTTTGCCCACCTCGGAGCGCAGGATGTCGCCGAACTGGATCTCTGCGTAGCGCACGTGGCCGTGCTCATCCCGCTCCACGCTGTCGCAGGAGCTCAGATCCTCCAGGTTGAGCCGATCCAGCAGCCCCTCCGCCACCAACGCCACGCCATGCCCCTTTCCCGCCGCCAGACGCTTGATGATGGACCCCACCAGGATGTCCACCACCAGCTTGAGGCGCACGGGTTTGTCCCGGAACTCCTCGGGAATGAGGGCCACGGTGGCTCCCGAGCTCTTGGCCATGCCCAGGGTGAGGTGCCCCGCCGTGCGCCCCATGGCCACCACCAGATACCAGCGCCCCGTGGTGCGGGCGTCTTCCATGAGGTTCGCCACGAGCTCCGTTCCCACCGACCGGGCGGTCTCGAAACCAAAGGTGGGAACGCCTTCGGGAAGGGGAAGGTCGTTGTCGATGGTCTTGGGCACGTGGACCACGTTGAGGGTGATCCCCAGCTTTTCCCGGGCGAAGGCCGCCACCCGGGAAGCGGAATAGGCCGTGTCATCCCCGCCGATGGTGGCCAGATGGGTGACCCCCAGGGCCACCAAGGTGTCCACCACCCGGCGGAGGTCCTCTTCGCTCTTGGTGGGGTTGAAGCGGGCCGTCCGTAGCACGCTTCCCCCGTCCCGGTGAATCCGGCTCACGGCGCCGATTTCCAGGGGCACCGCCGCCTTTTCCTTCTCGCCCCGGGCCAGGCGGGAAAAGCCGTCGTACACTCCCAGCACGCCCCAATCCGCCCGCCGGGCAGCGATGGTAAGGGCACTGATGACCCCGTTCATACCAGGAGCTGGACCTCCGCCACAGAGCACCGCCAAAGTCTTTTTGCTCGCTTCCGACACCGTGGACCCCTCCTCCGTCGTCAGACCTATCCAAACACCCTTGGGCCCCGCACTTCCTCCGGGACCCTAACCATCGTTGCCGGGACATCTTCCTGCAAAGCCGGAGGGAAATCACACCCCCCCGTCCCCGGAAACGCCGGGGACCTCGGCACGCCTCTTCTTTCCCCCGTCTTGACGGGATGGGGGGTCCCAGGTCAGCTCGCGGCGCCGCCGGACCAGGTCGTCCACTTCCCGTCGCAGCGCCCGGATCTCGCGCCGCAGGGCCTCCTCTTCCCGTCGCTCCTTCATCAAGGCCTCCAACTTCTCTCCGAGGCGGGCCACCTCCCGCTCCAGGGCCTCGATGCGCTTTCCCTTTTCCTTCATGGCCCCACCCCTTTCGGCCTTTGACCTCGCCCCCGCAGGAATCCAAAAGAACCCTTGCGGCGACCCACGCCGCGCCATCGCCTTCCATGGGGAATCCCCTCCTGCCCATTGTAGCCCACCCATCCCTCGGGGGCAATCGCCAAAGGAGGTCTCAATCCGCCAAAGCACCCAGGGACGATTGGGTGGTCCTACGGGGGGCCTTTCGGCGCTCCTGGGCTATGATGACCTCACTACCTAAGGAGGTGGTTTTTATGAAGAGAGTGGCAGTGGTGATCGCGGTGGTGGCGGTGCTGGCCATGGCGGGAAGCGCCCTGGCGTGGCACGGCAAGGGCCCCGGGGGCATGGCCCGGGGAGTATTCCCGGAGCGGATGGCCCAGGCCCCGGGGTGCGGAGGATGCGGAGGATGCGGCTATGGCAACCTTTCCATGGGACCCGGGCGGGGCCCGGGGGGATTTCGCGCCGGAGCCCTCGCCGGGGCGCCCCAACTTCCCGCCGAGCTCCAGGCCAAGGTGCAGGAGATGAGAAAGTTCCGGCTCCAGCTCCAGCTCCTGATGATGGAAGACAAGGTAGATGAAGCCAAGGCCCGGGAGATTTTCCAAAAGGTCCAGGGCCTGAGGAACGAGATGGCGGAGTGGCACTTCAACGAAATGATGAAAAGCAACCCCAAGGCCGCTCCCCAGTCCTGACGAGGTCGCAATCCCTTCCGAGCCCCGGAACCCGGCTTTATCCCGGGCCCCGGGGCTCGCCCCTCCTTCCGCCCGGGCCTTTCCAAGGGCGGGAGACACCCTGAGCCAAGCCGAGAACCCAGGAAACCTCAGTAAGTCCGCCCCACGGGGAGGGCGATCTCCGCGAAGAGATCCCAAAAGGTCTCGTGGGGCGCCCTGACGCCCCGGAGCGCCTCCAGGCTAAGGACAAAGATGTCCAGGGGCCGGGCTCCTTCCAGCAGGCGCTCCCCAAAGGGCGCCAAAAGCGCCGCCCCCTCTTGGGCCTCCTCCTCCCTCTCCGCCATGAAGAAGGCCCAGTTCGACGAGGGCTGCTCCTCGTCGTCGTGGTCGAAGCGCCAGGGCAGGACGATCTGGCGCTGGACCTTCAGAAACAGGTGCAGGGCCCCGAGGCGACGGCACCCCTCGTCAAAGAACTCCCCTCCCCGAGAGTCGGGGGAGAAGAAGCCGTAGAGACGATCGGTGTTCATCAGGCCCAGACGATCCCGGGGGTGGGGGGGAAACTTCCCGTAGTGCGCCACATCGTAGCGCTGGAGGCACAACAGGTCGAGCTCCAAGGCCCTCCAGGCCCCTCCCTCCCTCTGCACCCAAAGGTCCCGCTCCGTCGGGTCGAGGGGGGCCCGGGGAGCCTCCCGGGGGGCGGGAAAGCGTCGATCCATCTCCTCGAAAAAGGGATCTCGGGGGTAAAGCCAGGAGAAATCCTCCCCCTCCCGGCGCCCCAGGGGGCCCTCGTGCCGAGGGGGCAAATAGGGCAGGGAGGCCCCGGGGCGAAAGACCTTCTCCCCCCATCGCCCCACAAAGGCCCGGTCCAACAGGAGGGCCCATCGGTGACGCCGCACGACCCTCCCCCCGTCCTCCGGAAGGGCTCCGGGTTCGGCATCAAGATAGCACGCCGTCGCCTCGCTGCGAAAGCGCTCCCTCCCTTGGGGAGAGAGGTGGTACACCCCGTCCCGCTCCTCCAAAAGCCCCTCCCGGAAGAGGGCCTCCAGCCCGGCGGGATCCTCCCCCGCCAGCTCGACGTTTTCTCGGTCCCAGCAGGGACGTGAGGCCTCAAAAAGCAAAAGCACCATCTCTAGGCCCATGGCGGACCTCCTCCCCCCATCTTTTCTCCTTTTCGCCCCCGGCTCTCGAAAAAGGGGCCTTCGCCCCTACTATTCTCCCTTCTGATGCGATATAATGAGGAGGCTCCATCCGCCCCCGGGCCTTTTCGAAGTCCCCGGGAAGCCCCACGCAAGGGAGGAAAAAAACGTGACCCGCTCCAATCCGTCTCGGCGCCACATGGGAATTTTCCTCGGGGTCTCCGCATTGGGAGGAGCTCTGGCCCTGGCCCCCGTGGTCTTAGGCATCGACATGTCCTCCGGAGGGGGCGCCATGATCCTCCTGGGGATCGCCCTGATCTTCGTGGGGATCCTGATGGCATTGTTCCTCCGGAAACGGGCCCAGATCCTGGACCGGCTCCTATCGGAAAAAGACCTCCTGGCCCACTGGACCTACACCCCCGACGAGTGGGAGGCCTACGCCAAGAAAGACCTCCTTTTCCGGAGCAGCCACTCGAAAAAGACCTTCTTCCTCATCGCCTTCTTCGCCGTACTCTTCGGGATGGTCTTCTTCATCGCGGATCCCGAGGCCGGCCGCTTCGTGGCGCTGGGCCTCGCGGCCGTGATGCTCCTCATGGCGGTGGTGGCCAAACTCTCCGTGGACCGGGCCCGGCGGAGGCAAACCCAAGAGGCGAAGGAGCTGCTCCTTTCCGCCGAGGGGCTCTGGCTCGCCGGAGAGCTTCACACCTGGACTGTGGGAGGGGCCCGCCTGGAAGGGGTGACCTATGCCCCCGAAGACAGGAAAATCCTCTCGTTCACCTACTCCACCCCCGGCAAGAATGGTCCCCAGTACTACACCGTACGGGTTCTCATTCCCCGGGGAAAAGAGGAAGAAGGAGCGGCGGTGGAAGCCTTTTTCAGGGATCCGGAGCGGACCCGACCCCAAAAGGGCCATCGAAGTTGAGGCGTTCCCCCCTCGGCCCGGTCCTCCTAAAGGCCCTCCTGGGGATGATGATCTGGGGAGGAGGGATCGGGGAGAGCTTCCCCGGCGAAGGGGCCCTGGTCGTCCCGCTGGTCGTCCCGGAGGAAGACCCCTCGGGGGGGCCCGCCCCCTTCTCCTCGGAAGAGCTCATGGAGGCCCGCATCCGTCAGGGACTTCTCTTTTACAACCGCCGCCTGCACC
>CALMLW010000160.1 GCA_937868015.1 uncultured Synergistaceae bacterium | reverse complement strand
GTTGCTCCTCACCCCCTTCGCCCTGCCGGGAACCCTCATGGGGATAAGCTACATCTTGGCCTTTAATAAGCCTCCTCTGGTGTTGGTGGGCACCGCCGCCATCATCGTGATCAACTACGTGGTGCGGGAGCTTCCCGTAGGAGTGGAGGGGGGCATCGCCGCCCTCCGCCAGATCGACCCCTCCATCGAGGAAGCTGCGGCGGATTTGGGGGCCGATGCCGCCACGGTCTTCCGGGACGTGGTCCTTCCTCTGGTGCGTCCCGCTTTTATTTCCAGTCTGTCCTACACCTTTGTTCGCTCCATGACGGCGGTGAGTGCGGTGATCTTCCTCATCTCCGCCCGGTGGTACCATCTCACGGTGTTGATCTACAACTTCTCGGAAAACCTTCGGTTCGGCCTGGCCAGCGTGCTGGCCACGGCGCTCATTCTCATCGTGCTGGCCACCTTTGGCCTTCTGCGGCTTTTGGTGCCCAAGAACGTCCATCTGGCGAAAACCTTGGGGCGTTGACCCTCCGGCAAGAAATATCGGGAGGCGCCCCAACCCCCGGGGCAGAGGATCGGCGGAAGATAAAAATCATGGCCTGGCCGAAAGGTGGAGGAGCATGACTACGACGGTGGGGCAAAAAGGTGTCGGCGAAGGAGAGCTCGAAGGAAGGGCTCAAAGCAACCGTTCCAAGGGGGTGGAGATCGAGGGGGTCACCAAAATTTTCCGCGATCCCCAGAGTGGCCGGGATGTGGTGGGGGTGGACGATATTTCCACCACCATCGCTCCGGGGGAACTGGTGACCCTGCTGGGTCCTTCAGGGTGCGGAAAAACCACCACGCTCCGCATGATTGCGGGGTTTGAACTGCCCACTAAGGGGAAAATCCTCCTGGGAGGAGAGGACATCACCACGTTGCCCCCAAACCACCGCGATACCGCCATGGTCTTTCAGAGCTACGGCCTTTTTCCTCACATGAACGTTTTTGATAACGTGGCCTACGGCCTCAAGCTGCGGAAGGTGGGGCGGGAGGCCCTTAGGGAAAAGGTGGGGCGTTTTCTGCGGCTGGTGGGGTTGGAGGAGCTGGCGGAGCGTCCCCCCTCCCGTCTGTCGGGGGGACAGCAGCAGCGGGTGGCTCTGGCCCGGGCGCTCATTGTGGAGCCCTCGGTGCTACTGCTGGACGAACCCCTTTCCAATCTGGACGCCCTGTTGCGGGAGTCCATGCGGGTGGAGATCCGGCGCATCCAGCGCTCTCTGGGAATCACCGCCGTGTATGTCACCCACGATCGCACCGAGGCCATGAGCTTGTCGGACCGCATCGTGGTGATGCACAAGGGGCGCATCGTCCAGACGGGCACGCCCCGGGAGATCTACCGCGATCCGGGAAACGCCTTCGTGGCGGAATTTGTGGGAAAGGTGGCGTTTTTCCCCGCCGAGGTGCGGGAGCTCCGGCGGACAGAAGGGGTGTGCGGCGTGCGGGTGGGGGAAGTCTCTCTGGCGGTGCCCCGCTTCGCTCCGGAACTTCGGGAGGGGGATCGGGCCCTGGTCATGTGCCGTCCGGAGTCCATGGTGCTCGCCGACCCGGGACTGGGCGTGGCCGATGGGGTGGTGACCACCAATGTCTATCTGGGCAACAGCGTGGAATCCTTTGTCCGCACCGATCGGGGGGAGGTCCTCGTGCAGGTGGACAACCCCGACGCCCGGAGGCTTTATGCCGAGGGGGAAGAAGTGTCCATCGGCATCGTGCCCGCCCTGGCCAAGGTGCTTCCCTTTCAAGATGGAGTAGAGGCCTAGAGGGACGATCAAAAGGCTGGGGCCGGAGGGTATGCCCTCTCCGGCCCCAGCCTTTTTCTTTAGTTTCCGGAAAACCGGTAAAGTGGGGTTACTTCATCCACTTGTCGTAGAGGGCCTTGCGGTGCTCTTTGACCAGTTCGTCCACCAGGGGCTTCAGGTCCGAACCCTTGGGCATGGCCACGCCGTAGCGCTCCTTCGTGAGCAGGTCCTCAAGAACGGCAAAGGTATTGTCTTCCTTGGCGAGAACCAGAATCTGGGGACCGTCGTAGACGGCGGCGTCCACGGTCTTGCTCCGCACGGCATCGAATACGGCGGCCATGTCCGGCAGAGAAACATAATTTTCTGCCGGGAAGGTGGCCTTGGCGGCCTCTTCGCCGGTGGAGCCCGCCATGCTGGCAATTTTCTTGTCCTTCAGATCTGCCAGGGATTTGTACCCGCTGTCGGAACGCACCAGAAGCATCTGCCCCGTGGTGACGTACCACTCGGAGAAGTCGCAGACCTCCGCCCGGGATTCCTTGATGGTGATGGAAGAGGCGGCGAGGTCAAACTTGTCCCAAGGGTAGGCGGGATCCCAGCAGAGGGTGATGCCGCCATCCCAGGGGAGCTTGACGATTTCGAGCTTGACCCCGATCTTTTCCGCGATGAAATCGAGGAGGTC
>CALMLW010000159.1 GCA_937868015.1 uncultured Synergistaceae bacterium | reverse complement strand
CGGCGCTGGAGTGGATCGCCGACGACGAGCTGGTGGAGATCACCCCCCAGTCCATCCGGGTGCGCAAGGGCATCCTGAACGCCGAGGCCCGGAAAAAGGCGGAGCGGCGCAAAGACGCCGAGGGGATGTAGCTTCCAAAAACCGGGGAGGGGCTTTTTCAGCCCCCGCGCCATCACGACAACGCCGTCGGGGCGAAAAATCCTTCGCCCCGACATGACCCCGCCAAAAGCCGGAGTTTCGGCCTTTTTTCCCGGTCATGGCAAGGGTTTTTTTGAGACCTCCCGTTCCGAAGTTTTCTTTTTGAGAAAGGAGTTATTTTCATGCCGCACATTCTGGGACAACGGATTCTTCTCCGGGAATACCGCCTTTCCGATCTGCCGGAGATGCGGAAGTGGGTGAACGATCCCCTGGTCACCAAGGGCATGTCGGACATCTTTCTCTTTCCTCACTCCGAAGAAGCCACGGAAAAATTTCTTCGCGACGTGCTGGAGGATCGCACCGAGTCCCGGGAATTCGTGGTGGCATCTCGCCCCTCGGAGGACTTTCTCGGGCAGATCGGGCTGAAAGTCCTCGACTGGAAGAACCGCTTCGCCGAGATCTCTCTGGTCTTTCCCCGGGAACACCAGGGGCAGGGGTACGGCACCGAGGCCCTCGGTCTGCTCCAGCGCTTTGCCTTTGAGGACATGGGGCTAAACCGTCTGGAGCTCTTTGTCCACGAGGACAACGCCCCCGCCCTCCGGTGCTACCAAAAGTGCGGCTTCCGGGAGGAGGGGCGCTTCCGACAGCGCTTTTTCCGCCAGGGGCGCTTTTGGGACATGATCCTCATGGCCCTCCTGGCCGAAGAGTACCGATCTTTCGGGCCCCCCCCGGAAGCGGAGTAACCCGGTGTCGGACCTCACGGGCGATCGGGTGCGGCTTCGGGCCTACCGGGAGTCGGACATCCCCGCCCTGCGGGAGTGGGTGAACGATCCCCAGGTGACGCGCTTTCTGGAGGGGCTCTCCCTTTTTCCCCACACCCGGCACGACACCGAAAGTTTTGTCCGGGCCCAGCTCGCCCCCCGCCCCCTCCATCCTGAATCCCTGGAGCTGGTGGTGGCGGATCGCCACACCGACGTCTATCTGGGGCAGGTGGGGCTCCTCACCATCGACTGGCCCAACCGGGCCACGGCGTTGGGCATCGTCTTTCCCCGAAAGAACCAGGGCAAGGGGTACGGGGGCGAGGCGCTGGACCTTCTGGGGCGGCTGGTGTTCGATGACCTGGGGCTCCATCGGTTGGAGCTCGAAGTTCACGAGGACAACCTCCCCGCCCTCCGGTGCTACCAAAGGTGCGGTTTCCGGGAAGAGGGGCGACGCCGGGAACGGCGCTTTTCCGGCGGACGCTTTCGGGACGTGGTCATCATGGCCCTGCTGGAATCCGACCACCGTTTGCGGCAAAACGGCACCACCTCCTCGTAACGATCTCGGCGCCCTCGGACGCTCACCCCGGGGTGCTCCTGCCCTCGTCCTGGGGCGGGAGCTCACGAGGCCGCCGGGCCCGAGGCGCCCCCGGCGACGGAAACGTTTTTTCCTTAAAGGAGGACCTCCATCCATGACCGATCATTCCCCACGTCCGACCCACACCGCGTCCCCCAATACCATGCCCCACAAAACTCCCGCCGCCCTGGTCCTCGCCGCCGGGCGCTCTTCCCGGATGGGGTGCGGCAAGATGCTTCTTCCCCTGGGGGGTTCCACCGTGCTGGCCCAGGCGGTGACCCGGCTCCGGGAGGGGGGAGCGCACCCCGTGGTGGTGGTGACGGGACACCACCGGGAAGCGGTGGAAGGAGAGGCCCGGCAACTCGGATGCCCCACCGTGGCCAATCCGGACCCCGAGGGGGACATGTTCAGCTCCCTCCGGGTGGGGCTTTCCGCCCTACCTCCCAAAACCCGGGCAGTGCTGGTGCTCCCCGGAGACACGCCCCTGGTGCGCCCCTCCACATGCCGGGCCCTCACCGCCGCCCTCCAGAACGCCGACGCGGTGATCCCTACCTTCTTGCAGCGGGGGGGTCACCCCGTGCTCCTGGGGCGCGCCGCCCTCGCCTCCCTGGCCACCCGCCCCGCCCCCGAAGGATTGCGGAGCGTGCTCTCCGCCCCGGACCTCCGGGTTCACCGCGTTCCCGTCCCCGACAGCGCCATTCTCCGGGACGCCGACACCCCGGAGGACTTCGCCGCCCTCACGGCCTACGCCGCCCGGGAAGAGATTCCCACCGGCGAGGAGGCGGAGGCCCTTTTAGACCTTCACCACACCCCCCGGGAGGTCCGGCGCCACGCCCAGGCCACGGCCCGGGCCGCCCGGGCCCTCGGCGAAGCCCTGACCCGGGGAGGGCACGCGCTGGATCTTCCTCTGCTGGAAGCCGCCGCCCTGCTGCACGACATCGCCAAGGGTTCCCGGCGCCACGCCGAAGCGGGGGGGAGCTTTCTTGCCTCCTGGGGCTTTGCCGCCGTGGGAGCGGTGGTGGCGTGTCACATGGATCTCGACGCCCCGGCCCCCTCCCGGGAGGCCGAGGTGCTCTATCTGGCGGACAAGATGCTCGACGG
>CALMLW010000158.1 GCA_937868015.1 uncultured Synergistaceae bacterium | reverse complement strand
ATCGCCGGTGCGGGCTGGGGATCTCGATTCCCACGTAGGGCTTTCCGGGGATGGGCGCTTCCACCCGGAGGCTGGGAGTGGGTAAGGCCACCGCCAGATCATTGCTCAGGCCCGAGATCCGGCTGACTTTGATCCCCGGGGCCAGTTGCAGGCGGAACTGTACCACCGTGGGCCCCGTCACCGTTTCCGCCAGAGAAGCCTCCACGCTGAATTCCTTCAGGGTGGCGATGATCCGCTGCCCCTGGGCTAAAAGCTCCGGAGAGAGGTCTTGGGAGCGGTCTTCCTCGGCGGGGCCCAGGGTGTCTAGAGGGGCGGGAAACTTTCCTGGTTCCACGTCCAGGGGGATGGCAAAGCCGTCATCGCTCCATTCCCCTTCCGTCGTGGGGCCTGAGGCCATGATGGCCTCTACCTCCGGGCAGGGTACGGAGGGTTTCCCAAGGGGCGATGGGGGCGACAGAGGAGGCTCCGCCGGAGGCCTTCCTTCCGCACCATGACAGGCCGGGACATCAATCTCGGGCCCTTCCGGAGCATTCAGGAGCTTGGAGGACCGACCCCTTCGTAGGATGAGGTTTTCTCGAGGATCCACCTCGGAAGAGGCGTCCGGAGTAAAGCGCGGCGAAAGCCCCTCCTCGGAAGCGATGGCGGTGGGGACTTCAAAGCCTGCGAAGGCCCAGTAAGGGTCTCCCGAGGGAGTCTCCGGGGTTTCCTCCGCCGCAATAATAGAGCTCTTTGAGGCCCGGAGATCGGCGTCGGGGCTCTCCGGGACCATTTCTCCTTCGGACCGTTTGGTCCGGAAGGCCCTTTCCCACCACGATGACACCACTCCCCAGCTCCCGTAGCACATGATGGCGACCAAAAGGGCCCCGAGGGCGGCAAGGACGGTGCCAAAGGCTCCCAAGTTTTTGTACAGGAAAGTTGCCAGGGCGGTTCCCCATAGTCCCGCCTTTCCCCAAGAGGGGGGCAAGCGATACAGGCCGAAACTTTGCAGCCCCAGGATGGTCATCAGGGAAAACGTCAGGGCCACCGTACCCCCGATCTGGGCCCAGGGGTGCTCTACGGTGCGATGGAGGAGAAAGGCGATGCCCAAATAGATGCCGTAAAGCAGGGGGACCAATACGGAGCCTCCCACCGTCCTCAGGAGGTAGGACGCCCACGCCGTTCCCCGGGGACCCGCCCAGGGGGTCCAGAACCCCGCCAAAAGAAATATTCCCCCCAAGACTCCTAAAAGGACCAGGAGCCGTCGCCCTAGGTCTGGAGTCGAGGGAGAGCGGCGCCGTCGAGCGGTGGGCAAGGGATTTTTTTCCCCCGATCGGCGGTCGCTGTCCCGAGTTCGGCGAGGCGCCGATGTTTTTGCGACAGTATCTTGCGGACGCCCTGCGGAGTGTTCCTCCCCGTCCTGTCTGGGGTCGTCGGTGCGAAGCCTAGGCATGGGAGGAGTCACTGCCTCCCACCACTAGGCTCTCTAAAAGGAGCGTGGGCTGGCCGTCGGTAACCGGAACCCCCTGTCCGTTCTTTCCGCAAGAGCCGGGATCCATGTGAAGAGAGGACCCCACAGCCAAAATACGGCGTAGTACCTCGGGGCCATTTCCCGTGAGCGTGGCTCCTCGTACCGGGGATCCCACGCGCCCCTTCTCCACCAGATACCCTTCCGTCACGGCGAAGACGAAGTCGCCCGAAGTGGGATCTACCTCTCCCCCTCCTAGGCGGCGGACAAAGAGACCTCGCTCCGCCTGGGCCAACATGTCCTCCAAGGAAGTAGTTCCCGGCATCACGTAGGTGTTGGACATCCGGGGAATGGGGAGATGGCGATAGGATTCCCTCCTGCCGTTTCCCGAAAGGGGAAGCCCTCCCCGGCGGGCGGATTGTAGGTCGGTGAGGTAACGGCGCAGCATCCCCTGGTCCACCAGGATCGTCCGCTGGGAAGCCGTTCCCTCGTCATCCACGGCGTAGCTTCCGTAGAGGTCCGGTAGCGTGGGGTCATCCACCAAGGTTACGCAGGGGGTAGACACCATGCTATCTAGAGCGTCTCGATATACGGAAAAGTCCTTTTGTACGATGTCCGCCTCAAGGCCGTGGCCGCAGGCTTCGTGGATCATGGTTCCCCCCGCCTCCCCCGCCAGGATGACCGGCATGGGGCCCGCCGGGCAGGGGGGAGCGTCCAGCATGATGAGGGCCCGCTCCAGGGCGCTGTGCCCCATGGCACGAGGATCAAAGCCCTCCAGAAAGAGCTTCGAAGGGACCCTGAGGGCCCGGGTTTCGCTCCCCGTTTGAAGGGCGTCATCTTTGCCCACCACGACGCTCAGGGAGAAGGTGGTGTAGGGGCGCCGCTCCTCTGCCACCTTCCCGTCGCTTCGAAAAATCTTCACCGAAGAAAGAGAAGTTCGAAAGGACAGGGAAACTTGGCGCACCGCCGATGAGACCCGGCGAAGGTCTTGATCCACATCCCGGGCAAAATCCCAAGATGGAGAGGCCTCCAATTCGATGGGATCGACCAAAAGAGAGTCTTGGAAGACCCCTGGGGAAGGAAAAGGCAGACCAAGGAGTTCCTCTAGGTCTCGAAGTCCTTGCTGGGCCGCTCTAGAGGATACTCCCGGGGCGTGGGAAAAGACCGCGTGGTCTTCCACCAGGGCCCGTACCCCGATCCCCCCGGCGCCGAAGGACGAGGTCTGTTCTATCTTGCCGTCCTCGAAGAACATCCCATGCCCGCTGGCATATTGGGCAAAGGCGTCCGCATGCCACGCACCTCCCGGTCTAACCAGGCGTGCCAGGGATTCTACCATCATCGTCGTTACTTTCATGTCAGATCCTTTCCCCGCCCCAGAGGGCCTCAACGGAGGTAAGGCCGGGGCGTATGGGGTCTTTTTTTCGCCCAAGACCGCTTCGAGAACGAAGGGCGCCGAAGGTTCGCCCGAAAGAGCGC
>CALMLW010000157.1 GCA_937868015.1 uncultured Synergistaceae bacterium | reverse complement strand
CCCGACTTTCGCGCAAAAAAGCCGTGATCCCTTGCAAACACTGACTTCTCCCAAAAAGTTAGGCACTACGAGACGCCCTCCTCTTCGGGGAGAAAGTTCATCTTCGTAGTGCCCTTTTTGTTCCATCCGGTGGGCAGAGTTCCTTCGCTGGAGGGCCGCCCAGAGCCTTTATCCCGTTGCCCTCGGTCCATCGCCTTCGGTCAGTCGTCCCAGTCATCCTCCGGGGGAAGATCTTGGTCGTGGGAGATGGAACGGGAAGTTCCCACCTCCATAGCGCATCTCGGAACGCGGTGACGGTACTTCGCCAGGGACGTGATCTCCGTGGTCTCCACCCGACGCCTCAAACCCAGGGCTCGGTAGATCTCCCGACCGAGACCCGTCAGCGCCAGCGGCATGCGGTACAGCGCACCGCTTTCCGTGTCCCGCACCAAAGAAGATTGCACTCCCTTCAAAGCCTCGCGGATCTCCTTCGGCGAAGGGGAGATGTGGCGTTTGGTCCTAATCAGCTTCTCCAGGGCCCTTTCCATCAAAAGGGCAAGAAAACACAGGGCCACGTGGGCCTCGATGCGGGGCTTTGTCCAGTGAAACACCGGGCGGATTTTCAGTTCGCTCTTGGCCACCCGGAAGCAGTCCTCGATATGCCACAGTTGGCCGTAGGCGGAAAGTACCCTCAGGGCGTCTTCCTCGGTGGCCACCGGTACGTTGGTCTCCACCGCATGGAGGCCGTCGTAATGGGCCTCTTCCTCAAGGGCCTCTCGACGGAGCCGGTATCGTCCTTCTTCCCCTACGGGGGTCACGTACTTCGCGGTGCCACGGTTGGCGATAAGGTCTTTCCCCCGGATCTCTCCCCGGGGGTTAAACCGTTTCTCCAGCCGGGCAAGAAGATGTTCTCGCTTGTGGGCGTCTCGTCTTGCCTTGGCGGCGCTCCAGGTTATCACCAGGGTGTTCCCGTTCGGCCGACGGATGATGCGCCAGGTCCGATCTTCCGACGGGGCCGTCACCCCTTGGGATTCCGCTTCGGTCTCCATCGGGGCCTCCAAGGGCTCTTTTTCAAAGCGCAGATCTCGAAGGGGAGCCTTGAAAGGGGCATATCTTTCCCTGTCCAGGGCTTGCTTCTTTTCCGATGCCGAGAGCTTCCGGAGGCTGGCCCCGAGGACGTAAGCGTAACCGCATTTTTCCAGGGCGGTACGGTTGGCCGTGTTCAGCATGGCGTTATCCGCCACGAGCCAGGTCTCCTGGGGGTGGAGCTTCTTTCCCACCCCCGCCATGCTTTCGAGGAGCGTCTTTCCTTCGGACATGTTACCGGGAAAGAGGTCATACCACAGGGGAATGCCCTCCGCCGAGGTGGCCAGGGCCAGGACCACCTGCGTTTCGTTGATCTTGTTGTCTTTGCTGTAGCCCTTTTTGCGAAGCCCCCGATACGAAAGGTTCGGATCCCGGGGGAAAGCCTCCGCGCGCTCTTCCCCTTTCCCGCCCTCCTCAAGAAGCAGCACGGAAGCCCTTCGCGCTCCTTCTCCGCTTTCCCCGCCTTCCCCGCTTTCCCCGTATTCCCTGCCTTCCCCGCCCTCTGAAGTCTCCTGGTTATGGGGCGGTTCTTCGTCTGAATCAGGAAGGGGGCAGTCTTCATCCTCTTCAAAACTCTCAAAGTAAAGGGTGGTGACATCAAAGAGCAGCAGGGAGACGTCCCCCTGTACCAGATGACGCCCGCACAAAAAGCCCCGCTCTTTCACCTGGTCAATCCGGGGGGCCAGCCGGTCCATCATCCGGTAGATCCTATCTTTGCCCAGTTTCAGCCCCAAGGTCTCGTTGATCCATTCCGTTGCCCGAAGCTTGCTCCCTCCGTCGCAGAGCTTCGCCGTCAGGCAGAGCTTCAGCAGATTCGTCGACCCGATGTCGTGGACCCCCGTGCCAAAGATCCCTTCGAGTCCCAGCCTCGAGAAAACCTCTCCCCAGACCTCGAAAGGCCCTTCCGTCACGTGCTCCATGTTGCGAAGATTCTTCACCTTCACTTGCGTTTCGTCGGTGACGGGACGCTCGAAATCCTCGGGAACGATCTCGAAAAGAAGCCCCTGCCCCTCCCGCAGGGCCTTTTCTTCCCGAGCCCGAGCCTCCAGCTCCGGGATGAGTCGCTTCCCGAGGGCCACGAGCTCCTCAATCTGTTGGTCGTCACGGGCCACGCCGAGGTGCTGCACGATGCGCTGACGCCGCTTGCCTCCCGGCGCGACGTAGGCCTCGACGATCTGAACCGCTTTGTATTGGCTAAGCTTGGAGGTTTTCGTTCTGACATACATGGGGATAGAGTAGCACGGGGGGGAGCTCTTGTCAAGAAATATTCGTAGGCACTACCTTTCGGTTTTTTCCGCCCCCAACGACAAAAAAGAAGGGCTCATCGCCGTGAGCCCTTGCAAAGACTAGATATGTGTTTTTGATATATGCCGATCTTTAATCGAGTGGGTTGGGGGAATGCGAAAGTCGGG
>CALMLW010000156.1 GCA_937868015.1 uncultured Synergistaceae bacterium | reverse complement strand
ACCTCGTCCCCTAGCCGCAAGATTCCCCGGTAGGCCGTGCCGGTGACGACGGTGCCGAAGCCGGAGATGGGAAAGGCCCGATCGATGGGTTGGAAAAACCCTCCGGAGCGGTTCCGGAGGGGCACTCGCTCCACCAGATCCTCCAGGGCTAGGCGAAGCTCCTTCAGGGAATCCCCCCGAAGGGCGGAAACGGCAAACATGGGGCTGTGTTCCAGAAACGTGCCTCGGACGGCGTGTCGGACGTCTTCCTGGGCCAGCTCAAGGAAATCGGGATCCACCAGATCGGCCTTGGTGAGCACCACCACACCGTCTTGTACCTGGAGGAGGGAGAGGATGTCGAGGTGCTCCCGGGTCTGGGGCATGACCCCTTCGTCGGCGGCCACCACGAAGAGAACGGCGTCGATGCCCGAGGCCCCCGCCACCATCTGCCGGATAAAACGCTCGTGCCCGGGCACGTCGACCAGGCTCACCACCCGGCCGCTGGGGAGCACCAGGGGGGCAAAGCCCAAGTCGATGGTGATTCCCCGGCGCTTTTCTTCCTTGAGGCGGTCGCAGTCTACTCCGGTGAGGGCCTTCACCAAGGTGGTCTTACCATGGTCAATATGCCCCGCCGTCCCGAGGACGAAGGGGATCTCTGCGGCGGACGTCATGGGGCTCCCCCTCCCATCAACGTTTCGGGGACGGCGGGATGGGCCGTGCCCAGGAAGCGAAAGGCCTCCGCCAGGCGGGCCCCATCCCCGGGGAGAAGGGCCCGCAGGTGGATCATGAGCAGGTTATCCCGGGCTCCCGCCACCACGGAGGGGCGCCCTTGGCGGAGGAGTTGCTGGAGGTATCCCGCGCTCCACCGGGGGTGGCGCACGGCCACGGCGATGCCGGGCACGGCCACGGCGGGATAGGCCCCGCCCCCCACGGCGTCTTCGGCGGACACCACGGCAAACTCCCCCTCGGGAAAGGCGGCCTCCAGCAGGGGAATAAGGCGCCGGGCCTCTTCCTCCAACGACGCCTCGCTCCGGCCCAACATGGCCAGGGAGGGAATTTCTCTCCACCTTCCCTGGAGGTAGAGGCGAAGAGTGGCCTCGAAGGCAGCCAAAGTCATTTTGTCCACCCGCAGGGCCCGGGCCAGGGGATAGGTCCGGAGGCGATCGATGATCTGACGACGCCCCAC
>CALMLW010000155.1 GCA_937868015.1 uncultured Synergistaceae bacterium | reverse complement strand
TCGTGGACGGAGAGCTCGTGGTGAACCCCACGGAAAAGCAGATGGACGAGAGCCGCCTGGATCTCCTCGTGGCGGGACACGCAGATGGCATCACCATGGTGGAGGCCGGGGCGGAAGAAGTGTCCGAAGAGATCATGGTGGAGGCCCTGGATCGAGCCCACCAGGAGATCCGCCGCGTCGTGGCCCTCCAGATCCGGGCCCGGGAAGAGAGGGGCAAGGCCAAGGTGGAAGTGCCCCCGTCTCCGGTGATCCCAGAGATCGACGAGTGGCTCGAGACCCAGCGTTACAGTGCCATCCGGGAAGCGGTGAAGATCCACGAGAAAAAGAGCCGCCAGGACGCGGTGGATGGGGTGCGCCGAGAGACCCTGGAACATTTTGCCGAGGCCTTTCCCAACGCCCGGGGGTACATCGCCGGAAAGGTGGAATCCCTCGTGGAGCGCGCCATGAGGACCCTGGTCATCGAAGAGGGGTTCCGGTCCGACGGCCGAGCCCTGGATCAACTGCGCTCCCTCACCTGCGAGGTGGACGTGCTTCCCCGGGTTCACGGGGCGGCCCTCTTCACCCGAGGAGAGACCCAAAGCCTTGGCGTCACCACCCTGGGCATGGTGGGGGAGGACGATCAGATTCTCGACGGCCTGAAGATCGACGAGCCCGCCAAACGGTTCATGCTCCATTACAACTTCCCTCCCTTCTCCGTGGGAGAAGTGCGCCCCATGCGGGGCCCCGGTCGGCGGGAGATCGGCCACGGCGCCCTGGCGGAACGGGCCCTTCGTTGTCTAATGCCCGCAGCGGAGGAGTTCCCCTATGCCGTACGGGTGGTGTCGGACATCCTGGAATCCAACGGATCCAGCTCCATGGCCTCGGTGTGCAGCGGGAGCCTTTCCCTCATGGCGGCGGGAGTCCCCGTGCGCAAGTCCTGCGCCGGAGTGGCCATGGGACTGATCAAAGAAGGTGAGAAAGTGGCGATCCTCACCGACATCCAGGGGCTGGAAGACCACTACGGAGACATGGATTTCAAAGTGGCGGGGACCCGAGACGGCATTACCGCCCTGCAGATGGATAACAAGGCCGGGGGCATCACCCGGGCCATCCTGGAACAGGCCCTATCCCAGGCTCGGCGGGGACGGATGGAGATCCTGGATGCCATGGACGCCGCCATCGGCGCGCCCCGCAAGGAACTTTCGGCCTTTGCCCCCCGGATCACCACCATCCAGATCAATCCGGAAAAGATCCGAGATATCATAGGCCCGGGAGGAAAGGTCATCCGAAATATTGTGGCCACCACGGGGGCCAAGGTGGATGTGGAAGACAGCGGTCGGGTGCTGGTGGCCTCGGCGGACGAAGGGGCGGTATCCCGGGCCCTCGCCATGATCCACGAACTCGTCCGGGAGGTTCAAGTGGGCGAGATCTTCGTGGGAAAAGTGGTGCGCATGGTGGCCTTTGGAGCCTTTGTCGAGCTCCTTCCCGGGAGGGATGGCCTGCTCCACGTGAGCGAGATCGGCCAGAAGCGCATAGAAAAGCCCGAAGACGTCTTTGCCCTGGGGGATCCGGTCCTGGTCCTCGTAAAAGAGATCGACGACATGGGGCGGGTGAACGTGAGCCGCAAGAAGGCCCTGGCGGATGCGGAAAAACTCCGCCAGAGCGACGAGTACGACGACATCTTGGCCCTGGAATCGGATCGGGATCGCCGCATCGACGCCCTTCCCACCGCTCCCCGGCGCCCCGAGGGGGCGGGGCCCGAGCGGGGCGGCGACCGGGATCGGCACGGTTCCCGGGGCGGCGCGGGGCGCCCTCCTCGGCGCCCCTGATAATGGACTGGAGGAAGGAACCATGGGAGACCTTCTCACGGTGATGGTGGTGCGCGACGGCCAGGCCCGGGATTTACCCCTTCCGGCCTATGGATCCGAGGGGGCGGCGGGGATGGACCTCGTCGCCGCCGAGGAATCTGTCCTCCTGCCCGGAGAATGGGCCTCCGTGGGCACGGGGATCCGTCTGGAAATTCCTCCGGGGTTCGAGGGACAGGTGCGCCCCCGGAGCGGCCTGGCCCTGAAACACGGCGTCACGGTGCTCAACTCCCCGGGCACCATCGACGGAGACTACCGGGGCGAGGTCCGGGTGATCCTCATCAACCACGGCCGAGATCCCTTTACCGTGTCCCGGGGGGACCGTATCGCCCAGCTGGTGATAGCCCCCGTGACCCGCTTTGCTCTGGAGGAAGTGGAGGAGCTGGAAAAGACCTCGAGGGGGTCGGGGGGATTTGGCAGCACGGGAAAGTAGGCCGGAGCTCCCACGCCGAGAAATCAAAAACGCTGCCACAGACGAGGGGGGCCCTTCTTTTGCCGAAGGGCTCCCGTTCGTTATCGTTCTTTTGTCTTCTTCTTGCCTTCCGCCACGGATCCCCGGAGGCCGGGACGAAAAGAGGAGCTCGGTGGGAAAGTTTTCGCATTTTTCGGAAAAACTGGATGCTAGCCCTTACCCTTGCCCCTTCATTCGGGTCCACAGGGCCTCGAGTTTGGCCGCATACGGCGGGGCGGGCCACTTCTTGCGCACCGCCGTGCGGGAAAGGGCTCCGCAGAAGACGGCCCCCAGATAGCCGTAGAAGGCCCCGGTGGTCGTGGTCAAGGCGTAGATAAAGCACGCAAAACAGAGCGCCGCAAAAAGGTTCCGATGAAAGTAGGAAGGTTCTCGCGGCGCCTCATCGGCCCCCGATATCCACCCATCCTCGTGGTCAAAGGACCTAGGCACCGGCAAAGCCTACCAGGGCACGCCCAATACGATATGGGGCAGGAAGAGGACAAACTTCGGAAGGTAGGCCGTGACGAGGAGCACCGGGCCCCAGACCGCGAACAGGAAAAAGAGCGCGGGGCCCATCATCTCGTTGATGGGGTCGTTGCCCAAGCGACCCCCCAGATAGAGCACCGGTGCCGCCGGAGGGGTGATGCACCCCAGCCCCGTGTTGACCCCCAGCACGGCGGCGTAGTGGATGGGGCTGAACCCCAGCTGCATGATGACGGGCA
>CALMLW010000154.1 GCA_937868015.1 uncultured Synergistaceae bacterium | reverse complement strand
CCCAAGGGCACCCCCACTCGGGATGAAAATTCCAAAGTCTCGGAGCGACGGGCGGCGTCGATCTCTTCCTCCAGGGCAGCGATGCGGGAGGACCAGTCCCGGGAGAGCCCTTCCCCGGGAGCTTTGTCCGCGATTCCCCCCAGGAGACCTATGAGCAAGAGTCCCAGAAAGTACCGGTGCCATGGGATACGGCAGAAGGCCTCGGAACGTTTTTTTGGCACCATGAGCTACCCCTCCCGGAGGCGATGATGAGCCTAAGTTTTCCTGCCAGCATAGGCGTTTTTCGTCGGAAAACAAGCGGGGAAGAAAGACCTTCCCCCCCTTTAGGCCCTGGCCTTGCAGATGTGAAGAGCGAAATTCGTGGTATGAGGGCTCCAGAGAGATCGGATGAAAGAGGAGGCGTGGAAGTATGGGTGAAGGCATGGGAGAGCGTGGCGGCATATGGCGCAAGGTAGGCCTCGGCGGGAGGGTAGGGCTGCTTTTGGCGGTGGCCCTGTTCCTCGGCACTGAGGTCCAAGGGGCGGAGCGGCTCAACGACAAGTTCCTGGCCCGCCTCCCCGAGGCGGCCCGCGAAGGGGACTTTTCCTTCGCTTACATCGGGGACGTGCAGATAAATTTCAGCCTCTTCGAGCAGGCCCTGCAGCTCATGGGGGAAGATCCCCAGGTGGCCTTTCTCATCGTGGGGGGGGACACCATGGACAAGGCCAGCGACGAGGGTTTTTAGGCCTTTCTCCGCCGAGTGAGGGGGGCTCCCTTTCCCGTGGTGGCGGCGCCGGGGAATCACGACCTCTACGGCGACCCCAAGGGCACCCTGTTCCGAAAGTACATCGGAGACGGGGTGACCTCTTTCGTGGTGGGAAAGAGCCAATTCATCCTTTTGCAAAATACCACAGGGAATATCCCAAAGGACGTGAAAAAGGCCTTTGTCGCCCTGTTGGACGCCTACGCCGCCGATGATTCTCTCCGCCATCTCTTCGTCTGCATGCACGTTCCCCCCTTTGATCCTCGCACCAACTCTCCCGGGCACAGCATGAACGCCCGGGAGGCCCGTAAGTTCTTCGCCCTGTTGGCGCCCCTGGCGACCCCCCATCGCACCGTCACCGTCATGAGCTCCCACGTGCACGGCTGCTTCTTTCGGGACCACGGTCCCGTGCGGGTAGTGGTGAGCGGAGGAGGAGGGGGAGGGCTCTACGGCAAGGGAGAGGAGTTCTTTCACCACTACATGAAGGTACACGTCCGGGGAGATCGGATCTCCTTCGTGCCGGTGCGTCTGGAAAAAGTCAAAAAGCAATGATTTTTCGGTGACGCCCCCGGAGCAAAGGGGAAAAAACCGAGGTGCCGGGATCGGACAAGAGGGAATGCGCCCCTCCTCGTCGGCCTCTGGGGGGCGTTAAAAGAAGTTCCGATGAGGACTTGTCCCCTGGGGGGGTGACCGGGATCTTCAGTCCATGGGGCAATTCGTGCCCCCCGGCCCCGGCGGCGAAAATTTACGATTCCGGCTCAAGGGGCATGACGGAAAAACGCCAGGTGGAGCGGCTTTTCCAGGACGTGCCCGAGGGGTGCACCGGCGGAGGGAGCTCGGGAAGTCCCAGGGCGTTGGGATACCACTGGGGTTCCAGCGCCAGAGCGAGGTGCGGCGCTCCCCGCCTCTTTTCAGAAAAGCGTGCGGCGGAGGCCAGCCCTCCTCCGGAGTAGAACACCGCGCAGGGCTCATGGGAAAAAAGCTCCATGCGGCGCCCGCTCTCCGGGTGCTCCAGCACCCCCTGGGGGCCTTGCGAAGCGCGGAAGACAAAGGCGTGGTCACTCCCTCCTCCTCGGAGGATCTGAAGGTGCTCCTGGCGGAAAAAATCCCCGAGAAGACAGGGGGTGCGAAAGTCGAAGGGGGTGCCCTCCACGGATTCCGGCATCTGGGGCAGGTGGGCTTCGTCCAGGGGCATGTAGCGTTCCGCGTCGATCCGGAGCCGGTGCCCCTCCACCGAAGGGCACCGGGGCCCCCCGAGGTTGAAGTAGCCGTGGAACGTGGGGGCCAACACCATGGGTTCCGGGCTTGTCGCTTCCCAGAGCAGGGAAAAGACCCCTCCGGGGGAGAGGGTGTAGGTGGCCCTGAGGAATCGGGGCCCCGGGAACGGGTCCTCCTCCGGCGAGAGGGCAAGGGAAAACCGCACCCCCACCGTGTCCCCTTCGACAAAGGGTTCGCCGTGCCACACCCGCCGGGAAAACCCCCGGGATCCGCCGTGGAGACAGGCGGTGCCGTCGTTGGCTTCCATGACGTACCGTCGCTCCCCCAGCTCAAAGGACGCTCCGGCGACGCGCCCCGCCACGGGGCCGCAGAGCACCCCACACCAGACGGGGTCTTTTTCATACTCCTCCAGGGTGTCGTACCCCAGCACCACGTTTTCTTGCCGTCCCTGGCGGTCTTCCACCTCCAGCGCCTGAACCGCGCCGCCGTAATCCAGGCAGCGCAACGTCATACCTCCGCCGATGAGGGTATGGCGGCGCACCGCCTCCCCCCTTCGGGTGACGCCAAAGGGCTCCGACGTCACCGAAGGGGAGAAGGACCCCCGGGAGGCGCCTTCGGCCGCATTTCCGGCAAAAGACATGGCCTAGGCCTCTCCCAGGGCTTCCAGCGCTTGCCGCTCTTCCCCCTCGTAGAGCTCCAGAAAGCCCCCGGGGCGGGTGTAGAGCTCCGAGGCGTGGGGGCGGGGGCGCACCTCGCTGGAGAAGTGCTCCGCCAGAGGGGAAGCCAGATCTTTCCAGCTCCGGGGCGTGCCTCGATCCCGCAGGAATAGGTGCGCGGCCCGCAGGGCAGCCCCTAGGGCGGCGCTGTCCCGGACGGCGATGGTCTGCACGGGCACCCCGAAGACGTCGGCCAGAATTTGAAGAAGACCGGCGTTTTCCGACCCCCCTGCGGTGACCAAAAGATTTTCCGGGAGGGGACCCATGCGGCGGGCGTGGAGCCTCAGGGCACAGGCCTGGGCCTCCGCCACGCCCCGGACCCATCCGGCCCCGTCGTCCGGCGTAAGCCCTCCGAAG
>CALMLW010000153.1 GCA_937868015.1 uncultured Synergistaceae bacterium | reverse complement strand
GCGATGCGCTGGGCGGCCCGCCCCGAATCCGAAAGGTTTGTGAGCACCGCCACGGCGGTCTTCGACGACGGGTGGGCCAGGAAGAGGGCCGAATACCCCGAGATGGCTCCATTCTTGGTGGGCACGACCTGCTCGTGCCAGGTGAAGACCTCGAGCCCCATGCCGAAGGTGGCCTCTCCGTCCTCCAGGGGGATGGAAAAAACGCTTCCGTCGGAAAGCTCCGCCGGGGAGATCATGGCGGCGATGGTCTGCTCCGAGAGCAACACCCCGGGAAGGAAGGCCTTGCCCAGCTTGGCCAGATCTTCCGCCGTGGCCATGAGTCCTCCGCTGGCGTAGGCCGAGACGGGGCTCTCGGGGGGGGCGTTGATGAGGCGTCCCCCTTCGAGGGCATATCCCCGGGCCCGGTGGGGCATGATATCCCGCTGCGACCCCAGGCGAAGGGTGGTCATGCCCAGGGGGGCGGCGAGGTCTTCCCGGACGAAACGCTCGTAGGATCGCCCCGAAAGGCGCTCCAGAAGGATCCCCAGGATGATAAATGGGGAATTGCTGTATTGGGCCCGCTGTCCGGGTTCGAACTCCAGGGGCTCTTTGGAAAAAAGAGCCAGGGCCTCCTGGGGGGTCCAATCCCGGGCGGGATCGGCGCTCCAGGCGGGGATCTTGGTGACCTCGGCCACTCCGGAGGTGTGCTGCAAGAGCTGGCACAGGGAGATGCGCTCCCCCTCGGGGTAGCCGGGAAAGTAGGCGGAGACAGGGTCTTCCAGGGTGATGCGGTCTTCTTCCAGGTATTTGAGCACCCCCAGGGCGGTGAAGACCTTGCTGACGGATCCCATGGCAAAGAGCGTGTCCGCCGCAGCAGGGACATCTTGCTCCACGTCCGCCGAGCCGTATACCCGGGATAGGGTTTGGCCGTCCGGCAGCAAAAGCCCCACCGCCACGGCGGGAATGCCCCCCGACGCCATTTCCTGTCTCACCAGGACATCCATAGGGCCGAAATCGAAGGAAATCCCCCGGGCCTCGCCGGGGTTCCCTCCCAAGAGGAGGAATCCCAGAATTCCTCCGACGAAGAAAAGGGCACACCTCATGGGGCTCACGCTCCTTCCGGACTTTTTTACCACCTCTTCCCTGGCCCCGGAGTCTTCTCCAAGACCCCCTCGGAGGAGCCTCCGCCAGCGCGGGGAGTGTCAAACCGCCGCGAACCCTTTCACCCTCCTTTGCGGATCTTCGAGCTTCCCCTCTCGACCTTGGGCGGACGGGGGACAAAATCGCCTAGGGCAGGGAGGCCGCGAAGGCCGCCAGACGATCGTTGAGTCGATCGGGGACCTCCAGCATATAGAAGTGGCTCACCCCGGGCCATACCTCGTAGGTCAGGTGAGGAAAGAGCCGTCGCAGCTCCTCCTCCAATCCCTCCCCCTCGGCCCGGACCGTTTCGGCGCCGAAGAGGGCCAGCGTGGGGACGTAGGTCGGCAGGCTCTCCTCCCGGGTGGGGAGATGCAAGAAGTTCACCATGGCGCTATCCCTCACGTAGGGGGCGGTGCCGAGCATCTTGTCCAGCACCAGACGTCGCACGGTCTCCGGGGTCTCCGGGACGAACATCCCCTCGATGAAGGCCCGGACGTGATCCCGGGCTTCGGGCCCCGTGGTCAGGGAGGTGGCCCACCCCTTCATCATCTGGACGAACTCTTCCCGCTTCTGGGGATCTGCGGGGGCCCGGACGAGGGCGGGGTCCGCCAAGACCAACCCCGCCACCCGGTGGGGGTAGCGCTGGGCGAAGGCCCGGCAGAGGGCCCCTCCCATGCTGTGTCCCACCAGCACCCCTTGGGAAACCCCCGCGTCATCCATGACGGCCCGGAGGCCCTCCACTAAGACCTCCGGGGTGTAGGAGATCTTGGGCTTGGTGCTCCACCCGTGCCCGGGGAGATCGAGGGCGATGACCCGCCCTCGGCGGGCCAAAAAGGGGATCTGATATCGCCAGAAGGTGTGATCGCAGGCCCAGCCGTGCACCAGCACCAGGGGGCGATCCCCCGACCCCAGGTCTCGGTACGCCACGGCGAACTCCCCCGCTGGGGCGTAGTGCAGCGCCAAAGAATCCTGGGCCCCGGCGGGAACGGCAAAAAACATGGCGAAAAGCAAAAGAACCCCTACCAGAGAACGTCTCATCAAAACGATCACCTCGCACGAAAGTTTTCGCGAAAAAGGCCTCGGAGCGAGAAGGGCCCCTCATCGCGAAGATCGGTGACCGCACTATACTCCAAAAGCTCCTCCGGCGGGAAGAGGGCATACATGGCGCCCCCGGAAGGGGTGCCCGATTTTTCCGCCGAAGGCCTCTGCCCCGCCCTCGGGATTTCCCCAGGGCAGGGACCGGGGTTTTTTCGGGGAAACTGGTCCGGTCCAGAGGGGACCGTCCCCGGGGAAGGGGTGGCCCTTTATCTCCCCGGGCCCCTTGCCTATGATCTCCCTGGAAGCGGAAAAAAGCTTCGCCACAGACCTTTTAGGAGGCGATCCCCATGGAAGAGCGGTCCAACCCGAAGAATCCCAGGCGAGATATGACGTGGATGAAGCCCCGGGGCGTCATCATGGACGTGACCAACGCGTCGCAGGCCCGCATCGCCGAAAAAGCCGGTGCCATGGCGGTGATGGCCCTGGAACGCATCCCGTCCGAGATCCGCAAGGCGGGGGGGGTGGTGCGCATGGCCGATCCCGACAAAATCAAAGAAATTCAGGACGCGGTGTCCATTCCCGTCATGGCCAAAGCCCGTATTGGCCACTTCGTGGAGGCCCGCATTCTGGAAGCCCTGGGGGTGGACTGCATCGACGAAAGCGAAGTGCTCACCCCCGCCGACGAGGAGCACCACATCGACAAGCGCCCCTTTGCCGTCCCCTTCGTCTGCGGCTCCCGGAACCTGGGAGAAGCCCTTCGGCGCGTGGCCGAAGGCGCCGCCATGATCCGCACCAAAGGCGAAGCGGGCACGGGGAACGTGGTGGAAGCGGTGCGCCACATGCGGGCCACCAACCGGGAGATGGCCCGGCTCCTGGGGGCTCCGGAAGAAGAACTCCCCGCCCTGGCCAAAGAGCTCCAGGCTCCCCTGGAGACCCTTTGGGAGTGCCGGAAACGGGGGCGCATGCCCGTGGCGCACCTCGCCGCCGGAGGGGTGGCCACCCCCGCCGATGCGGCACTCATGATGCAGATGGGGTGCGACGGGGTCTTCGTGGGCAGCGGCATCTTCGCTTCATCGGCTCCCGAGCGCCGGGCCGAGGCCGTGGTGGCCGCCGTGGCGCATTACGACGACTATGCGGCGTTGGCGGAAGTTTCCCGGGGTCTGGGAGAGGCCATGCCCGGCATCGACCTCCGGACGCTTAGCCCCGAAGAAACCCTCGCCGTCCGGGGATGGTGACCGGTCCCCCTCGCCCGCCGCAGGGCGCTTTCTAATTTCTAAAGCGATGGGGGGCGGACCCGGAGCCCGCCCCCCTATTTTTTCTCCCCCGCAGCGGCCACGAAGGCCCGAAAGAGGGCCGCCATAGGGGCCGAAGTGCTTTCGAGACGTTCGGGGTGGCTCTGGATTCCCAGAAGAAAGGGTCCCTCCGGAGCTTCTATGCCCTCCACCACCCCATCCGGAGCCCAGGCCACCGCCTCAAGCCCCGGCGCCACATCCCGCACCGCCTGGTGGTGGAAGGAGTTGACCCGCACGCTCAGACTCCCCAGCACGTGGGCCAGGCGTGTTCCCTCCCGCACCGTCATGGAGTGGGAGGGAAAGGTGCCGGGATAGGGTTGCCGGTGTTGGAGCAACCCCTCGGGGCGTTGGGAGGGGAGATCCTGATAGATCGTGCCCCCCAGGGCCACGTTGAGCACCTGACATCCCCGGCAAATGCCCAAAAGGGGCATCTTTCGCCGACGGGCGGCGCGGGCCAGGGCCATCTCCAGGGCATCGCGGTGGAGGTCCACCCCTCCCAGACCGGGAAGGGGCTCCTCGCCGAAGAGCGCCGGGTCCAAGTCCCCTCCGCCGGAGAGCAAAAGCCCGTCGAGGCCCGAAAGCCACTCCCCCCAATCTTCCCCAAGGCCATTCCCGGGGGTAAACCCTCCGGGGGTGTGTTCCATCTCCGGAATCGGCAGTACCCGGGGGATGCCCCCGGCCCGCATCACCGCCCGGACGTAGGCCCGGGGGAGGGTGTTGGTGGTGCGTTGGTCGTCCAGATCACAGGTGATGCCGATGTGCGGTGCCATGGCCAAGACCTCCTCGTGAAACGCTCTTCGGGGTGCCTCCCCCGACGGGACCATTGTCTCCCTGGGGGAGGATAAAGGCAAGGAGTTCCCCCCGTCCGGGAGGTTGTCCCGGGAAAAAGCGTGACAACTTTGTGACTTTTTCATGCTGGTTTTGAGAAAGGGGGCCCTTTTGTGCTAAAATGGACCCTGGGCGGATGGGCGCCTGATGGTGGAGGAGGTGAGGGCATGGCGCTGGTGCAGGTGGTGGAGTGGGACGAGCCAGTGACGCGGGAAGTGCCCGTGCTGGCGTGGAAGTACACGAATCCGGCCCAGCCGGAGCGGAGCGATGAGCTGGGCACCTGGACCCAGCTGGTGGTGCGGGAATCCCAGGAGGCCATCCTGTTTAAAAACGGCCAGGCGCTTGATCTTTTCGCTCCCGGGCGCCACACCTTGGGGACGGCCAACGTGCCCCTTTTGGCGGGGCTCCTGAGGCTCCCCTTCGGAGGAGAGTCCCCCTTCAAGGCAGAAGTGTGGTTCGTCAACAAAGTGTCGATGCTCAACGTCAAGTGGGGCACCCCCGATCCCATCCAGATCCAGGACCCCCGATACAAGGTCTTTTTGCCCGTGCGCTCCTTCGGCCAATTCGGCGTCCGGGTGGCCGACGCCCGGAAGTTCTTGGTGAAACTGGTGGGCACCGTGAGACTCTTCGACCAGGAGCACCTGAACACCCTCTTCCGGGGGCTCGTCCTCACCAAGGCCAAGGACCTGATTTCTTCCTACCTGGTGAAGCAGGGCATCAGCGTGGTGGAAGTGAACGCCCATCTGGACGACATGTCCGGACACATCCGGGAGCGCCTCGCCTCCGTCGTGGAAGAGTACGGCATCGAGGTGCCCAATTTCTTTGTGAACTCCATCAATATTCCGGAGGACGACCCCGCCGTGGCGGAGCTCAAGAAGGCCCTGGCGGAAAAGGCCCGCATGGACATCGTGGGTTACAACTACCAGCAGATGAGGACCTTCGACACCCTGCAGGCCGCCGCCTCCAACGAGGGGAGCAGCGGCACCCTCCTGGGGGCGGGGTTGGGGCTGGGCATGGGAGTGGGAATGGGCGGGGCCTTCGGCGGCGCCGCCGCCTCCATGGCGGGCTCCTTGAGCCCCACGGGCGCCACCCCCTGCCCCCGCTGTGGGGCTTTGAACCCTCCCGGGGCCCGGTTTTGCCTTTCCTGCGGGGCCCTTCTGGAGAACTCCGTTCCCGCCCTCTGCTCCCGGTGCGGAGGGTCCCTGCCCCGGGGGGCCAAGTTCTGCCCCGCGTGCGGCGATCGCTACGACCCTTGCCCCACCTGCGGTGCGGATCTGCCCGAGGGGGCTTCGGCCTGCCCCAAGTGCGGCGCCCCTCGCCCCCTGCCCTGTCCCCGGTGCGGCGCCTCCAGTCCCCCCGGCACGAAGTTCTGCCCGGGGTGCGGCCAAACCTTGACCCCCGGCCCCCTCAAATGCGCCGCCTGCGGCGCCGAAATGTCCCCGGGGGCGAAGTTCTGCCCCGAGTGCGGGGCCCGACGGGATTGACCCCAAGGCCAGCCGAAGATCGTAATCGAGGAGGAAGGCCATGAGAAAGTTTTCCCTTAGTCTGCTGATCCTTCTGGCGCTGGCGGTGTTGGCGGTGGGGACGGGGGTGATCCTCTACCTCTCCACGACCCCCGAGGATCGCCATCTCATCTTCTGGATCTCCCTGGGCACCGTGGCCCTGGGAGCGGCCCTTTCCACCCTGGGGGCCCTGATCAACCTCTGGTCGGACAGCGACCGAGCCCTGCCCTTTCCCTCCACCCTGTCCCTGACGGCCGTCACGGGGGGATACACCCTCTTCGCCCTGGGGGCGGCGGTGGCGGCGTGGCGCTTTGTCGACTTTTCCATCACGGGGTACATCATCACCCACGTGGCGGGGGGCACGATCTTCCTCGTGGGCGGCATCTTCGCCCTCATGGGGGGGGTGCAGACCTCCTCGGAGGACCGGAGGGCCGCCCGGGGGCGGGCGTGGCTGGCGGATATGGCCCGGGAGGTGGAGCTTTTGACGGCGACTCGCCCGGGAGATTCCGCCGTGGCGTGCCGCAAGTTGGCGGAGGCGCTGCGCTTCAGCGACCCCGTGACTCCGAAGCGCTTCGCCGAAGAAGACCGGGCGGTGGAGCGCGCCGTGGCCCGGGTGCGGGAAAGCGGCGCTTCTCCGGAGAGCGTGCAGGAAGCCCTGGCGACCCTCAAGCGCCGGAACGATCTGGTGGCCCGGGGAAAGTGACGCGGTGGGCCGAAGACCACCATAATTCACTAAAATGTAAGGAGAGCGCGTAAGATGAGCGATTTTTCGTCGGACAGACAGTTGAATCCTCCCTTTTACCTCTCTTGGCCCGTCATCATCATCTCCTTCATCTTCTGGCCCGTGGGCCTCGTGCTGTTGTTTGCCCGGCTGGGGAGGGACCGCCATGCGGGCATCACCACCGGCGGCGTGCTGAAGGTCGTGGGGGTGCTCCTCTTCCTGGTTTGCCTGCTGGGGGGGTACGGAATCTACGAGAATGAGATGACCAGCTTCGGCGATCTCACCGACGACGGCTATGCCTCTTTGGCGGTGGCGGGGGCCTTCGGCGTGCTGGGAATCATCCTGTGGCGCTACGGTCGCACCCTCCAGTATCGGGGGCGCATGGTGCGGGAGTACCTCGGCCTCATCGTCAACCGGCGCTTTTCCAACCTGGACGATATCGCCCGCATCGTGGGAAAAAGCCGGCCCCAGACGGAGAAGGAAATCGACTTTCTCATCGAAAAGGGATACCTGCCCGAGGCTCTGGTGGACCGAGGGGCGGGCCAAGTGATCGTCCCCTCGGTGCTCCGCCACATGGAGGCCGAATCCCGGTGGAAAAGCTCTCAGGAAGGCGAGAACCCCGCCCCTCGGGAGAACGCCCCCGCAGGGCCCCAGGTGGTGGCCTGCCGGAGCTGTGGGGCCCAGGGGATGATCTTTCCCGGTCGTCCCGCCGTGTGCGAGTATTGCGGTTCGGCGCTGAAGGTTTCCGGGGGAAGGCAGTAGCCCCCCTCGGCAGGGACCCAAACTACCCCTAGGTGAGGAGGAAGACATGAAACCGAAGGTCTTTGTGACGCGACAGATCCCCGAGGCCGGGCTAGCCATCCTTCGAGACCGGACCGACCTGGAAGTGTGGCCCCACGGCGACATCCCCGTCCCCCGGGAAGTGCTGGCGGACCGGATGCCCCACCTCCACGGAGTGTTGACCCTGCTGAGCGACCCCATCGACCGGGGGATCATCGACCGGGGCCCCCACCTTAAAGTCATCAGCAACTATGCCGTGGGTACCGATAACATCGACGTGGCCTTCGCCCAGGCCCGGGGGATCACGGTGACCAACACCCCCGACGTCCTCACCGACGCCACGGCGGACCTGGCCTTTGCCCTGATCCTGGGGACGGCCCGTAAGGTGTTGGAGGGCAACCAAGTGGCCCGCAGCGGCCGATGGGCCTGGGCCCCCGACCTGCTGGCGGGAGAAGACGTCTTCGGGGCCACCCTGGGCATCGTGGGCTTCGGACGCATCGGTCGCGCTGTGGCCCGCCGGGCCCAGGGATTTTCCATGACGATCCTGGTGGCCGCCCGAGATTCCGCCGCCCGAGACGCGGCGGAGCTAGGAGCCCAAATGGTCCCCTTCGAGGAACTCCTGGAAAAAAGCGACTACGTGACGCTCCACTGCCCCCTGACCCCGGAGACGGCGGGGCTCATGAACGAAGAAGCCTTCCGGCGCATGAAAAAAACCGCCATCTTCATCAACACGGGGCGGGGTAAATTGGTGGATCAGCGAGCCCTGGGGCAGGCCCTCTCCGAAGGGTGGATCGCCGGGGCGGGCCTGGACGTCTTCGACCCCGAGCCCCTGCCCGCAGACCACCCCCTTTTCGCCGCGCCGAACCTCTTGCCCTTGCCCCACCTGGGATCGGCCACCCGGCGCACCCGGGAGCGCATGGCGACGATGGCGGCGGAAGACCTAGTGGCGGTGCTGGATGGCAAGATCCCCTGCCATCCCGTGCGGATCTGAAGGCCCCCATGGGATCGTCCCTCGGTGACACCGTAAGGGCCATCGCCCTGGAGGCCCTGGCGACCTGCTCCCCCGAGGACGCCGTGAGGCGCGTCCTTCAGCCCATCCCCTCGGGGGCCCGGGTGGGGGATCGACAGTGGGATGGCCCCTTCTACGTCCTCTCGGTGGGGAAGGCGGCGAGCGCCATGGCCCGGGCGGCGTCGGACCTCCTGGGGAACCTGGTCTGGGCGGGGAGTGTCCTGACCCGGGACGGTTACAGCGACGAGATCCCCTTCATGAACTGCCTCGAGGCCGGACACCCCCTGCCGGACGCCCGGAGCCTCAACGCCACGGCGGACATCCTGCGGGAAATCGACGCCCTGCCCGATGACGTGACGATCCTGATGCTCCTTTCGGGGGGAGGATCGGCCCTTTTCGAAGCCCCCGACAAGGGCATTTCCCTGGAAGACATCCGCGCGGTCAACGCCGAGCTCCTCACCTGCGGGGCCTCCATCGCCGAAGTAAACGCGGTGCGCAAGCACCTCTCCCGGGTGAAAGGGGGCAAGCTCCTGCGCCGCATATCCCCCCGATCTTCCTTGGCCCTGGTGGTCTCCGACGTGGTGGGGGACGACCTGGCCACCATCTCCTCGGGGCCCACGGTGGCCGACCACACCACCTTCGCCGATGCGGTGGAAGTGCTCAAGCGCCGAGATCTTTGGGGAAAGACCCCGAAAAACGTGCGCCACGTCCTAGAAGAAGGGCTCAAGGGCCTCCGAGAAGAGACCTTGAAGAGCGTGGAGGGCTATGACACCTGGGCCCAGGTGATCCTGGACAACCGATCCCTCTGCCGTGCGGCGGGAGAGGCCGCCAAGATCCGGGGCTTTACCCCCCTCTTCCTGGGATCCTTCTTCTCGGGAGAGGCCCGGGAGATCGGCACCTTTGTCGGAGAGATCGCCCGGGAGATCCGGGCCTCGAAGCACCCCGGGCCGCCCCCCGTGGCGGTGATTTCCGGGGGGGAATCGGTGGTGAAGGTGCGGGGCAAGGGCAGGGGAGGCCCGGGGCAGGAAGCCGCCCTGGCCTGCGCCCGGGCGCTGCGAGGCCTTTCCGGGGTGGCCTTTCTGGCCATGGATAGTGACGGCACCGACGGCCCCACCGATGCGGCGGGGGGAGTGGTGGACGGCACCACCTGGGATCACATGGAATCCCGGGGCCTCAATCCCCTGGACGCCCTGGAACGCAACGATGCCTACGCCGTCCTCGGCTCCGGAGGGGGCCTTTGGAAGACGGGTCCCACGGGAAACAACCTGAACGACCTGAGAATCCTCCTGGTGGAGGAATGAATTGGGGCGGGAATGACGGAGGGCCCCCTCGGGACCCGAAGAAGGGAGGGAAGGGAACGTGGGCAGAAAAGTTCTTCGAGTGATTCACCGTGACCGCTGCATCGGGTGCTTCTCCTGCATGTATGCCTGCAGCCGGACCTTTGCGGGGATGGCCACCACCAATCGGGCGGCCCTGAGGGTTCGGGCCTACACCGGTGTCGAGGGAGCCTTTTCCCTCCGCACCTGCCTGCGATGCCCCGAACCGGACTGTGCCGCCGCCTGCCCTTCTGGGGCGCTTAAAAAAGTCGAAGGGGGGGGAGTGCGCCTGGACAAAGAGCGGTGCCTTTCCTGCGGAGCCTGCGTCCAGGCCTGCGTGATCCGAGCCCTGCAGTGGAACGCCGACGACCGGCGCCCCATCCCCTGCGTGCACTGCGGCACCTGTGCCCGATACTGCCCCAACGGCGTCCTGGCCCTGGAAGAAGAAGCCTAAAAGGAGGGCCCCCCATGCAGGAAACCATCCTTCACATAGACCTGACGACGGGGACGGCGCGCCGAGAGCGCCGCCCCGAACTCTTTGATCGGTTCCTGGGAGGTACGACCCTGGGCACCGAACTCCTGTGGCAGTACGCCCCCCCGGAAGTAGACCCCCTGGGGGAGCAGAGCGCCCTGATCTTCGTCACGGGTCCCTTTTCCTCCGTTTTTCCCGTGGCCACCAAGACAGTGGCTCTCTTCAAGTCCCCCCTCAACGGCGAACTGGGAGAGACCCACGCCGGGGGGCGCCTCGCCATGGCCCTTCGAGATGCGGCCATCGACGCCCTGGTGATCACCGGAAAAAGCCCCTCCCCGACCTTTCTTTCCATCGAGAATCACGAAGTGACCTTCTCCTCGGCCCGCACGGTGTGGGGTCAGTCAGCCCTGGCGTCGGAGCGCATCCTTCGGGAATACGCCGCGCCGGACGGGCGAAAGGGCTCCGTGGTTCGCATCGGCCCTGCGGGGGAGCGCCTCGCTCCCCTGGCCTGCGCCACGGTGGACGGAGGGCGCCACTTCGGCCGTCTGGGCCTGGGGGCCGTCATGGGGTCGAAAAACCTCAAAGCCTTCCTGGTCTCCGGCACCGGGGGCCCCCCGATCATCCACCGGGGAGAACATCGCCAGGTCTACGACGCCATCTACGACCGGGTGGTGGCCTCAAATGACATGAAAAAATATCACGACCTCGGCACGGCGGGGAACATCTTGCCCCTCAACGCCATCGGAGGGCTCCCCACCCGGAATTTTTCCCAGGGCTTTTTCGAGGGGGCCCAGGCCCTTTCGGGGGAGGCCTTCGCCGAGCACTACCTGGTGCAACACATGGCCTGCGCCCACTGCCCCTGCGGCTGCATCCACATGGCGGCCCTCCGGGAGCCCTTTGCCCCATTTCACTACCGCACCACCAAGATTCCCTACGATTACGAGCTCATCTACGCCCTGGGCACCCTCCTGAGCCTCTCTTCCCCCCCGGAGGTCCTATCCCTGGTGGACGTGGTGGAAAAAGAAGGATGGGACGCCATGGGGATGGGCACCGCCCTGGCCTGGGCCTCGGAGGCCTTCGTTTCCGGGGTGGTGGGGCTCCGGGAGACCGAAGGCCTTCCCCTGCGCTTCGGCGACGGAGGAGGGTACCTACAGGCGATGCATCGCATTCGAAAAGGCGAGGGGGAGTTCTTCCGCGACCTGGAGCGAGGAGTGGCCTTCTGTGCGGCAAAGTACGGAGGAGAGGCCTTCGCCATACACTTCGGCGGCGTGGGGGCCCCGGGGTACCTCACGGGGGAAAATGCCCTCCTCACCTATCTCATGGGGGTGCGCCACTCCCACCTGGACGACCCGGGGTACGGCACGGATCAAAAGCTCCTGGGCAAATCCCTCTCCCTGGAAGAGCAGGTGGGCGCGGCGGTGAAAGACGCCCAGTGGCGCATGGTGACCAATTCCCTGGTGACGTGCCTCTTTGCTCGGGGGGTCTACGACGAGGAGATGGTGCTGGCGGGCCTCGGGGCCCTGGGCCTTTCCTGGGACGGAGAAAAGCTAAAGCGGATGGGAGAAGAGGCCCTGCGGCGAAAATACGCCTACAAGATCGCCTGCGGCGCCGACCCCCGCCGGGGAAAGATCCCGGAAAAGATCTTTTCCGGGACCACCGCCACGGGCCCCGTGGACCGGGGTCGCATGGAGCTTCGAAGGGAGCTCTACGCCCGGATGGTGGGCCTCCCCGAAGAGGTGTGAAAAAGATCGCGAGGGCCCGAATGGGCCCTCGCGATCTTAGTTTCCCTCCGCATCTACGAAACGGAGCGTCTTTCCCATGCGCTCCACCACGGGATCCCACTCCTCCTTGTCCTCTTCGGGGTAGACGAAGTGGACCGCGATGATGGTGTCCCCGTCGGCAGAGAAGCGCACCCGTTGGTAGAAGATGGCCCCCTCGGCGGTGAACCCCGACAGGACGCACCAGTTCTTCCCCGTGGCCTCGTAGGTCACCCGGGCCCTTCCCCCGGCGTTGGCAAAACCCTCTTTGAGCCACTCCCGGTGATCTTCGGGGGAGTGCCCCAGGGCGTTGAAGGAGCCGTAGACCGCCACGGACCCTTGGCGCCCCGGGGGGGTAAACGTCCGGCCGTCGTCGTTTTCCGGGGCCTCGCCCGCCGGGAAATCCGCAGGCACGTCCACCGTATAGCCGAAGCGTGGGTTGGTATAAACCGCCCAGGAGGAAGAAAATCCCGGAGCGGAACTTGCCCCCAGGGCCCACCACGCCACCGCCAGAACCAACGCCTTGACCGCCGCCTTACCCCCCATGGTCTCCCCCCCTATTCTCTAGCCCGAGAGTATACATCTCTTTCCCCGCCCCGTCTCGCCCCTCGGTCGACCTTTTAGGCGATGTCTTTACCCGACTTTCGCTTTCTTTTGCCGGGAGGCGCGCATCTTCCAGCCGGCTTTACCGCGAAATGAGAGCTACGATGGTGACCTTTCTCCCGAAGGAGGACATCTCGTAGTGATGACTTTTTATAGAAAGCTAGTGATGGCAAGGATTTATGGCTTCTTTGTGTGAAAGTTGGGTCCTAGTTTTTTGAAAAATCTAGCGATTTTTCCCCCGAGACGACGAACCGGCCTTGACACCTCCGACATCTTGGGACAGAATTGCCGTGAAGCAAAGTTTATTTCTAGGGAGGGAATGTCATGCGAAGATCCTTTGTGCGATGGATGGCGGCGATGGTGGTCCTCGGTGTCATGGTCTCCGGGGCCTCGGCCACGGTGTTTATCAACATCGGCACCGGAAGCACCGGGGGCACCTATTACCCCGTGGGGGCCGCCATGGCGAAGATCTGGAACGAAAAGATCGAAGGCATGAAGGCCAACGCCCAGTCCACCGGGGGCACCGTGAACAACCTCCAGCTCATGACGGACAACGAGGCCGAAGTGGGCTTCATGGACGGGGCCTACTACGCCGCCTACACGGGCACAGGAAAGTTTGAAGGCAAACCCATGGAAAACCTCCGGGCCCTGGTGCCCCTCTATCCCGAACCCGTCCAGCTCATGGTGGCCCGCCAGAGCGGCATCAAGACCCTGGGAGAGTTCAAGGGCAAGAAAGTCTCCATCGGCGCCGTGGCCAGCGGCACCGAGGTGACGGCCCGGCAGCTCCTGAAGGTTGCGGGCATGGACCCCGACAAGGACATCACCCCGGAAAACCTCGGCGTGGGTGACACCACGGGGGCCTTCGGCGATCAGCGCATCGACGCCGCCGTCATGGTGGGGGCTTTGGGCATGGCGGGAGTGGTGGAAGCCACCACCCTGGGCCTGGTGGACTTCATCGACGTTCCCCAGGACATTCTGGAAAAAGTCATGAAGGAAACCCCCTACTGGGTGCCCTTCACCATTCCGGCAAATTACTACAAGGGGCAGCCCAACGAGGTCAAGACCTATGCCAGCTGGAACATCCTGGGGGTCAAGGCCGATCTCGATGAAGAACTGGCCTACCGCATGACCAAGGCCCTCTTCGAGAACCGGGCCGATCTGGTGTTGGTGAACTCCAAGATGGAAAACATGGCTCCAGAGAACGTAAAGTTCATCATGATCCCCCTTCACCCCGGGGCAGAAAAGTACTACAAAGAAATTGGTGCGGTGAAGTAGCGAGACCTTCCAAGGCGAAAAAAAGCGGGGCGGCCGGAGAGCCGCCCCTTTCGCATCGGAGAAAGGGGGACTCCTCGTGGCAGAAGAAAGTAGAGAGAACCTCATTGAGAAGAACTCCTTGGGAGAAAAAGAAATTCAGCACCTGGTGGAGCAATACGATGTGGAAAGCCGTTTCCGTCGCCTTTCCGGTTTTGCGGGAAAATTTGCGGTATGTTGGTGTGCGGCCATGTCCTGTTTTCACCTCTACACGGCGGGGATCGGCCTTCTGCCCACCTCCATCCAGCGGGCGGTGCACCTCCTCTTTGCCATGGTGGCCGTGTTTCTGCTCTATCCCTCCCACCAAAGGGTCGATAAAACCCGGATTCCCTGGTATGACTGGATCTTAGCCCTTCTGGCGGCCATCGGTACGGGGTACATCGTCTTTTTCTTTAACGACATCGCCTACCGGGGGGCCAAGCCCCTTCCCGTGGACATCGTGCTGGGGTACATGACCCTTGCCCTGGTGGTGGAAGCGGGGCGCCGCATCCTGGGAAACGTTCTCCCCATGCTGGCGGTGTTTTTCCTGCTCTACTGCTTCTTCGGCCGGTATGCCCCCGCCATGTTCATGCACCGGGGGTATTCCGTGGCCCGGGTGATCCAACACATGTATCTCACGTCCGAGGGCATCTTCGGCGTGGCACTGGGGGTTTCCGCCACCTTTGTCTTCATGTTCGTGCTCTTCGGCGCCTTCCTCGCCAAAAGCGGCGGCGCCCGGCTCTTCAACGAGCTGGCCCTCGCCCTGGCGGGGCACAGCCCCGGGGGCCCCGCCAAGGTGGCGGTGGTGGCCTCGGGGTTGCTCGGCACCATCAACGGCTCCTCGGTGGCCAACGTGGCCACCACAGGGGCCTTCACCATCCCCCTCATGAAACGGGTGGGATACCCTCCGGAGTACGCCGGAGCGGTGGAAGCCTGTGCGTCCACCGGCGGCCAGCTCATGCCTCCCATCATGGGGGCCGGGGCGTTCATCATGAGCGAGCTCCTGGGGGTGCCCTATCTCTCCATCGCAGCGGCGGCGGCTCTGCCGGCATTGCTCTACTACAGCGCTATTTTCATCAACGTCCATCTGTGGGCCCGGGCTCTGGGATTGGTGGGCCTCGACCGGGCCTCCCTGCCCCGCCCCCGGGATGTCCTTCGGCGAGACGGCCATCTCCTCGTCCCTCTGGGGGCGATCATTGCCATGTTGCTGATGAAATTCACCCCCCTTGCCTCGGCCTTCTGGGGCATTGTGGCGGTGGTGTTGGTGGGGGCTCTCCGCTCCAGCTCCCGCCTGGGATGGCGAGAGATCCTCGCCGCCCTGGACGAGGGCGCCCGGGGCTCCCTGGGGGTGGCTATGGCCTGCGCCCTGGTGGGATTCGTGGTGGGCGCCTCGTCCCTCACCTCCCTGGGGCTGAACCTTTCCAACAACATCATCCACCTTTCGGGAGGAAACCTGTTCTTCATGCTTGTGCTCTCCATGATTGCCTGCCTGGTGCTGGGCATGGGCCTTCCCACCACAGCGAACTACATCGTCTGCAGCACCATCATCGCCCCCGCGCTGGTGAAGCTGGGGGCCCTGCCGCTGGCGGCCCACCTCTTCGTCTTCTACTTCGGCATCATGGCGGACCTCACGCCTCCGGTGTGTCTGGCGGCCTTCACCGGCGCGGGCATCGCCGGTGCCGATCCCACCCGGACGGGGATCCAGGCCGCCACCATGGCGCTGGTGGCGTACCTCCTGCCCTACAGCTTTGTCTACACCCCCATGATCTTGCTGCAGGACGTGGCCCCTCTTCCTCTGGGGATTCTCGTGGTGGCTTCCGTCCTGGGGGTGCTGGGACTGGCGTCGGCGGGGCGGGGGTGGATGTTCCGCACGCTGGGAGGAGTGGAGCGCATCGTGGCCTTGGCGCTGGGCGTGGGGGCCTTTTGGCCCCATCCGGTGGTGAAAATCGCCGCAGCGCTGGGACTGGTGAGCTTCCTGTTCCTGGAGCGCCTGGCCGCCCGCCGGGCCGCAGAGCGGAGCGTGCAGGGGGCGTAAAGAACTCAACTTTTCCCAGGGGCGCTGGGGCGAGAGCCCGTGTATGGGGGGCGCGAGCGCCCTGTAGGGGCGAAAAACCTTTCGCCCCGGTCCTCGGTCGGTGTGGGGCAGATGTCCGGTGGGCGATGCCTCTTTGCCCGGAGGCGTGCGCATTTCCCCGGGGGGGTCCTGTAGGGACGAAAAACCTTTCGCCCCGGTCCTCGGTCGGTGTGGGGCGGATCCTCGGCACGAGGCCGAGGAGATCCGCAGGGGGCAGGACGTGGAAACGTCAGGGACGATGGGAGAGGGGAAGCTCCAACCCCGCCGCGTCCAGAAGGGGGGCGTCGTACAGGAGATCCGCTGTGGCCCCCTGGGCGAAGAGGTGCCCTTCCCGGAGGATCATCACCCGGGGGCATACGTCCAGCACCAGGTCCAGGTCGTGGGAAGCCACGATCCGGGCTTCGGGGAGGGAGCGCAACAGCTCGATGAGATGGCGCCGGGCCCGGGGATCCAGGGCGGCGCTGGGCTCGTCCAAAAGGAGCACGTCGGGGGCGGGGGCCAGGGCGGCGGCGAGGGCCGCGAGGCGCTTTTCTCCTCCCGAGAGGGCGTGGGGCATGCGGGGAGCCAGATGACGAGCCCCCACCCGTTCCAGAGCTCCCCAGGCGGCGGCATGCACCTCCTGGGGAGAGAGCCCCCGGTGCCGGGGGCCGAAGGCCACGTCCTCGTACACCGTGGGAAGAAAGAGCTGGTCGTCGGGATCCTGGAACACCACCCCCAGGCGACGGCGGACGGAGGGAGGAAAGGGGGTGGGGATCTTCGCCCCATCCAAGACGAAACGTCCCCGGGAGGGGGGAAGAACTCCCGCCAGAAGGAGCAACAACGTGGATTTCCCCGCCCCATTGGCCCCCACGATGCCCAAGGCCTCCCCCGGAGCGAGGTCCAGGGAGACCCCCTCCAGCGCCCCGGGGGCGTCGGGGTAGGAAAAGGCCAGGTCCTGTCCCTGAAAAAAGGGGGCGGTCACGAAAGTCCCCCGATCTCCGCCAGGCGGGAGAGGGGCCTCAGGCGCACCAGAAGAAAAAAGACCCCCCAGCCCGCCAGAAAGAGCAGATTCCGGCGATCCAGAGGCGCTTCGGCGCCTTCCAGAGCCCCCATGCCGAACTCCCGGGCCGCCATGGCCCGGGAGATGCGTTCTCCCCGGGCCAGCGTGCGTAGCAGCAAGCTCCCCAGAAGGGGCCCCGCTAGGGCGAGGGAGGGGGATTGTCCGCCGGTGCGGGCCCCGTGGGCCCGGAGCGTGCGGAGGGCCTCGTCCCCGAGGAGAAAAAGATAGCGCACCAGGAGCAGGATCTGGAGGGCCAGCACCCGGGGAACCTTCAGCCGGACGAGGCCGGAGCAGAGGTCGTCCAGGGGGGTGGTGCGAAGCAACAGCAGCGCCCCGCTCACCGAAAGAACAAATTTCATCACGATGCCCAGCAGGGAAAACCAACCGGCGGCGAGGGCGATGCCGGGGGCGATGATAACCGGCGTGCGGTGCCACAGGGGCTCCGCCACCCCCACCAAAAGAACCAGGGGGGAGAGGACCAGGGCCCGGCCCAGAAGCGCCCTGCCGGGAATTCCCGCCAGGGCGCCGACGACGCAGGGAAAAAAGAGCAGGGGGGCCAGGTCCCCCGGAGCAGAGGAGGGAAAGGACGCCGTCACCACGAGAAAAAGGGCGGTGACGGCGATTTTTGTCCGGGGATCGAGGTCGTGGATCGGCGAAAGCCTCCGCCCAAAATCCAGGGTGTGGGAGGCGGCGCGGAGCCGGTGTTCGAGGGAGGTCACGAAGAGGCGCGGCACGCCTGCCGCCGTCGCAGCCCCCATCCCAGGGCGAGGGCCAAGAGTCCCGTCAAAAGGCCCCCCGCGATCCCCGCCAGAGATGTGCCGCCACTCACCGCAGGCCAGGAAGCATCACCTTCCGGAGCGGAACTCTCGGGGGAAATGTCCGAAGCGGGGAGGGCGTAATCGGGCAAGAGGGCGGTACGTTCCTGGACGTTTGCCAGGGCGGTGTGCACGGAAGTGGCCGGGCCCTCCACCTCTTCCTGGCCCGTGGCGTGGAACAGGGACCATTCCAGGCCGTCGGGGTGGGTGGAGGCGAACCAGGAAAGCACTCCCCCCGTGAGCAGGGCAAGAACCACGAGGGCCATGACCAGCGGTTTTCCGGGCGAGACGGAACGTTCCGGGGCGATGCCCTGAACCCGACGGGCGAAGAGCACCACCGAGGCGGTGATGAACCCTTCTCCGACGCCGATGGCCAGGTGGATGGGGAGCATGAGCAACACGAAGGTGCCGAAGGGGAGCGAGGAAATTCCCGAGGCGCCGGTCTCAAGCACCACCGCCAGAGCTCCCAGCGCGAGGCCCACGATGGAGGCGGCGAGGGAGGCGCCGAGGATCCGCCGCGAAGAGGCGTTTTCTCCCGTCATAGGCCGGAAAATCAGGGGATAGGCCACGAAGCAGGAAAAGAATCCCATGTTGAAGATGTTGCACCCCAGGGCCAGCAGTCCCCCATCGGCGAAAAAGAGCGCCTGGACCGCCAGCACCGAGGTGAGCACCAGAAACGCCGCATGGGGACCCAGCAGAGCCGCCAGCAGGAGCCCTCCTCCCAGATGGCCGCTGGAGCCCGTGCCGGGAATGGTGAAGTTGATCATCTGGGCGGCGAAGACAAAGGCTCCCAGGGCTCCCATGAGGGGCGCCCGGGAGGGGGCCGGATCCTGGTCGAGTTTCCGGGCAGCATATCCCACCAAACCCGCCGAGACGGCCCACAACGCCCCGCCCACGGCGGGGGACAACAGCGCGTCAGCCATGTGCATGTCCATCGCTCCTTCGAAAGTGGTGTTACGAATAGCATTTTTTGTAGCACTCGCGTGGAGGGATGTCAAGGGGGGGAGTCCTTTGCGGTGGTGGCTCGGGATGCGGGGCCTCCCCGAGAAGGACCTGGAGGCCTGGGCTTTGGACCGCTCCTCTGGAGGCCCTCCGGGGTTTGCCTCGAAGCGCTCCCCGGGGACGAAGGCCCGGAAAGTCGTGCGGTGGTGCCGCAACGAAGGGCCCCCGGAAGCGGATAAGGCTTCCGGGGGCCCCAAGGGCAAGGCTCTCGGGAGGTGCCGGATGGCCGACGTCAGGCCCGGGGTAGGGCGCGCCGTTCCTCGGATTGATCGATGCGGAACTGGCTCAGGATCTGTTCCAGGTGGGCCACGTTTTCCGAAAGGTGTGCCGCGTTTCGAGCCACCTCTTGGAAGGAATCCGCCGTCTCTTCCGTGGAGGCCCGGATGGTGCCCAGGCTTTCCACGATGGCGGAGGCCCCGTGGGTGATGCTGTCGATGGCGGTGGCCATTTCGTGGCTGGAGGCCGATTGCTCCTCGGCCACGGCGGCGATGTTTTGCATGACGTCGTTGACGCCGACGACTTCCCGAAGGCTTTCCTGAAGCTGTCCTTGGACGCCCTGGGCGGCCTTTACCACTTCGTTTAGGGTGCCCTCGGAGGCTTCGGTGGCCTTGATGGAATCCGCCGCAGACTTTTGCAGCGTGGTGATAATGCCCCCGATCTCCTTCGCGGCGTGGTTTGATTCCTCGGCGAGCTTTCGTACCTCCTCCGCCACCACGGCAAAGCCCCTTCCCGCCTCACCGGCGCGGGCGGCCTCGATGGCGGCGTTCAGCGCCAGGAGGTTCGTCTGGTCCGCGATGGAGGTGATGGCCCCCACGAAATTGGTGATGTCCGTCACCGATCCGCTCAGGGTCTGGATGGTATGGCGGTTGGCGTGGGCCTGTTCTCCCACGGTGACGATGGACTGAATGACCCCGGCCATGCGTGAGACCACTTCTTCCGTCAAGTGAGTGGATTTGGTGGAGGAATGGGCTCCGGCCTCGGCGGACTTGGCAGAGGCGCTGGCGCTGGAAGCCACCTCTTCGATGCCCGCATTGGTTTCCTGCACGGCGGCGGCGTTGGACTCGGAAAGGACTACAATCTGATCCACGGCGTCCCGGCTGCGATCCGCCACCACGGTGGACCTTTCCGAGAGCTCTGCCAGAGATCGGGCCTGTGCCCCCACTTCTCCGGCGACTTCCACCAGCTCCCTCACCATGGCGGCCAGCTTATCCACGAAGAGGTTGAGGGATTCTCCCAGGAGCCCCACCTCGTCGTGGCTCGCCACGTCGAGGCGCACCGTAAGGTCCCCTTCGCCCTGGCCCAGGTCCTGCACGACCCCCACCATGCGCCGCAGTGGCTTGGCGATGCGAAAGAGCACCAGAAGGCTCACCACCAGCAGCACCACCGCGATGGCCGCCGCCGTAATCCCCAGGCGGCTTACCAGGGCCGATTGGGCTCCTTGGGCCTCCTTCTCGAAGGTGGAGATGAGATCGGTCTTGACCTGTTCGTTTTTCTTAAGAGCCGCTTCGAGGTGGTCCGTGGCGAGGCCCACCTCCACCTGGCCGATGCTTTTGCCGTCGTAGACCACACCGTGGGTAAAGACCTGGACCCCGGCGCCGCCCTCTTTCTTCTCCCCGGCCACGGCCTTATTGCCATCGTCGTACACCACGGCGTAGGCCAGGTTGGGGAGCTGGAGCATCCCCTGGGCGTACTCTTTCAGCAACTCCTCCTGCAGATTCCAGAGGGGCGAGGCGGAGATGAAGGCCAAATACTGCGCCATGGAGGCGCCGTAAGTGGCGGCGGACTCTTGATTCGCCTGGTTTTTGTTCTGGATGTCCTCGGTGAGCATGCGATCTGCCACGCCGCTGGTCGCCCGAAGCATGTCCTGGCTGCCCGACCGGGCCAGGAAAAGGAGGACCGCCGCCAGCACGAGGATACCCAGGACGATGAGAGCGGCAAGCTTTGATACGAGGCTATTTTTCATAATATTCTCCTTTCATGGCCTTCGATCGCTTCGGGGGATCGGAAAAGCCTAGGGTGGTGGGGAGCTATTTCCCCAGCAACTTATCCGTGGTGCCGTCGGCCTTCATGGCTGCCAGGACCTCGTTGAGCTTCGGGACCAGGGGGAGGGCCTTGCCCTTGTTGGAGAAGGCCAGGTAGAAGGGCATCTCCGCCAGCACGGGCTTTTCCGCCACATCGATCTTGCCCCTCAGGTCATCGTGGGCGTTCACCCAGTATTTGCCGGAGATCTCGTAGCACACGAAGAGGTCCATGCGCCCCGCCGCAAGCTTCTCGAAGCTCTTGGTCTCCGACTCTCCCTCGTCTAGTTTGATCCCTTGCTCTTTTACTCCCGCATTGAACTCCTCGCCGTAGTTGTACCCCGCCGTGGTGCCAATGGCGAGATCTTTTAGGTCGCCGTAGTTTTCCCAAGTGAATCCGTTGGGATATTTCTCCTTGACGTAGAAAAAAACCACCCGGTCCACCACCACGGGGTCGGAGTAGGTCATGAACTTCTCGCGCTCGGCCGTCTTGGTGACCCCCAGCAGGATGTCGCTATCGCCTTCCTGGATGCTTTTTAGGCAGCGCTTCCAGGGGTAGAGCATGATGTTTGCTTCGACCCCCAGGCGGGAAAAGGCCTCCTGGCACACGTCGACGAAATACCCTCCCGTGGGGGGCTTGTTGGTCTCCCCCACGGAATAGGGGGGCCAGGGGTCGAGGATGACGGAAACGCTCTTAATATCGTCGGCGAGGGCGACGGTGCCGAAGGAAATCAGGACAAGGGCGACGGTCAAGGGCAGAAAAAACCTGGTCTTCATAAAACACCCTCCTCATGTGAGTTATTTGGGCGAAAACGACCGCTGACGCACCATGGGCCTCCGTAACGGGGCGGCGATCCCCTCCTTCCTGGGAGTACGCTAAAAGGATTCCGGGAAAAAGAGCCACGCTCCAAAGGGGCGACCAATGTCGCCAGCGACACTATAGCAGACGAGAGTTTTTTTTTAAAGGGCGAGATGGGCGGCCCCGGTCGTTTGACGACCCCCTTTCTCCGTCGTGATAAGGATTTCCCCTTTTTGTGCGATAAGAGGTGGAGAGAATAGGATGCTTCCCATCGTTCCTCCGGGCCCTGAAAACGTATCCCCGGGGTTGTTCCGGAGGGGATCATGAGATGCGCGCCCTTCGCTCCTTCGGGGGGGGCGGGCGCGAAAAGGGCGGCGTCGATGCGAAGGTCTCCGGAGGCCCCGGTAGCGGCCTTCCCGTTCCCATCCAATTCGGAGGCTTTCTGATCACCACCGGGAGGCCGAGGCCCTCATATGGTATCCTGCAAAAAGGGTGGGGGCGTCCCTTGTCCCTTTTCCCACGGCCCATATCCCTTCGAGAAGCGAGGTTTGGGGAAGATGACAGGGTTTTTCCGGCGATTTCTGAAGCTCATTTTTGGCCTTTTTCTCTATGCCGTGGGCATCGTGCTCACCATCAATGCCCACGTGGGATATGGCCCCTGGGATGTCTTCCATGTGGGGCTGGGAAGGGCCCTAGGGATCACCTTGGGCACCGCCAGCATCATCACGGGCTTCGTCATCGTTGCGGCCACCTATCTCATGAAGGAAACCCTGGGGATCGGCACGATCCTCAACATGTTTCTGATCGGGATCTTCATCGATGTGATCATGCACGGGGAGCTTATCCCGGTCATGGACCGGACGATTCCGGGCGTCATCATGCTCCTGGCAGGGATGTACGTCATTGCCCTGGCGACGTACTTTTATATCGGCTCTGGTTTCGGCACGGGACCCCGCGATGGGCTCATGGTGGCCCTGACGCGCAGGTCCCGGCTCCCCGTGGGGCTCGTTCGAGGGCTGATCGAGGTATCGGCCATCGCCTTTGGGTGGTTTCTCGGGGGCATGGTGGGCATCGGCACGGTGATCTACGGCCTGTTGATCGGCTTTTGCATCCAGAGCACCTTTCGTCTCCTCAAGTTTGACCCCACGAAGATCTCCCATGCGAGCATCCTGGAAAGCTGCCGGGAGCTGCGGGTCGCCCTCGGGGACCGGGGAGCCTAGGGCCGAACCTCCGGGATCGGGGGTGGGGCGTTCCGGGCCCCTCGAAGAAAATTTTTTTCAGGAGTGAAGAACATGATCGACGTGGTGCTTTCCCCCGGAGAGACCCTTCCCCGGGTTTCCTCGTGGCTTGTGGTGGACCTCCTCCGGGCCACCACGGCCATGACGGCGTTTTTCGAGGCGGGAGGAGAAGAGCTTTTGCCCGTGGCCACGGTGGAAGAGGCCCGGAGCCTCAGGGAAGGTCTCGGGACCGCATGGCTCCTCCTGGGGGAACAGGGGGGGGAGCGCCCCGAGGGCTTTGACTACGGCAATTCTCCCCGAGAAATCCGCGCCAGTCCTCTCCAGGGGCGCCGGGGTATCGTGGCCACCACCAACGGCACTGGGGCCCTCCTGCGGGCCGCGGAAGCCGGAGGCGCCGTGGGGGCGGCCTGTGCCCGCAACGCCGATGCGGCGGCCCACTTTGCCGCTCGGCGTGGGGGGGGTGTGGCGGTGCTCTGCGCGGGGCTCCACGGCCGCCTGGGGCTCGACGACGTGTTCTGTGCGGGCCTGTTGGTGGAACGACTCCGGGACCTCACGGGACAAGACCTCGGCGACGGAGCCCGGTTGGCCCTCATGGCCTGGGAGAAGGTGCGCCCGGACCTCCTCGGGGCGGTGCGCCGTACGGTGCACGCCGGGCGCTTGGCGTTGAAGGGCTTCGACGAGGACGTGGCGGATGGGTGCCAGATGGCCGTCTCTTCGGTGATGCCCGTGTTGGTGCGGCACGGAGGGCGCCTCGTGCTGGTGCGGGAAGAGAAGGACCGTGCCGAAGTCGCTGAGGACCTAGGGATCGGGACTCCGGATCGCCGCAGAAAAGGATGCCGCCCTGGCGGAACACCCTCGGAGGGTCGGAAATGTCTCGGGAGGTGAAATCATGAACCGTGGAGGATTTTCCTGGAAGCGCTTTTTAGGCATCTCGGCGGCCAAGAGCCGGATCAGTCGCAAAATCGGCATCCCCCTGACCCGATCGGGGCGCCAGCGGAAGGTGGGGGCGGCCCTGGGGTGCGTGTGGCCCCTGGCGGGGGTGATGTTGCTGGCTGTGGCGGCGACGGTGAGTTTTTTCCTTTAGGGCCATCTCTCTACGCTCCCTCTCCCCGGGAGGCCAGGACGATCCCCGCGAGGATGCCCCCCATCCCCGCCGCCTTGACGAGGGTGAGCCCTTCGCCAAAGAGGATCCAGGCCAAGAGGGTGCTACCCAGAGGTTCCCCCAGGAGCGCCACGGAGATGAACCCCGCCGAGAGCCACCGGAGGGCCCAGTTGTAGCTACTGTGCCCCAGCAGTTGGGGGATGAGGGCCATGGCCCCGAAGGCCCCCCAGGTGCCGGAAGAATACCCCGCCACGGGAAGCCCCGTCAGAAGCACTCCGGCCCAGAGAAAGGCCGCCGCCGTGCCGTAGCACAGGAAAATGTAGGACAGAAGCGAGAGCTTGGGGCGCACCCGGCGCCCCAGGAGTAGGTAGGCCGCAGCGGCCAGGGCCCCCGCCAGGGCCAGGAGATCTCCCCAGAGGGCCTGCCCCCCCAGGGCAAAATCGCCCCCTCCCACCACGGCGCCCCCGGCAAAGGCCAGCGCCATGCCTCCTGCGGTCCACCGGGAAAAGCGTTCCCCCGCCACCAGGGGCCCCAAAAGCCCCACCCAAAGGGGAATGGTGTTCACCAGCACCACGCTGCTCGCCACCGAAGTGTAGTTCAACGAGGCGATCCACGTGGCGAAATGGAGCGCGAGAAAGAACCCCGCCCCTCCCACGGTGACGAGGTCACGCCGAGGGAGATTCCGGAGCTCGCCCCACCGCCTTGCCAGGGCAAAGGGGGCCAGCACCAGGGTGGCGAGCCCCACCCGGTAGGCGGCGATGACCAGCGAAGGGGCGTCGGCCATGCGGGCGAAGATGGCCCCCGTGGAGATGGCGCCGATGCCGAGGATCAGGGGAATCAGGGGGGAGATGGGGGGGCGGTCGGGGGTCATGGGACACCCTCCTCATTGTATGGTATGTATACCGAAATAGTGTGCCCCTCAAAAGGCCTTCTGTCAAGGGGGGCCTCGCGGTCGGCCCGGGTTTCGGCGGGACGGGGGGGATCGGCCCAGGGGAGCTAAGGATCTCCCGGGGTCTGGGAAGGGCGTCGGTGAAGATCAGAGCTCGGTCACGCCGTAGGGGGCGAGGGCGGACCAGGGGAGCACGAACCGGGCGGTCTTGAGGGGGTCCACCACCTGGCAGATTTGCAAACTTCCCGCGATGCTCAAAAGATAGGCCAGTTCCTGCCAGGGGAGCCCCAGGCGGGGAAAGAGCACCTCGGCGAGTTCTCGCACGGCCTGGTTTGCCGCGTCGTCCAAGGTGGGGGCCGAGGCGATGGCGGCGAGGCCTTCGGGGGTGGCCACCATGGGACCCGCCAGGGAGAGGTCCTTTCGCACCGAAAGCCGTAGCGTCACCCGCCCCGCGATCTCCACCCCCGCCCCGCTGATCTCCCCGTCTCCCATGGCGGCATGGAGGTCTCCCAGGGCGAAGAGGGCCCCCGGCACTGCCACGGGAAAATACACCGTGGCTCCCGGGGCGATGAGGGTGGTGTCCATGTTGCCCCCATGGCTCCCCGGAGTGCCACAGTTCACCGGATCTCCTCCGGGGGCTACGCCGATGACGCCGATCATGGGGCGCACGGGGAGGTTCAGCCGGTCGTCGAAGATCACTCGCCCCCGGCGCACGGGGACGAGGCGGGAGTGGAGGGCGTCGAACTTCGATGCCAGCACGCCGAAGTCGTGTCCCGCCACCAGCACCCCCTGGTCGTCCATGGTGATGGCCTCGATGGTGGCGGCCAGGACGTCGCCGGGTTCCGCCCCCTCGACGAAGATGGGACCCGTGGCGGGGTTTATCCGGTCCCAATCCAGGGATGCCAGGGTGTCCTCCGGGCGCCGGATCTGGTTCTCGAAGCAGTCGCAGGTCTCGATCTCCAGACGGCTGCCGTCCGGTACCCGGAGTCGGGGAGGATGGTGTCGGGAGAACGAATACACCAAACCGCTGGAGTCCACGGAGTACGTCACGGCGCTCATGGGTCCACCTCCTCAAGTGTTACCTCCCCGAGGGGGAGCGTCGGAGGCAACATAGCACAAGGACCTTTCGTTCGTCAATTTATTTCCCCGATAAGTTCCGATATGACAAAAATCATCGGGAGTTTGAAATGCTTTCGGTTCACCGCCCCCCCTTCGCCCCCCCTTCGTGAAGTTTGGCGGGGGGGGGCGGCGTTGGGGCCGTGAGGGGCAATTGACAGGGGGTGCTTTTTTATGATACTGTGATCAAAAGTTTTGCCGCTCTGTGGCGATGCCAGGGCTTTCTTGAAGGGCCTTTGGGCCCCGGGCATCGTCTCGGGCGGGACGAAACGTCATAGTGGGACCTTCCGAGCGTCACGGCCTACCAGGGAATTCCCCTCACGGCGTGCCGCCGCTTAGGGTATGCCCGGAAACGGGCATGCCTCCCGCGTTTGGCAAGGAGGGGAAGATCGTCCGTACCTATCGGGGGCGGCCCTCTTTGTGGGGGCTGCCCCCGTGGCGTTGTGGCGGAGATGGGGGCGAGGGCCGGGGCGATCCGCTTCCGGCAGGAGAGGGAGAGGGGTGAGGACGGGTGATTCAGAAGAGATTTTTCGTGAACGGCGTGGAGAGAAACCTGATTGTGGATGGGGAATCGTCCCTGGCGGACGTCCTCCGGGGGCAGCTGGGGCTCACGGGGACCAAGGTGGGGTGTGGCACGGGGGAGTGCGGGGCCTGCAACGTCATCCTGAACGGCAAGCTGGTGCGGTCGTGCGTTTACAAGATGAAGCGAGTGGAGGACGGAGACCAGATCACCACCATCGAAGGGATCGGCACCCCCGACGAGCTCCATCCCCTGCAGCGGGCCTGGGTTTCTTCCGGAGCTACCCAGTGCGGCTTCTGCTCTCCCGGTTTCATCGTCTCTTCCAAGGTCCTGCTGGACCATAACCCGAACCCCACCCGGGAAGAGGTGCGGGAGTGGTTCCACCAGCACCGGAATGCCTGCCGGTGCACGGGATACATTCCCCAGGTGGACGCGGTCATGGCCGCCGCCCAGGTGCTCCGGGGCGAGGCTCCGGAGGAATCCCTCGACTTCAAAATGCCCCCGGACGGGCGGATCTGGGGGAGCGCCTATCCCCGCCCCACAGCGGTGGGCAAGGCCACGGGGACGCTGGACTACGGGGCGGACCTGGGGCTCAAGCTCCCGACGAATGCCCTCCAGCTCGCCCTGGTGCAGGCCACGGTGAGCCACGCGAACATCAAGGGCGTGGATGTCTCCGAGGCGGAGAAGATGCCCGGGGTGTACAAGGTGGTCACCGCCCGGGATGTGAAGGGGAAAAACCGCATCACCGGCCTCATCACCTTCCCCACGAACAAGGGGGACGGCTGGGATCGGCCCATCCTCTGCGACGAGAAGGTCTTCCAGTTCGGCGACGCCATCGCCATCGTCTGTGCGGACACCTACGAGAACGCCTGCGCGGCGGCGGAAAAGGTCCGGGTCGACCTGGAGCTTTTGCCCGCCTACATGAGCGCCCCCGCCGCCATGGCGGAGGACGCCATGGAGATCCATCCCGGCACGCCCAACGTCTACTACATTCAGAACCTGGAAAAGGGCGATCCCACGGGGCCCATCTTCGAAAAGGCCGATGTGGTGGTGGAAGACGACTTCTACGTGGGGCGCCAGCCCCACCTCACCGTGGAGCCCGACGTGGGGTTTGCCTATATGGACGATGACGGCAAGCTGATCATCCACTCCAAGACCATCGGGGCCCATCTCCATCTCTACATGATCGCCCCCGGCCTGGGGGTGGAGCCCGACAAGATCGCCCTGGTCTCCAACCCCATGGGGGGCACCTTCGGGTATAAGTTCAGCCCCACCATGGAGGCCCTGGTGGGAGCGGCGGCCCTGGCCACGGGGCGGCCCTGCTTCCTGCGCTACAACTACTTCCAGCACATGACCTACACGGGGAAGCGGTCGCCGTTCTTTGTGAACATGCGCTTCGCCGCAGACAAGGCGGGAAAGCTTTTGGCCATGGAGACGGACTACAGCGTGGACCACGGCCCCTATTCGGAGTTCGGAGACCTGTTGACCCTGCGGGGGGCCCAGTTCATGGGGGCGGGATACGACATTCCCCACATCCGCGGGGTGGGGCGCACGGTGTGCACGAACCATGCCTGGGGATCGGCCTTTCGGGCCTACGGATCCCCCCAGTCCCTGTACTCCTCCGAGTCCCTGATGGACGAGCTGGCGGAAAAGTTGGGCATGGATCCGTGGGAGATCCGGTACAAGAACTGCTATCGCCCCGGGGCGACGAACCCCAACGGCCAGGCTCCGGAGGTCTTCAGCTATCCCGAGATGCTGGAGGCCCTGAAGCCCCGCTACGAGGCCGCCAAGGATAAGGCCCGGCGGGAATCCACAGACAGGGTGAAAAAGGGCGTGGGGCTCTCCCTGGGGTGCTACGGCTGCGGCCTGGACGGCCCCGACGGCTCCGAGGCCTGGGCCATCCTCAACCAAGATGATACCATCACTATCGCCACGGCGTGGGAGGACCACGGCCAGGGGGCGGACATGGGGGCCATCGGCACGGCTCACGAGGCCCTGCGTCCCATGAAGGTGGCCCCGGAGCGCCTGCGTTTCACCTGGCCCGACACGTCGAAGACCCCCAATTCGGGGCCCTCGGGGGGCTCCCGGCAGCAGGTCATGACGGGGGGCGCCATCCGGGTGGCCTGCCAGGAGATGCTCGCGGGGCTCAAGAAGGCCGACGGTACCTATCGCACCTACGCGGAAGCCACGGCGGACGGCGTTCCCACGAAGTACGTGGGGAAATTCTCCGTCCCCGGGGTGGCCTGCGACGACAAGGGGCAGGGAAAGCCCTTCGTGGTGTACATGTACGGGGTCTTCATGGCGGAGGTGGCGGTGAATCTGGACACCGGCAAGACCACGGTGGAGAAGATGACCCTCATGGCGGACATCGGCAAGGTGAATAACCGCCTGGTGACGGACGGCCAGATCTACGGCGGCATAGCCCAGGGCATCGGTCTGGCCCTCACCGAGGACTTTGAAGACCTGAAAAAGCACTCCTCCATGACGGGGGCGGGCTTCCCCTTCGCCAAAGACATCCCCGACGACATGGAGATCGTCTACTTCGAGGGGTACCCCCGGGAGTTCGGTCCCTTCGGAGCGGCGGGGGTGGGAGAGCTGCCGCTGTCCAGCCCCCACGCGGCCATCGGCAACGCCATCTACCAGGCCTGCGGCGTGCGGGTGCACGCCCTGCCGGCCCTGCCGGAAAAGATCCTCGCGGGGTTGAAGGGCGAGCGGGTCTAGCGTTCCAACTTTGGGGCCCGGAGGCGTCTCGCTTCGGGCCCCAAAGTTTTTGCCGGAGGAGAACAATTCTGCCTTCCGTCATCTTCGCCCACGGCATTTTTCCGGTGGACCGGCGAGGGCAGAAGGGGTAGGTTTTTTCCCGAAGCGCATACCGAGAGGGACAACTTTGGACGCCGGAGCGGCAGGGAACGCTCCTCGGCCTTTCCGCTTCCGCTGTTTCCGACGAACGCCCTCCAGGGCCGTCTTCGGCGGCGCCTCTTTCGATGCGAAAAAATTTTCTTGAAAGCGACCTTTCTCCCTACGGGGGGCGTGGATTGCCATCTCGGAGGTGGGCCATGGAACAGGAAAGCCTCAAGGAGCTGGAGCGCCGCTGTGTGCAGGAGGAGCTCCCCTACTGTCAGGCGGCCTGCCCCCTGAAGGTGGATGGGCGGGCCTTTTGCGGCGCCATGGGGTTGGGGAAGTTCGACGAGGCCCGGAAGATCTTGTCCCGGGCCATGCCCTTTCCCGACCTGGTGGGGCGGCTCTGCGACGCCCCCTGCGAGAGGAGCTGTCTCCGGGCCGAAAGGGGCGGGGCGGTGACCCTGGGGGCTCTGGAGCGGGCCTGCCTCGACCGATCCCGGCCGGGGCCCCCGCCGATGCGCCTGCCCTCCCGGGGGAGCTCCGTGACGGTGCTAGGGGGCGGGCTGTCGTCTTTGGTCTGTGCCCTGGAGCTGGCGAAAAAGGGGCACCGGGTGACCCTTTGGGGGGCGGAAGGCCCCCTGGGGGGGCACTGGGCCCGGGAGGGTGCCCTGCCCCCCGAGCTCTGGGAAGAGGCGGGGCGCCTGTTGCGGCATCTGGGGGTGCGGTGGGAAGGGGAGCGAGGCGTTTTTCCCCCCCTGCCTCCGGGGGGAGCGCTGTACGGCGGCGGGGACGACCCCGGGTGGCGTGGGGCCCTGCCGGAGGAGTGGGATCCCATGACCCACGCCACGGGGACCCCGGGGGTCTTTGCGGGGGGAGCTCCCCGTGCGGGGGGGCCGTCGGCGGTGGAGGAGGCCGCCGATGGCAAGAGGGCTGCCCAGAGTATCGACCGCTTTCTCCAGGGGGCCTCGTTGCTGGCGGGGCGGGAGAAGGAGTTTCAGACCGAGACCCGGCTGTTTACCTCGCTGGAGGGGGTGGTGACGGAGCCCCCTCGAGAGGATCCCGTGGAGGAGGCCCGACGATGCCTCCAGTGCGAGTGTCGGGTTTGCGTCCGGGAATGCGTCTTTCTCGCGTCCCACGGGCGGTACCCCCGGGTCTACGCCCGGGAGATCTACAATAACTTCGCCGTGGTGCACGGATGTCATCAGGCCAACGGCATGATAAACAGTTGCGCCCTCTGCGGCCTCTGCGAGACCCTTTGCCCCCACGATTTTTCCATGGCCGATCTCTGCCGGAGCGCCCGGGAGGAGCTGGTGGCCCGGGGCATCATGCCCCCGTCGACCCACGCCTTCGCTCTGCAGGACCTGGCCCAGGCCCAATCTCCCCGGGCCTCGGGGTTTCGCCCCGGCACCCGGGGCACCCGGGCGGTGTTCTTTCCCGGATGCCAGCTGGCGGGGGCCCTGCCGGAGCGGACGGGGGCTCTGACGGCCTTTCTTGACCGGCGTTTCGACGGAGCCCTGGGGGTGCTTTTGGGGTGCTGCGGAGCTCCGGCGTGGTGGGCCGCCCGGCGGGACGCCCTCGATCCGGTGGTGGAAAGGCTGGGGGCCACGCTCTTGTCCCTGGGAAATCCTCCGGTGGTGCTGGCCTGTCCCTCCTGCGCCGACATGTTCCGGCGCTTTCTCCCCGAGGTGCCCCGCCGCTCTCTTTGGGAGGTGCTCTTGGAGGGGGAACTTCCCCCCGGAGCTCCCCGAAGGGAGCCCTTGGCGATCTCCGATCCCTGTACCACCCGGCACGATCCGGCGTGGCGGGGGGCCCTGCGCCAGGTGCTGGAGCGTCTGGGGCAGGAGTACGAAGAGCTCCCCATGGGAGGGGAGCGCACGAAGTGTTGCGGATACGGGGGGCTCCAGTCCCAGGGGGCCCCCGAGCTGGCCCGCCGGGGGGCCGAGGTGAGGCTCCGGGAGAGTTCCCGGGATTTTCTCACCTACTGCGCCATGTGCCGGGAGAGTTTGTCCGGCCTGGGGAAAGGGGTGTGGCACGTGTTAGAGCTTCTTTTTCCCGAGATGCCCCCCGAACCGGCCACGGGGTTTTCCGGGCGCCAGGAAAACCGAATTTTGTTGCGGGAGCGTCTCTTGGGGGCTTCGGGGATTCCCCGGGAGTCCTGGGAAGATCTGGAGCTCGGGGTGTCTCCCGAGATGCGGCGCGGGCTGGAGGAGCGGCGCATTTTGGACAGCGATCTCCGGCGCGTGCTGGCCGCCTGCCGGGAAAAGGGGAGGGGCCTCGTGGCCGATGACGGCCGGGCGTTGGCGAGCCTGCGCCTGGGAGAGGTGACCTTTTGGGTGGAGTACCGTCTCCGGGGAGAGGTCTTTGAGATTTTGAACGCCTGGAGCCACCGCATGACCGTGGAGGTTATTCCATGAGCGAGGCGTCTTTTTCCTTTCAGGACGAAGGACTCTGGCGGTGCGCCTGCGGCGGCACGCTGGAGATGCGGCGCGTGGCGGCCTGCTATCTGGAGAGCCGCTTTGAGATTGAGCTTCCGGTCTGCGGAAAATGCGGTTTTATTCTGGTGCCCGAATCCCTCGCCCGGGGAAAGATGCGGGACGTGGAACGCATTCTGGAAGACAAATGACATCCCCCTTTCCCGAGGAGCTCCTGTGGCCCCAGGAACTGGAAGAGACCCTGCACCCCGGCGGCGAGGGCACGTCCCGGCGGTTGCTTGCGCTCTGCGCCTTTGTCCCGGGGGGGCGGGTGTTGGACGCGGGGTGCGGCCGGGGGGGAATGCTGGAGCTTTTGGGGCGGGGAGGGTGGCAGGCGGTGGGGGTGGACCGGTCCCCGGAGCGGCTGCGGTGCGCCGCCCGGCGGGGCCCGGTGGTGGAGGGGACTCTGGAGGCCCTGCCCTTTGACGACGGAAGCTTCGACGGGGTGGTGTGCGAGTGTGTGCTCTCTCAGAGCGCCGACCCCCGGAGCATTCTGGGAGAGTTCTTTCGGGTGCTCCGTCCCGGAGGGGTGCTGGGGGTGGGAGATCTCTTTCTTCCCGAAAACGTTCCCCCCGGAGGGGGCCCTTGTGCGGGGTGCGTCGGAGGGGCCCGGCGGGGGGAAGAGATGGAGCGATCCCTTGCCGGGGCGGGGTTTCTTCTCAGGCACCGGGAGGATCACTCCCGCGCCGTGCGCGAGCTGGCGGCCCGCCTGGTTTGGGCGGGAATTCTTTCCTGCGAGGCCTGGACCGCTCCCTTTCGGCGGGGATACGCCCTTTGGGTGAGCGGGAAACCGAGTTCTCCGGGCCCGGGGTCAGGCCAACATGCGGGGAGGGGATGACGTTGGAAGGGGAGAACGATCTCCGGGAATGGATCGTGGCCTGGGCCCGGGAGGGCTTCTGCTGCGCCCAGATCATGGTGCTCGCGGGGCTCGCGTACCGGGGGGAGGAAGACCGAAATCTCGTGGCGGCGGCGAACGGCCTGTGTCAGGGGGCCTTCTCCCGGGGGAATACCTGCGGTGCCCTCACGGGGGCCGCCTGTCTGCTGGGGCTCTACGCCGGCAAGGGGGAGGCGGAAGATCTCCGGGATCCCCGGTTGCGCCTCATGGCGGAAGAGCTGAATCAGTGGTTTCGAGAGACCCAGACGGGGGGCACGGGGGGGGTGCGGTGTGGCGATCTGCTGGGGGAAACGGTGCGGGAGCCCGACCCCCTGCGCTGTCTCCACCTGGTTCAACACACCCTGACGCGGACGTTGGAGATCCTCCAGAGCCACGGCGTTGACCTCTTCGGGGCGTCGTCGTGAGGCTCCCCGACGAGACCGAGAGCGTTTGCCCGGTGTGCCTCCGCCCCGTGGGGGCCCTTTTGGTGCCCGAGGGGGACGAGGTTTTTATGAAAAAAAGCTGTCCGGAGCACGGGGATTTTTCCTGCGTGGTCTGGCGCGGCGTGGAGTCCTGGAAGGCCTGGCGGGGGCCCAAGGCCCCTCCGGCACCGGAGCTCGGCCGAAACCCCGCGTGCCCCGGGGCGTGCGGTCTCTGCTCCTTTCACGCACAAAAAACCTGTGCCGTGGTGCTTGACGTGACGTCGCGGTGTCTCCTCCGGTGCCCGGTGTGCTTCGCCGATGCGGGCTCCGAAGACCCCGATCCTCCGCTGGAGCTGTTGCTGGAGCGGATGGAAAAAATGCGTCCCCAGGTGGGAGAGGCGGTGCTCCAGCTCTCCGGAGGAGAGCCCACCCTGCGCCCCGATCTTCCCCTGCTGGTGGAGGGGGCTCGAAAGCGGGGCTTTGGGGCGGTGCAGCTCAACACCAACGGCCTGGCCCTGGCGGAAGATCCGGCTCTGGCGCCTCGCCTGCGGGATGCGGGGCTGGGGTGGGTCTTTTTGCAGTTCGACGGCCTTTCGGAGCGGTCGTCCCGTAGGCTGCGGGACAAAGATCTCCGGGAGCCCCGGGAGCGGGCCGTGGAGGCCTGCGCCCGGGCGGAGCTCGGCGTGGTCCTCGTCCCCACCCTGGTGCGGGGGGTGAACGACGGCGAGCTGGGAGATCTGGTGCGCTTCGCCCTGGGGCACTTTCCCACCGTGCGGGGGGTCCACGTGCAGCCCATGAGCTTTTTCGGCCGCTATTCCCTGGAGCCCCAGGACCACCGGCGGATAACCCTGCCGGAGGTCTTGGCGTTGCTGGAAGAACAGACCGGAGGGATGGTGCGCCGGGAGCACTTTCACCCCGCGGGGTGCGAGCACGAGCGCTGCTCCTGCCGAGGAACGTATCGGGTGGAGGGCCCCGGCCGTCTCGTCCCCCTGGGAGGAACGCCCTGTGCCTGCCGATCCCAATCCGCCGAAGAGGGAAGATCCCGGGCGGTGGAGAGCGTCCGGCGACGGTGGGGAGCTTCCCTGGAAAAAAGGGATGACGACGGCGCTGGAGACGCCCTGGACCGCTTTCTCCGCCAGGAAGGGCGGGTTCTTTTCAGCGTCAGCGCCATGGCCTTTCAGGATGCCTGGAACCTGGACCTCCGGCGCCTCCGGGAGTGCTGCATCCATGCTGCGGCCCCCGACGGACGTCTGGTGCCCTTTTGTGCCTGGAATCTCACGGCGGCGGACGGCACCCCGCTGTACCGCCGGGGGGCCGGATGAGCCTTCGCTCCACGCCCCTGGATCTCTGGTGCGCCCGATGTCTGGGGGAAGGTGCCCCCCTGGCGGGGCGCGCCGCCCTGGAGGCCTTCCAGAAGGAGCGGCTCCGGGCCCTGGTGGCCCGGGCGGCCCAGGATTCGCCCCTTTACGCCTCCCGGCTCCGGGGAAGAGAGGGGGCTCCTCTGGAGGAGCTCCCCTTCACCTATCCTTCCGATCTGGCGGGACGGGAGGGGGATTTTCTCACCGTGTCCCAGAGCGAGGTGGCCCGCATCGTGACCCTCGCCACCTCCGGTAGCACCGGTCCCCCCAAGAGGCTTTGTTTCACCTACGCCGACCTCGCCGCCACCCGGGAGTTTTTCCGCGTGGGGCTCACCGCCTTTACGCCCCCGGGAAGCCGGGTGACGGTGCTCTTCCGGGGAGATCGCCCCGGGAGCGTGGGGGCCCTGTTGCGGGAAGCCCTGGGGGAGCTCGGATGTGCGGTGGAGGTGGGGGGCGTGGGGGAAGATCCCCGAAAAACCGCCGCCCGGATCGACGCCTTCAACCCCCGGGTGGTGGTGGGCATGCCCGAAGCGCTCCTGCGGGTGGCCCGCGTCGCGCGCCACGTCCCCGAGGCGGTTTTGGCGAGCGGGGACATGTTCCCCCCGGCGCTCCGCCGTCGGATCGCGCGCCTTTGGCCCGGGGAGATCTTCGACCACTACGGCCTCACCGAGGTGGGGTGGGGCATGGCCCTGGAGTGCGGCGCCCACGAGGGGGGGCACCTGCGGGAAGGGGAGGTTCTCACGGAGGTGGTGTCCCCGGGGGGGCACCCCGTGCCATCCGGAAGCTGGGGCGAGGTGGTGATCACCACCCTGACCCGCTCCACCTTTCCCCTGATCCGCTACCGCACCGGTGACGAGGGGCGCCTGATCCCCGGCCCGTGCCCCTGCGGCTCCCCCCTGCGCCGCCTGGAGGTGCGGGGGCGTCTCGGCACGGCGGAGGCCCCGGGGCTCTACGACGTGGCGGAAATCCTGTGGGGGGTGCGGGACATCCGGGACTTTCGGGTGGGGCGGGAGGGGCCCTCCCGTCGGGTGGTGCTGGAACTTGAGATGGAGCAGGGGGGCGTGCTGCCGGAGGAAATTCGAAGCGCCCTGAGCCTCCTAAAGGGGGAGTGGAGCGAGGCGGAGATCCGCCCCGTTCCCGGGCCCCGGCCCGAACCCCGCCCTCTCAAGCGCGGGTGGGAGACCTTCTAGCAAAGGCCCCTCGGGGCGACGGCTCCTCCTTCCCCGTCTCGGAGAGGGGCTCCGCTGGGGCTCGAAGACTTGGGGCGGGGCCTTAGGTCCTTAGTTTTTGGCCCGCCCCCCATCCGACGGCGGGGGCGGCGAAAAGGCTCTGGGGGGAGGTTGCCAGAGGTGGGGCCCGGGGCGTACCATGGAGGTCCCTTCCGACGCTAAGGAGGCGGGGGAAAACGATGTCATGGGTGAAGACGACCGAAATGGAGGAGGGGCCAGGATGGGTTGGAAACGCTGGGGCGCTGCGGCGGTGGCGGCATGGGGGATCTTTTGGGCGGGGATGGCCTTTGGGGAGGAGGGCGTTTTCCCTCTGACTTCGGGGGCGCGGTGGCACTACGAAGGGACGGCCCAGTGGACCGAGGAGGGGGCGGAAGGGCCCAAGGTGGCCCCCCTTTCCTGGGACATGGAGGCCCTCGAAGTCTTTTCGTCCTCCGGAAGCACCGTTGCCGTGATGCGCGGCATGGTTTCCGAGACCAGCGGCTACACCCCGGGGCAGGAGCCCGGATATGCGGTGCTGGTGGAACGGGCAAGTCATGTGGAGCTCTTCCCCCAGGCCAGCGAGCTGGAGGCCCGGGCCTTTGCCAAGTCTCTGGCGGAGGATCCCTCCACCGGAACCGAGGGGGATCTGCTGGTGGCCCTGCCCTTGGCAAAGGACAAAGCCTGGGGGGGCGACGAGCCCCGGGATGACACGATGTACCAGTGGTACGTGGAAGAAGAGCGGAGCGATGTGCCGTCGATCCCCGGGACATCGCCCTCGGGTAAGGCCTTCGTCGTGGTCTATCGGACCAACCCGGACACGACCACCATGGAGCTCGTCCCCGGGGTGGGGATCACCCGGTGGAGCTATGAACACCATGGCACGGCGTCCGCCGTAGACCTGACCCTGGGATCTTTCGTGGGGGGAAAATAGGGGGGCGACTTTTTCTCGGGGGGCCTGCCGGAGGTCGGGCGGGGCCTTTTCGCTGCGTGGGATCGCCAGGGGCGGCCCATGGTGGCGCATCGGCGGCGGATTTTTTTGCCCTTTTGTCGAGACCGGCGGTGGAGGTTGTCTGAAAAGATCTTTCGTGCTACCATGATGGGGAACAAGGTATCCTGCGGTGTGCGTGTCATCGAGAAGTGCCTTGAGCCAACACTCGGTCTAAGGGGGGGCTGGCACCTCGCTGGCGACGGAGGCGGAAAGACCCGCCGACAAAGCTCAAGCGAGGCAGGCTCCCAAAAGTGTTAGGATCGGGTCAAGGCCTTCGAGTCACGGCACTGCGGGGCTTTGCGACGGCCACAGAGGGGGGAAGGGCAGAAGCCCTCTCCCCTCTGTGCTTTGGTAGGGTCTTGGTAGAATCGAAGAGGGGGGCGAAGCCAGGTCTTCGGAGGCTTCGCGGCAAAGGCTCCCTTAGGGAAACAGAAAGGGGTGGAAGAGATGGAAAGCTCGGGGCGCGCCCCCTTCTGGCACCCCGCTTTTTGCGGGGGATGGATCCTCGATTGGGATGGCGTGCTGGCGGATACCCGTCTGTCCTTTGTGCCCATTTACGAGAAATTTTTCCAGGGGCGCCGGGTCATGATCCTGGAGGTGTTGCCCTCGTTGCCCCCCGACCGGCGCGAGGAGCTGGAGTCGGCCATGAGGGCCCTGGAGATGGCGGGGGCGGACCAGGCGGAGGTGGTGCCCGGAGCCCGCGATCTGCTGGCTTGGATCGAGGACCGGGGAAGGCCCTGGGCCGTGGTCTCCCGGAACTGCCGGGAATCCATCTTCCGGGCGGCGGAGGTCATGGGGTTGACCCTGCCCCCCCTGGTGTTTTCCCGGGAGGAAAAGCCGGTGAAACCCCACCCCGAGGCCCTCTGCCGGGCGGCCCGTAGGCTCGGCGTGGGGGCGAAGGACTGTGTGGTGGTGGGGGATTTTCTCTACGACATCCTGGGGGCTCGGCGGGCGGGCATGAGGGCCGTGCTGGTGGAGCGGGGCCCCGAGAGCTGGAGCTCCTGGGCCGATGTGGCCCTTCCCCGGGTGAAGGATCTGGTGGAGTCCCTGCGGGCGCCCGAACCCCTTGTTCCTTGGGAGTACGCCTCCTTGGACCCCCGGTGGCTCCAGGGGGCCTGGGCCCTGGAGGGACGCCTTCCCGAAGAATCACCCCTTCTGGGGGCCGTGATGGAGCAAAGCTGTGCCCTGGGGGTGGGTACCCTGGGGGTCTCCCCCGAAAAGACCCTGTCGCCGGGGCAGTGGCGGGCCTGGCGAGGCTTGCCTCCGGAGCTCATGGGATGTCCGCTGGACGAGGTGGTGCGCTGGGTCTGCGCCGGACGCTATCCTCTGGTGACGGTGGGGGCGCCGACGCCCCGGGCGCTGGCGCTACCGGAAAACCCCGAAGGACTTTACCCGATCCTAAAGGAGGCGTTGGGGCTGTGAGCGACGCCGGGGAGCTCTTCCCCTCCGGGGGAGAGGGGGATCGGGGGGGCGAGCGCCCCCTGGCGGATCGCATGCGCCCCCGGACGCTGGCCGAGTACGTGGGGCAGCGTCACCTGGTGGGCCCCGGGGCGCCCCTGCGCCGCCTCGTGGACCAGGGAATCCTGCCCAGCTGCATCCTTTATGGCCCCCCAGGGGTAGGCAAGACCACCCTGGTGCGCCTCCTCGCGGAGGGCACCCGGCGAGGGCTCTTCGAGATCAACGCGGTGAGCGCCCGGGTGGGAGACCTGAGAGAGCTGGTGGAGCGGGCCCGCCGCCGAAAACAGGCCGACGGAGGGCGGGGAGCGGTGGCCTTCGTGGATGAGATCTATCACTTCAACAAGATCCAACAAAACGCCCTGCTCCCGGCGGTGGAGGGGGGAGACCTCATCCTGGTGGGCACCACCACGGAGAATCCCTATTTCGAGATCAACAAGACCCTCCTGTCCCGCATGGTGGTCTTCGACCTGAAACCTCTGGACGAAGCCGACCTGCGGGAGATCCTGCGCCGGGCGCTGGATGACCGGGAGCGGGGGCTGGGGACCCTGGAGGTGGCCGTGCCGGACGAGGTCCTGGGGGCCCTGGCCCGGGGGGCGGGGGGGGATGCCCGCCAGGCCCTGCTACGCCTGGAGGTCGCCGTGTCTTCCGTGGCGGTGGGAGGAGGTAAGGTCTTGACCCCCGAGGCCGGGGCGGCTCTGCTCCCCCGGGGGGCCCTGCGCTTCGACCGGGCGGGGGATGACCACTACGCCATCATTTCCGCCCTCATCAAGAGCATCCGGGGTTCCGATCCCGACGCGGCGATCTACTGGCTGGCCCGCCTGGTGGCCTCGGGGGAAGACGTGCGTTTCGTGGCCCGGCGCCTGGTGATTTCCGCCGCCGAGGACGTGGGGTTGGCCGATCCCCAGGCTTTGGTGGTGGCGACGGCGGCGGCGGAAGCGGCGGACTTCACGGGGTGGCCCGAAGCGCGCATCCCCCTGGCGGAGGCGACGCTCTACTTGGCGGCGGCTCCCAAGAGCAATAGCGCCTATGGGGCCATTGGCGCCGCCGTGCGAGCGGTGGAGGGGGGCAACCTCCAGCCGGTGCCGGAGCACCTGCGTCCCTCGGGATCGGGGTACCGCTACCCCCACGACGACCCCCGGCATTGGGTGCCCCAAGCCTACATGGATAGAACGGAACGCTTCTACTTCCCCGGCGTGCTGGGGGAGGAGCGGGGCATGGGGCAGCGCCTGGCCCGCTTCTGGCGGCGCTTCGCGGATCAGAACTGACGGAGGCGGCGTTGCACCGGCGATAAGAAAAGGTTACAATTTGTTTCAGCCGAAGAGAGCCTCCCACAGGCACCGTGGGACGCCCCGGACCCCCGGAGGGCCGCCCTCGGGAAACGGCCTGTTGAAGGAGGTAAAGTCATGGAAGAACGTCTCGCCCCTTCTCTGTTGCGCCGTCTACGCCACGCCCCGGACGAGGGCACCTTTGCCCGGGAACTTTTGGAGTTTTTGTGCGATCGATTTCTCGCTCCCCTGGCGGTGTGGCGTTGCGCCCCTCCCCGGAGGGCCGCCTGGCTTTTCACTTCCATGGGAAGGCGCCTGAATCCCCTTTCTCCCGAGGAGCTGGCGTCGCTCGACGCCGGGCGCCCCGAAGGTCCGGGGGCCCTGGGGCGGAAAAACGGCGTGATCCTCGGGGGCGTGGAAGTGGCATCCTCGATGGACGCCGTGGTTTCCGGCATCTCCGGAGACGAGTGGTTCGGCGTGGGCAACCCCGCCGGGGGGCTGTCGGCGGGAAAGATCCGGGACCTGGAGGGCGTCGCCGTCGCCGCCGTGATGGCCCTGGACGCCTTCTACGGCCGCATGATGGCCGATAAAATCCGCTTGGGGGGCCATCTCCTTCGGACTCCGCTGTGGACCCTGGAACTGGCTCTGGATGGGGGGACCTGCCCCCCTTCGGAGGACGGGAGAAACCGTGTCACCGCCGCCTTGGCCCTGCTCCAAGGGGGCATCGATGTCATGGCCCTGCCCGACATGGCCCATCTGGGGTCGGTCTTTCTGGCCTGTCACGACGTATCCCGGCGGATTCAGTCCCTGGGGGAGGCCTGGGCCTTCCTGGAAAAGCGGGAATGGGCCTTCTCCGCAGGGCGTTTCCCCCCTCGGGGGCGCCTTTCCCAGGGGGCGGTGCTTCTTCTGGCCCTCATGATCCAATACGCCTACGGAGAGCGGGGAGCCCAGGGGGTGGCCTGCATCCTTCGCCCTTCGGGGGCCGAGATGGAGTGCGTGTTGGAAGCGGGGTCTTTTACGGGCCCCCCCGGGGTGCTCTCCCGGGAGGTGCGATACCTCCTGGACATGTTTTCCCTCTCCTGGCAGGAGAGCGCCAGCGCCGGAGGTCTTCTGTGGAAGATCCGCGTGCCCCTGGTGCTGGGGTTGAGGCGCAAGGACGTGGGGAAGCGCCTCACCCCCCCCCGGGTGCTGGTGGTGGATGACAACGCTACCAATCGGGCCATCATCGCCGACGCCCTGAAAAAAGCGGGGTGCACGGTGGATACCGCCGAAGACGGCCTGGATGCCCTGCGGATCGTGGGGCTCTGGAGCCCCGATCTGGTGATCATGGACATCCTCATGCCCCACATGGATGGCATCGCCGCTACGCGAGAGCTGCGCCGCCGGGGGTTCACCGTGCCCGTGGTGGCCCTCACGGCGGGGGGAGCGGGGACCGCCCTGGAAGCCCTGGAGGCGGGGATGGACGACTACGCCCTGAAGCCCGTGCCCCGGAAGCTGCTCTGGGACCTGGTGGCCCAGTGGACGGGCTACGACGGGGCCGTCTCCCCGCCCCAGGACGAGGCCGATAGGCTCTCCATGGAAGAGGCCTTTGCCGCCGAGCTCCCCCTGATCCGCACGGCCCTCCGGCGAGCCTGGGTCGCGGGAAACGAAGAAGAGGCCCGCATCCTGGCGGAAAGGCTCGGATCCTCTGCGGCGCAGTGTGGTCGGGATGACCTAAAGCGTCTGGCGGAGGAGATGGAGGAGGCCCTGGGGGAAGGAAGGAGCGCGGAACCCCTCATGGCCCGGCTGTTTGAAGGAGAAGAGAGGTTTTAATCGAGTCTCCGGGAAAAGAAGGGGACGGGGCGCTGGCCGGGCGGCCACGAGAAGGCTACGAGAAAAGGAAGCCGTAGAGGTCGTAGGCAAAGAGCCCTAAGTATTCCTTCAGGCCGATCATGCTGTGGTGCAAGCTCCCGGGGTTTGGGAGGAAATCCCAGAACGTGATGGGGCGCCGGTCCACCAGAAAGCCCACAGGATAGGGGCGTACCGCCACCGGCAGGGCTCTCCGGGCCATGGCCATGGAGCGGGACATGTGAAAGGCATCGGTGACCACGATGACGCCCTCCAGGTCTTCCGAGACCACGATGGCCTTCGAGGCCGTCATGTTTTCCCAGGTGTTACGAGAAGTTTCTTCCCGCCATACCGTGCCTTCGTACCCCCAACGGCGGAGGCGTTCCTCCATGAGGGCCCCTAGAGAGGGGGCCTGGGGGGCCTCCAGAGAAGGGCCGCCGCTCACGATCATGGGCCAGGGGCCCTGTCGGGCCGCTTCCCATCCCCCCACCAGCCGGGCCAGGGTGAACGAATTGAGCTCCGCCGGCTCTCCGTCCCTCACGATCACTCCTCCCGCCAGCACCAGTACTCCCCACCGCCGATCCTGAGGGGGAATATCGGCCTTCCAGGGGGATTCCAGCGTGCCCAGGAGTGCCTGGGCGCCGAAGGGGGTGCTCATACCGTAGATCGCCACAGAAAGGGTCAAAAGGGTAAACCCCAGCCCCCGGCGCCGGGGCGGGCGCAGGGCCCCGAGCCCCAAAAGGGCCAGTCCCAGCACCAAAAGCCCCGGGGGGAGCGCGAGGGAGGCCACCGCCTTATAGATCACAAAACCCCATCCTTGTTCCACAGAGAAACCTCCTTTTTGTCGGCATCGATGGAAGAGAGGTCAGGGCGTCTGTCGGGAGAACTCCGGGTGTTTTTCCAGGTAGGTGGCCAGGGATTCCGAGGCCCGCCGCAGGTGATCCCGGAGGAGGCGTTGGCTTTTTTCCACGTCCCGGGCGAGGATGGCATCGATGATTCCCACGTGTTCCGCCGCCGAGGTGGCCAGGGGGACCACCTCCAGGGCGTAGCGACGGCAGAGCTGGATGAGGTCCACCACGTTGTCCAAAACGCTATTAAGAAACTTGTTGCCCGATCCGCTTCGGATGATGCTGTGGAATTGGCGATCGTAGTGGATGAATTGAGACATGGAATCGTTGAAGCCGTCGAAGACGGCCCGCACCTCCTGCAGGGCTTCTGCGGGGGGATTCTGGCAGAGGTGGGTCAGGGCACAGCACTCCAGGGCGCTCCGGAGCTCGTAGAGGTCCTTGGCGTCCTGCACCGACAGGAGCACCACGTAGGCCCCCTTGCGGGGGATGAGGGCCACGAGCTTGGTTTCCGCGAGCTGCCGAATGGCCTCCCGTACCGGCGTCCGAGACACGGTGAGCTTTTCGGCCAGATCCACCTCGGAGAGGCGCTCCCCGGGGTGGATGATGCCATCCAGGATGGCCTCCTTTATCTTCTCGTAGACGATCTGTCGCAGGTCGATGTTCTGGGTCGGGGACAGAGGGTTGTCTGGCATGGGGGACCTCCTCGCGCGGGCGATGTCAGGTTTTTTGTATGCTGAAGGCTCCATACCATTATAGGGCTTCCGGGGAAAATATGCCACGACCCATTCGTTCCACGGCGTGCCCCTCCGCCGAAGGCCTTCCTCCCTCTCCGGCTTCGTCGGAGGGGCACGAAGCTATTTTGAAGATGGGGCGGTGCGGTCCTTACTGGCCTTGTCGGCCCAGAGCGATAGGGCGTAGATGGCGTCGGACAGGCGGTTGATGTAGGCATAGGCCTGGTCGGAGAGCTGGTTCATGCGGTAGAGTTTCACGGCGGAGCGCTCCGCCCGGCGGGCCACGGTCCGGGCCAGGTGTAGCGCCGCCCCCGGGGCGGAGTCCCCGGGACGCACGAAGGAGAAGGAGTCTCCCACCACGCCCCGAACCCTTTCCACCACGCCGTCCAGCAGAGTGACGTCGGGCTCTTCCATGCCGGGGTAGGCGGCAAAGTACCCCATGACGGAGCCCAGGTGATCTTCCAGGCGCAGGATCTCCTGCCCCAAGTCATCGAAGGGGCAGAGGCTCCGGGCCAGCCCCAGGGCGGCCTGACACTCGTCCAGCGTGCCATAGGTCTCCACCCGAGGGGAATCCTTGGGCACCCGCTCTCCGTCGCCCAAAGAGGTTTCTCCCTTGTCTCCCCCTCGAGTGACCAGCCAAACTCCATCCATGATCTTCTCTCCTTTCGTGGCGGGGCCCCTTTTCCTTACCATCGGGCCTTCGCCGGAGCTCGGCCGGTGCGGGCCCCGGCCGAGCCGAATCGCCTTAAATTGCCTTTGAGTGCGTCCCTAGGCCCCACACCCCTGGCACCCCGCGCAGGAAGAGCCACACCCTCCGCCCCCCATGAGGGCCATGGCCACCCGCAGGAGGCCGTCCGCCAGGAGTCCCGGGGGAATGGCGTCGTAGGCCTGGCCTTCGTAAACCAGGGTGCGATGGGGCGCTCCGGGGGACACCACGACCCCTAGACCCAAGAGATCCTCCAGGGAGCGTTCCCGATCCTGGGGGGGCTCTTCGTCATCCGAGGGCACGGGATAGGAAAAGGTGACGCGGTTTCGGTCCTCCGGGGCGTCGCAGGGCACCACCTCCAGATCCAGGGAAAGATCCAGAGCGGCAAAGCGCGGCGCGTGGGCGGAGATCAGCCGCCCCAGGGTGAGCCCCGTGGCGTTCTCCGCCTCGCTGCGCTGGGGATGGACGTAATGTCTTATGAGGATGGGGGTCATGGGAGCCTTCCTTTCTCTCTCTAGGTCTCTCTCTAGGGAAAAAATCCCTGCCCCGATGGGGCGCCGTTCTGGCGGAGGCCCGGGGGCGATGGGAGCCATGATAGCAATCCGGAGGACCCTCATCAAGGGAAAAATGCCGGCATTATCCCCCCTCGATGCCCCGGCCTCCGGGAAGAACTATCGTTTGTCTTTTTCGGCCCCCGTCGCTATGATTGACCGTAGATTTCCATGCGTCCCCCCGGGGGCGGGACTCGAAGGGGGGCGTGGGGGACGATTCCCCGGGGATCTCTTTGTCCGGGGGGATGACTTTTTGGGGGGATGGCCATGGAAGTTCAGGGGAAGGCCCTGGAATGGTTCTACTGTCTCCTGCTGCGCGAGGCCCGGGGCGCGGAGGACATCTCTGCCACGGAGCTGCACCGCCAGGTAAGCCTGAAAAAGACCGCCGACCTCAAGCCCCTCACGGAGGGGGGATTGGTGGAGATCACCCGCCGGGGAAGGTCTAAATACGCCGCCGTCACCGACGAGGGGTGGCGTTGGGCCCATGCCCACCTGGGGGCGATGGCGGAGCGCGTGGCGACCAAACGGGGGCTCACCCGGGGAGATCGGGAGATGCTGGCCTTTCTGTTCCGAGTGGTGGAAGGGTGGGTGCAAAAGGGGGGGGCTTTGGCGTCGATTTTCTCTCCCGCCCCCCCGGAGGATGGAGATCCGGTCCGGCGCATCATCGACGTCATGGGGCGATTGGCGAAATCCCAGGGGGGCGACCGCCTGCCCCTGGCCCTGGTCAAGGGGGCCCTGGCCCCTTGGTCGCCGGACCGGGTGGACGCCCTGCTCCTGGGGCTACTGAAAGAGGGGCGCGTCTCCCTGGAGGCGAATAACGACGTGTCCGCCCTCACCGACGAGGACCGCCGGGCGGCGATTCGCATCGGTGCTTCGGACAAGCACGTCGTGGTGTTGATGCCGTGATCCCGACGGACCGAAAGGAAGCGATGGTCTTGCCTTCTACGGAGCATCTGGCCTACCTCCGCCGAGCGGATTTCTCCTTCACGCGCCAGCTCGGCAGCGTCTGGTTCGACGACCCCCGCGACGTGCCGGAGCTACACCATCGGGTGCGCGCCGACATTCTGGCCCGGGTGGAGGCCTCGGCCCAGGCGGGGGAAACCCCTTTGGGGATCGTGCTCAAAGGCGATGCGGGTCTGGGCAAAACCCACCTCCTGGGGGAGCTGCGCCGGAGGGCCACGGAGCGAGGGGTGACCTTCGTCTACGTGGACATGACCGACGTGCGCTCCTTCGACCATACCCTTCTGCTCGGCCTCGCCGATTCCCTCACCCGGGAGGTGGAGGGAGTGAGCCAGCTGCGCCACGTCATCGCCGCCCTCTTCGTGGAGGCCGAAGACATCTCGGGGCGCTCCGCCACCCTTGCCCAGGGGCTGGAGTACGCCGCCGAGGTGGCGACCCTCGGCGAGAACGACCTTCGCGGGGCGACGAAAGTCATGGTGGACGCCCTGTGGCAACGCCACCGGACCCGCTTCACCCATCCTTCGTTGGACGTGATCCGGGCCCTGATGGGCATGAATAACGAGGCCTGCCTCCGCATCTGGAGCCTCGCCTCCGCGTGGCTCCAGGGGAGTAAGGTCGACGACTTCGACGGCATGCAGCTTGGCCTTGTCCAGTGCGAGCCCGATCCGGGGCATCTCATCCAGGGGATCTTTAGGATGTTGAGCTTTCGAGGGCCCACTCTGATGGCCTTCGACCAGCTCGACAACTGCTTTCCCCTGCTGGACGCCGCACGCCACGCCCCCGACCGCGAAGAGGGCAAAACGGCTAAATTGGTCCTGGGGGACATCGGCAAGGGCTTTGGAGCCCTGCGGGACCGCCTCAATTCCTCCACCCTGACGGTGGTGGCCTGCTTCGGCGATACGTGGGACCACCTGAAAAAGCTCGTTCCCGCCTCGTTTGCCGACCGGTACACGGAGCCCCATCGACTCCTTCCCGTCTCCGAGAGTTCCATCGCCCGCGACCTGGTGGAAAGGAGGCTCGACGCGGCCCGGGGGAGCTTCTCCCCCCCCTACTCCACCTGGCCCTTTGCCCCGGAGTTTTTCTCCGCTGTGGAGACCTACTCCCCCCGGGAGATCCTGCGCGCCTGCCACCGCCACCGGGATGCCTGCCTCGCCCACGGCGAGGTCCGCGAGCTAGGGTCGCCGGAGACGGACCCCTTTCGGGAGGCCCTCCCCGCCGTGTCGTCGCGATTCCAGGCCCTGGATGGCCGCCTGGAGGAGCTCCGGGCCTCGGTCGACATCGCCCCCTACCTGGAGGACGACGACCGGGCCGAGGGGGCCCTGGGAGAGCTCTTTGCCGCAGGGTGTCGTCGGTGCGTGGAGGAGCTCGAAACCCCGGAAAATACCTTCTTCGAGGTGGAGAGCGCCTCGGGGGGGCGACGCTCCTGCCCGGCGATTCACCTGCGATGGAAGCGCATGGTGACGGGCGCCGGGGGAGTCGATGCGGAGTGGCATGTGTGCCTCCGGGTGCTGCTCCGGGAAAATCATACGGCCTACAACCACCGCCTGCAGGCGGCGATGGTCGAATCGGGCATCGCCCGGCACCTCTCCCGGCGGCGGTTGGTGATCCTCCGTCCCGAAGGGATCCCCCTGGGGGGTAAGGTGGGACCTCGGATCACGGAGGATTTCTTGAAGGCGGGGGGAGTCTTCATGCCCCCCGTCGAAGACGACCTCCGGACCCTGGCGGCGGTGGTCAGGATGGGAGAGGAACTCTCCGGAGCCTCCGCTCCGGAAGAAGAGGGGGCCTTTAAAGTCTGGCTGCGGGAGCGCAAACCCTTGAGTTCCCTGGAATCCCTGGCCCCTCTGCGGCTCATGATCGGCGGAGGCGACGGAGGGTCGGGAGAGGGCGTGTCACAGCCTCCGGAGGCGAGAGATCACTCTTCCGATGACGCCCCCGTCGTGGTCCTGGGGGACCCCGGAGAGACCACCCGGGCCCGCCTTTCGGCAGATGACCTTGCCCGGCACGTGGTGGTGTTGGCTGGCAGCGGCAGCGGCAAGACCGTGCTCCTCAAGCGCCTCGTGGAAGAGGCGGCGCAGGCGGGCATTCCCTCGGTGGTGTTCGACAGCGCTGGGGATTTGGCCCAGCTGGGGGACCGCTGGCCCGACCCCCCCAAGGGATGGGATCCCGGAGACGATCTTCGGGCGGAGCGGTATTTCGAGACGGCGGAGGTCCGGATCTGGACTCCGGGATGCGACCGGGGGCGCCCCTTCGCCCTGCGGGGGCTGCCCGATTTCCCCGCGCTGCGGGACGATGCCGACGCCTTCCAGCTGGCGACCACCGTGACCGTGGATATGCTGACGGATCTGGCGGTGGTGGGGAGCGGAGCCAAGGCGAAGCGGATGGCGGGGGTCCTGGCGGCGGCGGTGAAGACCTTTGCCCAGGGCGAGGGGGGGGACATCCACGCCTTTCTGGGGTTTCTGCGCCAACTTCCCCCCGGGACGGCGGGGGAGATCTCCGCCGCTTCCGCCCTGGCCCGGGAGGCGGCGGACAACCTGCAATCGGCCATGTTCACCGCCCCCGTCCTCTTCGGCGAAGGGCCCTTGGCCGATCCGGAGATCCTGTGGGGACGCCCCCTCGAAGGAGGGCGCACCCCCGTGTCAGTGGTGAGCCTTGTGGGGGTTCCGGGGGACCGGAACCGTCAGATCGTGGTGGGGCACGTGGTCCTGTCCCTCCTGACCTGGGCGCGTCGCCATCCCCCCATCCAGGCCCCGGGGCGCATGAATGGCCTCATCGTGCTGGACGAGGCCAAGGACTTTCTCCCTTCGGTGCGCACCAGCGCCTGTAAGCAGGGGTTGCAGCGTCTCGCGGCCCAGGGGCGAAAGTACGGTCTGGGGCTGGTGGTGGCCACCCAAAACCCTAAAGACCTCGACGGCGGATCCCTGTCGAACATGAGCACCTGGTTCTGTGGTCGGGCGAATACCCCCCGCATCATCGATCAGATCAGATCCTTCCTCGAAGATCGGGGGAGCGTTGCCGCAGAGATCGCCACGCTGGAAAGCGGGGCCTTTCAATTCGCTTCGCCCCGGGGGGCGCCTCGCCGGGTGCGCGTGCCCCTGTGCCTCTCGCATCACCCGGACCGGGCCCCGCTGACGGAAGAAGAAATCTGCGAACGGGCCCGACGGTGAGAGGGCGCCGAAGAAGCCTCCGGCCACGGGGCGGTGGGGCGTGGGGAAAATTTCCCGCCCCTCGGCCCGGCGGCCCGGCGCAACGCAAAGATCGCGGCGCTCCCCAGGATGCCGCTTAGGAAGAAGGGGGAATTTTGGCGACGGCGTAGGAATCTCCCCTCGGCCCGGCGAGAGGCCGTGGGCCCCATCCACCGGCGACGACCGACGCTGGCGAAAAAAATTCCGCCGACGGGGAAAGCGACAGGGGAAGGCGTTTCCCGGAGACGTTTCCGGGGGCAACGCCCGCGCCCCTCGGCCCAAGGGCGCGAGGAGGGGGGAGAAGCCTTTCGTCGAGGCATTTTACCTGGAGCCGGTCGGGGAGGGAGCCCCATGGGATGGAAAATCATCGATCACACCGCCGATGCGGGGTTGGAGGTGTGGGCCACCTCGTGGCACGATCTTTTTCTGCAGGCGGCGGAGGGTTTTTATTGCCTTTGCCTCGACGGGGCTCCCCCCCTTCCCCCGGAGGGCACCGCCGGAAAGAGCCGCGTCCTCCGACTGGAGACCCTGGATCTTGAGGAACTGGTGGTCTCTTGGCTCCACGAGCTCCTTTTTCTCCTGGAGAGCGAAGGGGTCTTTTTCCACCCCACCTCCCTCACCGTGACGCCCCATCCCCCCGCCCTCGTCGCCGAGGGACTTCTCTTTCCTTCGCCGGGGGGGCGCATCGCGGTGAAGGCGGCGACGTACGGGGGCATGGTGCTGGAGAGCTCTCCCCACCCCTTCCTGCGGCTCTATCTGGATCTGTGACGGGAGGGATGTCCGCATGAAAAAGTTTTTGGAACGGATCGACGGCACCCGCCTCCTGCTCCATCCGGGGGCGGTGCCCGGCATGCGCGTTCCCGGCATGATCTTCGCCGACGAGTACATCGCCTCCCTGCGGGAGGACGACAACGCCATCCTGCAGGTGGCCCACGTGGCCACCCTTCCCGGCATCGTGGGATACAGCTTCGCCATGCCGGACATCCACTGGGGGTACGGCTTTCCCATCGGCGGGGTCGCCGCCTTCGACGCGGAAGAGGGGATCATCAGTCCCGGGGGCGTGGGGTACGACATCTCCTGCGGCGTGCGCCTCCTCGCGTCCTCCATCGCGGCAAAAGACCTCGGCCGGGTGGTGGACAAGCTCCTTCCCGCCCTTTTTTCCGCCGTGCCTTCGGGGGCGGTCTCCGGAGGAGGTAAGCCCCTTTCTCCCAAAGACCTTGACCAGGTGTTGGAAGGCGGGGTGGCGTGGGCCGTGAAGCACGGTTTTGGCACCGAGGGCGATGGAGAGCACACCGAAGAGGGGGGATGTCTCAAGGGAGCCCTTCCCGGAGAGGTGTCGGAGCGGGCCAAAGACCGGGGCCGGACCCAGCTGGGTACCCTGGGATCGGGAAATCATTTCGTGGAGATCCAGATGGTGGACGAGATCTACAGCGAAAAGGACGCCGCCCGCCTGGGGCTCATTCCCGGATGTGTGGCGGTGATGATCCACTGCGGCAGCCGGGGGCTGGGGCACCAGGTGTGCGACGACGCGCTGAAGATCATGCGCCGGGCCATGGGACATTACGGCATCGACGTCCCCGACCGCCAGCTCTGCGGCGTGCCGGTGTCGTCGGAGGAGGGGCAACGGTACATGGGGGCCATGCGGGCGGCGGCGAACTTTGCCATGACGAATCGCCACGTGATCGCCGACGCGGTGCGGCGCGTTTTCAAGGCGTTCTTTCCCCGGGAGCCCCTGTATACCGTCTGGGATGTCAGCCACAACCTGGCGCATCTGGAAACGCACCGGTGGGAGGGCCGGAAAAGGACCCTCTGTGTGCACCGCAAGGGAGCGACCCGGGCGTTCGCGGGCCTTCCCGTCCTGATCCCCGGCAGCATGGGGACGGCGAGCTACGTGCTTGTGGGAACGCCCCAGGCGGAGGAAAGCACCTTCGCCTCCACCTGTCACGGCGCGGGGCGCACCATGAGCCGCACCGAGGCGCTGAAGAGGACGGGGGCCAAGGATCTCCTGCGGTCTCTGGCGAAACGAGGGGTTTCGGTCATGGCGGAGAACCTCCACACCCTCGGCGAGGAGGCCCCCGAAGCCTACAAGGACGTGTCCCACGTGGTGGACGTGGTGCAGGGCGCGGGGTTGAGCCTCAAGGTGGCGAGGCTCCGCCCGGTGGCGGTGATCAAGGGGTAGCCCCCTGCCGGGCCCGGGGCTCCGGTGGACGACGATGGGGCGTCTAAAAGCTCCAGCGCAGGAGCACCACCACCGCCATGCCCGCCAGCATGGCTCCCAGGACGTGCCCCCATCGGGCCGCCACGGCGGCGGAGGCCAGCCCCCCCCAGAGCATCTCGGAGGTCCCTCCGGCGCCGTCGCCAGGGGCGGAAAAGAAGAGGGCGGGGACCACGAAGGCCGTGAGAATGCCGATGGGGATGTACGCCAGCGCCCGGGTCACCAGAGGGGGCAGGGCGTACCTTCCCACCAGAAAGAGGCAGGTGAAGCGGGTGGCGTAGGTGACGGCCCCCATGCCCAGGATGAGCAGCACCATGTCAGTTCGCATGGCGTTCTCCCCACACCCCCGCCACCGCCGCCGCCACGGCGGAAAGGAGCACCACGGTGCGTTCCGAGGCCACGAAGCGCCCCCCCAGGGCGGTGGCGGCGGCGGCGAGAAAGGCCAAGAGGGTGCTTCGGCTTCTGATCTGGGGCACCAATAGACCGGTGAAGGCCCCCAAAAAGGCGAAATCCAGGGCGTAGTCCCGGGGGTTCAGGGTCCCCGAACCCACGAAGGCCCCTAGAAGGGTCGCGGCGTTCCACGATACGAACGCCAAGGTACCAGTGCCGAGAAAAAACGCCGCGTCACCTCCGGTGGTGCGGAATCTTTCCGCCGCCAGGGCAAAGGTCTCGTCCACGAGGCCGTGGGCCAAGAGGGCGGTGCGCCAGGGGGCGAGGCGCCGGAAGTAGGGGGCCAGGGCGGCTCCCATGAGGAGGTGGCGGAGGTTCAAGATCAGCGTGGTGAGGATGATCTCCCCCATGCCCGCTCCGGCGCCGAGCATGCCCACCGCCACGAACTGCGAAGCTCCGGCGAAGACCACGGAGGACATGAGAAAGATCTCCGGAAGGGTCATCCCCCCCTGCCGGGCCAGCGTTCCCCAGGCGACGCCGCATCCCGCGATGCTCACCGCCAGGGGGACCATGCTTTTTACGCCTTGCCACCACGTCGACCGATCCATGGGGTCTCCTCTTTTCTGGCGTATGTAGGGTCTTTTGACCGGAAGGGATGGCCCCCCGGGCCCCGGCCTTTTCACCCCCGAGGAGCGCCTCGAACTTTGGATGCGGGGGCGAGGGTGGGCGGTCCGAGGGCTCAGGAGGGCCGGGCGTCAGCGCAGGACCGTCACGGGGTGCCCTCGGCGCTCCGGTTCCTCCGGAGCGGGGCCTTCCCGATAACCCAGGGCGATGGCGAAGTGGGGCTCGTAGCCTTCGGGGATCTCCAGGTCCCGTCGGGCCCCCTCGGACTGGAAGTACCAGTGGGTGAGGCCGATCCAGCAGCTGGAGAGCCCCAGGGACTCGGCCGCCAGCACCAGATTTTGGGCGGCGATGGCACAATCCACCGCCGTATGAAACTCCGCGTCCTTAAGGCCGGATACCACCACCACCGCCGGGGCGCCGTAGAAGATGCGGAAGTTAGCGGCGCGCCCCATGGCCGCCGCCCAATCCAGGGGAGCCCGGGCGAGGAAGGCACAGGCCTCTCGGTCTATCTGGGCAATGCGCTCGGGAGAAACGAGGGCGGTGAAGTGCCAGGGTTGGCCATCGCAGGCGCTGGGGGCCCAGAGGGCGGCCTCCAGAACGGCTTCCAGGGCCTCCGGGGGGACCGGGTCAGGGCGATAGCGGCGCACGCTGCGGCGGGAGCGAATCACGTCGATCACGGCGTTTTTCATGGCATGTCCTCCTTAAAAACACAACGATACCCGGGGAGGGGGACTTCCCCCTCTCCCGGAAGTCCCCCAGGATCCTTGCCCCCCGGGCCGGATCTCCAAGGCGACAGAGGCCCCCGGCCCTTTGATGTCACCGGAAGACGGGCTGCCAGCGGAGATCGGCGGCGCACTCAGGCGTCCTGGCGCAAGAGGGTCCCCATCCCGGGGCGACGCAGTTCTTCCAGAAAGGCGTGGGACCTCCTCACAGGATATCACTCCCACGATGGGAGCGCCACGCCTCTTTTTGGGCGCTCCTGGAGAAGGGGGGATTTCCCCTTGACGGAGAGGAGAGGTGGAGTATAATTTGGATCCACTGGATCCAATTATGCCCCGAATCGTTTCGCTCCGCCACCCCTAAAGGGAATTGAGGGGGGCCTTGCAGCGCCGGGAGGCCCCGAGGAGGTGTCACAAAGGTGAAGAGTTACGGCATGCGCTATCTCAACGCCCGAGATCTTCGCGCCCTTTTGTCCATGGAAGACGCGATGGCCTGCGTGGAGCGGGCCTACCGGTGGCATGTTTCCGGCCAGGGGGTGCGGTGGCCCGTAATTTCCCAGGTCTTCGAGCCCGAGCTCCGGGACATGGACATCAAGTCCGGCTGGGTGCGGGAGGGGGAAGAAGGTTTTCCCCGGGGGTTTTTCGGCCTCAAGGTCATGGGCTACGCCGGGGATAATCCCGTGGAGCGGGGGCTTTCCGCCCTGGCGGGATTGGTGGTGGTGATGGACGTGGAGACGGGCCATCCCCTGGGATTGGTGGATGGGGCCTCTCTCACGGAGCTTCGCACCGGTGCGGCGGGGGCCGTGGGGGCCCGCCTTCTGGCCCGCCCCGGGATCCGCCGAGGGCTCATCCTAGGTACCGGAAGCCAGGCCCGGGCCCAGCTCGCGGGGATCGCCGCCGCGCTTCCCCACGTGAGGGACGTGGCGGTGGCGGGGCGCAACGCCTTGGCGGTGGGGCGCTTCGTGGGAGATATGGCGCCCTTTTTTCCCCAGATTTCCCTGCGCCCCCTGGGGTGGAACGAGGTGCCCGCTGCGGCTCGGGAGGCGGAGCTCATCGTCACCTGCACCCCCGCCTCCACTCCCATCCTATGGAAAGGCTGGATCTCCCCCGGTACCCACGTGAACGCCATCGGGGCGGACATGCCCGAAAAGCAGGAGGTGGAGGCCTCGTTGCTGGAAGAGGCCCGGGTCTTTGCCGACGATCGGGCCCAGGCCTTCTCCCGGGGGGAGTGTCACCATGCCCGGGACCGGGGCTTTCTGGAAGAGGGATCGGTGAGGGAGATCGGAGAGGTCCTCCTGGGGCGAGCGCCGGGGCGCTCCTCGGAGGAGGAGATCACCCTTTTTGACGTCACAGGCATGGCGTTGCAGGACTTGGCGGGGGCCTCTCGGGCCCTCGCCCGGGCGGCGGAGTTGGGGGCGGGACAGCTTCTTGTCGAGTGAGGGGCGCGATCCCTTGCCCCCTTTGCCTCCGGAGGCTTCCGTGAAGGGGTCGAAGGGAGGAGGATCGGGCGGGGGGATCGGTTTTAGGGAGGTGAAGTCATGAGGCCAGAGATGGAAGAGCGGGGATGGCCCGACATCACGGAGATAGTGCGGGCCCACAAGTTTTTGCGCCATCGGGTGAACGAGACGCCCTTGGAGCCTTCTCCTGACCTCGGCGAAATCACGGGGGCCGAGGTGTTCCTGAAGTGGGAAAACCAGCAGAAGTGCCATTCGTTCAAGATCCGCGGGGCCCTGTACCGCATGTTCTCCCTGACCGAAGAAGAGCGGTGGCGCGGCGTGGGGACCGCCTCCAGCGGAAACCATGCCCAGGGAGTGGCGGTGGCGGCCCGGGCCTTGGAGGTCCACGCCCGGATCTTTGTTCCCGAGGGGTGCCCCGAGGTGAAGCGCCGGGCCATTTGCCAGCTGGGGGGAGGCTTCGTCACCCTGGAGGTCTTCGGCGCCCTCTACGACGACACGGAGGCTCGGGCCCTGGAGATCTGCCGCCGGGAGGGGCGGATCTACGTCTCTCCCTACGAGGATCCCTGGGTGGTGGCGGGCCAAGGCACGGTGGGGATGGAGATGTTCCTCCAGGAACCCGACCTGGACACCATC
>CALMLW010000152.1 GCA_937868015.1 uncultured Synergistaceae bacterium | reverse complement strand
TGGATGAGGGAAAAGGTCCATCGCCCCGGGGGGCTCTTTTTGGCCCCCGAGCTCATCCGTCGGGCCACGGGAAAATCCCCCGACCCCGGGGACTTTTTGGCCCACCTGGCGGCGTCCCATGGGGTGATTTTCGGCAAAAGATGACGACGTGGCGCCGGGGAGAGGGCGACCCCGGCGCCGATCGTGGGCGAGGCGGGGCCCGGGGAGAAAGGCCCGCCTCGGGCCCCGGGCGTAAAAGACCCTGGGCCTCCGAAGATGGAGCCCGGATTTCTTAATGGCGAGGCCGGAAACGCCGCCTTGAAGATTTTCCCCTTGGCGATACCATGGGAAAGCACCGCCGGAGGGAAGGCCTAAGGAAAGGCCCCCGGCGGCCCGGGAGGAGGAATGGACATGGCCCGAGACGCGAGTCACGAAAGGGGCGAGGAGGCGAAGACCCCCGACCCCTCGTCAAAGGGGATTTTCGAGGAAACCGTGGAGGGCATCGCGGGGGGGATCGCGGCGGAAGGAGAAGGGGCCTACCGCCAACTCTTCGACCACATGCTGGACGGCTTCGCCCTGCACGAGATCATCCTGGACCAGGACGGAATGCCGCAGGACTATCGCTTCCTGGCGGTGAACCCGGCCTTCGAGCGCCTCACGGGATTGCGGCGGGAGTCCCTGCTGGGGCGCACCGTGAAAGAGGTCTTGCCGGGCACGGAGCGCCATTGGATCGACACCTACGGCCGGGTGGCGCTGACGGGGGAATCCGTCACCTTCGAAAACATCTCGGCGGAACTGGGGCGCTACTTCGAAGTCACCGCCTATTCCCCTCGGCGGGGCTTTTTTGCCTGCATCTTCGCCGACGTCACCGCCCGTCGCCGGGCGGAAGAAGCCCTGCGGATCAGCGAAGAGCGCCTGCGCTTCGCCCTGGAAGCCACCAGCGACGGCCTGTGGGATGCGGACTTTTCCACGGGGGAGGTCTACTGGAGTCCCCGGGCCTATGCCATCCTGGGGTACACCCCGGAGGAGGGCCCCATGACCCTGAACCGGTGGGAGGAGCTCCTGCACCCCCAGGATCGGAAGGCCGCAGAAGAGCTTGTCCAAAGCGCCTTCTCCGGGGAGAGCGAGGGGTATACCCTAGAGTATCGCCTGGCCGCCCGGAACGGAGATTGGCGCTGGGTAATGGACCGGGGCAAGGTCGTCGAGCGGGACCCCTCCGGGAAGCCCCGCCGCATCGTGGGCGCCATGGCGGACATCACGGAGAGAAAGGCCCTGGAAGAGGAACGACGGGTGCTGGAAAAATACCTCCAGAACGTGGTGGACTCCATGCCCTCCATCCTGGTGGGGGTGGACGTCCAGGGAAGGGTGACCCAGTGGAACGCCGAGGCGGAACGCCGCACGGGCCTTTCACGGCGCCACGCCCTGGGACGTCCGGTGCGGGAGTGCGGCAATTTTCCGGAGGAGA
>CALMLW010000151.1 GCA_937868015.1 uncultured Synergistaceae bacterium | reverse complement strand
CCACCCACAGGCTCCCGCTGGCCCTTTCCATCTTTGGGGCTGCGGGCATGCTAGGATCCACCCTCAGCGCCCACTACGCTCTAGGCCTCGTCCACCTTTTCGGATCCCAGGGGCTCATCGCCGCCGTGGTTCCCACGCTGATCTACGCCTCGGCGCTAGTATTTTACCTACCCCGGCTAACGGACCGCCCCCCCATCGTCGGGGATCGGAACTTCTTCCGCCACGTGTCTGAGATCATGCGCCGCATCCTTCCCCTCTGGGTCACTTCCCTTCTCATGGATGCGGCGTTTTCGGGGATCAGGTTTTTCCTTCCGCTGTGGATCACCCGCAGGGGAGGGGCGCTGGAAGACGGAGGACACCTTCTTTTTGCGGTCACCTTTGCCGCCACTCTGGCTTCGCTGGCCAGCGGCTTTCTGGCCCAGCACCTGGGGCCGCGCCGCCTCATGCTTTCCATGGTGACCATGGCGCCTCTTTTTCTCCTCGCGGCCACTTGGTGCTCCGGTCCGTGGTTTGTGGTGCTCCTTATCCTGGGTTTTTCCGCCTTGAGCGCTCCCTTGCCGGTCATCGGCGCCATGGCCCAGGCCGAAGCTCCCTACGCCCGATCCATAGTCAGCGCCCTGGTGCTGGGGGTGACCTGGGGGCTCGGAGGGTTGGTGACCATCCCCGCCGGGGCCCTGGCGGACCGATGGGGGCTCGAAGTTGCCCTGCGGTGCATCGCCCTTCTCCCCTGGGGCGCCCTGGCTTTTTTGATCTTCGGACACAAAAAGTCGCAATAAGTCCGGTCTTTTAGGCGGCCCTTCGCGCCGCAGGGGCGGACCCTAAGGCCCTAGGTGTTTTCGGGGGGCCTTTTCCGGAGGATCCGCTTATCTCCCACCCGGCGGGTGATCCCCCGGGCGTCCAGGTGCTCCAGCAGGGGCAAGATGTACTTTCTGGTGCTGCCGGAGGCGTCCCGGACTGCCGCCAGGGTGAGATCCCCTTCCAGGCCTTCCAGGAGGGCGATGACCCGCCGTTCCACCTCTTTAAACAGCAGCATCTGCTCTCCCATGAGAGAGAGCCGGTGCTGCTCCTTACCTCGCTGGAGCACCAGATCCATCTCCTTTTCGCTGATGCCTAGATACTGGCGGGCTTCCCCTACGGAAAAAAACTGCATCCCCCTGTCCAGGCTTTTGCACTCCAGCTCTTCGAGCCACCGATCCAACTTTTCCAGATCTTGGGGGACGAACTCCCTCAGACGAAGACGTCCCTCTTCCGACACCATGATCCCCCGGTCCGCCCAGGCGGCCGCCACGCTACGGGCTAGGCGGGAATCCATGCGGGGAAAGACCTTGGCGAGGGTCTGGTCCGTGGGAGCCCCGGGAAGGGCCGGGTGGG
>CALMLW010000150.1 GCA_937868015.1 uncultured Synergistaceae bacterium | reverse complement strand
CCCGCGCCACCTTCGCGGTGCTCGACCGGGCGGGGCACCATCTGCACATCGAACAAGAGACCCTTTTCAACGCCCTTGTCCACGAGTGGCTCCACCGCATGGAGGAACATGCCCCCAAGGCCGACAGAGCGGCGCCGTAGCTTCGGGCGTCGGCGGAGGGGCGGGCTTCCGGCTCTCTTCCGGCCATGCCCCGGGACGGGAAAAAAGGCTACGGACACTTTTCGGAAAAGAGGTCGGCCCCCCGCTTTAAGATTTTCTTTAATAAATTCCTGGCGGTGCCAGGGCATCTTTGGCACATCCCGAGGGCTTTCTGCAAACTTTTTCGTCGGGGGAGGCGCGACATCTCTCCCGACACATGGGGAAAGCCCCGGAGGGCGTCCGATTTCAGGCGCACTCCGGGGCTTCTTGCACGAGCTGACGACAAGCCGTCTCTGTTCGCCTACCGCGATCCGAGCTCCACGTCCTCGGGGGCCCCCTCCAGGCGCATGACGAAATCCCCCCGGCGAAGCTGGGAAGCCTCCCCCCGCACCAGCTCTGCGGTGGAAAAGCGGGGCTGCACCGCCGTGACCCGCAGCACCCCAAGCATGGTGCGATCCACACCGAGGACGCTGCCGTCCACTCCCAACACCGGCTCCCCCTCCACGTAGACCACGAAGAGGTCACCCCGCTTGACGCCTCCCCGGGTGGATCCCGCATCAATCTTCACCCGGGGGCCCCCTCCATCGATGAGGTGAAAGGCCTCCACCAAATGGGGCGATGCCACCAGCTGCCCCACCACCCGGCGCACCGCGTCCATGGTGGCGGCTCCCAGGATGCCCTGTCCCTCCTGCTCGCCCTGGGTCACGTCGCGAAAATAATCCGCCCCCTTGATCTTGTCCGCCTTGCCCTGTCCCTGGGCCACCAGAAGCACCTCGCCGCTCTCCGCATCGATGACCCGCACGTCGAGGGTCACGTACCCCGCGCGGTCGCTGTTTCCCGGGGTAGCAAACTCTTGTAGCGCAAACTGCGTGATGGCGCCGGTGATGATGGCCCCCGCCCCCAGAAGGCGACCGAGCTGCACCGCCTGCTCCGGCGCCACAAGGCCTGCGGCGGAAAGACGGTGTTCCCGGGCGATGGCCTCAATGCGCGTGCGTTCCACCAGGGTAAAGAGCTGGGTCTTGAAGAGCTCCGTGGTCAGCATGTCCGTGATGGCCTTGCGAATGGGCTCCCCCATCCGGACCCCCGCGCCGCTGGCGTTGTCCTGAAAATCTACCACAGCCAGCCGCATCCGGGCCTCCGCCCCGCTCCAGGGCAGGGCCGCCACGAGCCACACCCCCAGAAGGATCCAAAACCGCCGCACTCCGGGGTTCTTTCTCCTTTCCAGGATCATTTCCCGTAGGCCTCCTGATACTGCTTGGCGGGCCTATACTGCGGGTTGATGGTCAACGCCTTTTCTAGGAAAAGTTTCATGGCGTTCTTTTGCCCCGCCTTGTGCGCCGCCCGGGCGGCCCAGTAGGCGTCGAGGTAATTCCCATCGTAGAGCTCCAGAGCCCGGGAGAAGGCCTGATACGCCTGGGCGTAGTTTTTTGCGGAATAGGAGAAATACCCCCCCTTGTGCAGCATCTTCAGATCTTTCTTCAGCGCTTCATCAATGGGATAGGCGTCGATGACCGCCATTTCCTCCGAGGTATTCCGAAAGTCGTTCTCCGGCGATCCACCGGAAAGCTCGGGGGTCGGAGCGGAGGCAGCCTGTCCGGAGGCCTCCGTCGGCAAAGGCGCGGCAGAAGATGGGCTCGACGACACCGCCGATGGAGCGGAGGCAACAGTGGCGCTCGAAGACGCCGCCGACGAAGACGCGGCGGTGGTCGATCCCACAGGGGTGCCTCCCAGAACGTCCAGGGGTGCGGAGGCGCTCCAGAGGGGCGTCTCATCCCAGCGCTCCACCACGGCCACCGTCACCGCCACGTACTTAGGTCGTGTTTTCAAATCACCGCAACCAGAGCATCCAGCAGACCATATGAACCATGGCCAGAAAACTGTCTGCAAGCTTTTCGAAGCGGGTGGCAACTCTTCGGAAATGCTTAAGACGATTGAAAAACACTTCCA
>CALMLW010000149.1 GCA_937868015.1 uncultured Synergistaceae bacterium | reverse complement strand
CGCAAAAAAATCTCCAACGCTTCGATGTCCACCCAGGACCCCGCCCGAAGGGCCTCGATACTCTGCTGAATTTGATTGAACGTGGGCACCAGAATGCCCAGACGACCCCCGGGACGCAGGGCCCCTTTGGCCTGCTCCAGATAGGCCCAGGGGGTGGGCACGTCCAAAAAGACCGCTGAAACCTCCGTCTCGTCGAAGCCCTCTTCGATGTCTTTCGTCTTAAAAGTCACCTGGAGCCCCACGCCCCAACGATCCACGTTGTTCCGGGCGATATCCTGGAACTCCGGACGCCGGTCGTAGGAGACCACCCGCCCCTGGGGCCCCACGAAGTGGGCCAGCACGGTGGTAAATCCCCCGGAGCCGCTACCGCACTCCACCACCGTGGCTCCGGGGGCGATGTGCAGATACATCAGGAGATATCCCGCCTCCTTGGGATAGATCACCTGGGTACGACGTTTGATGCGAAGACAGAACTCCGCCAGCGAGGGACGGAGCACCATGAGAGGATGCCCCAGATGGGTGTGCACCACATCGCCAAAGGAGCGCTCCAGCAAAAGGGCGTGGGGCACCGCCCCCAGTTGGGTCCCCTGGGAAGCGCCGGGCTGGACCTTCACCAGATAGCGGTCCCCCCGCTCGGGAGACCAGAGAAGCGCCAGGTCGCCGGGAAGAAGCACTATCGGCGCCCCAGGAGACGTTCCACCGTTTCCACCACATCTTCGGAGGTTAATCCCATGGTGGCGTAGACCTTCTCCGCCGCCGCAGAACAGCCGTACTGGTGGACCCCTAGGGTGGCCACCTGGCAAGAGAGGCCCAAACGGGCCATCCGGGACGTCACCACCGCCCCTAGGCCCGTCCCCACGTGATGGTCCTCGTAGGTCACCAGGGCGCCGGGGGAGGCCATCTCCCGCAGATCTCCGTCCCCCAGCGCCAGGGGGCAGGACACGGAGACCACCCGGGCGCTGATTCCCCGGGCCGCCAGGAGCTCCCGGGCCTCCAAGCCCCGCCAGAGCATGGCCCCTAAGCAGACGATGGTCACGTCCCCCCCCTCTCGGACCACGTCGGCGGCGCCGTAGACGAACCGGTAGTCCCCGGCGAAAAAGGGCGTGCCATCTTCCCGGGTGATCACCGGAAGCTTGCTCCGCCCCATGGCCAGGGCCAAATTTCCCCAGCTCCCCAGGGCGTAGCGCAGCGCCCGATCCGTCTGGTTTGGATCGGCGGGCACCACCAGCTTCCACCCGAAGGTGTTGCGCAAAAGCCCCACGTAGTCGATGCACTGGTGAGTCATGCCATCTTCTCCCACGTCAAGCCCCACGTGGGTGAGAACGATCTTGAGATTTGTCTCGTTGATGTCGTTCAGGCGCTGCTGGTTGTAGACCTCCGACAGACCGAAGACTCCGAAATCCGCCCACAGGGCCCCCACGCCCCCCACGCTGGCGGCCCCCGCCGCCGTGGCCACGGCGTGCTCCTGGATCCCCGCCTGGATGAACCAGTCGGGGCATGCCTTGGCAAAGGCCCCGGTCTTCACGGACTCCGCCAGGTCGCAGTCGAAGACTAGAAGGGGCGTCCGCCCCGGCACACCGTAGTTTCGGCGCCCCACGTCGGCCAGGGCCTCGCCAAAGGCCGACCGGCAGTCCGTCTTCGTCGCCGGATCATAGGTCTTGGGCTCCCCCAGATCCATCTCCGGCAGGCAGGGCCGCACACGGCACCTCTGGGGCAACAGTTCCGCCCCTCGCCGTTTCTTCGCCGCCGCAAGGCGGTCCGGATCTCCCCCCAGATCTCTCATGGCCTGGGCATAGAGCTCCCCCGAAGGGGCCTTGCCGTGGTAATCCGCCTTGCCCTCCATGAAGCTCACGCCCTTGCCCATCACCGTGCGACAGAAGACCACCGTGGGCTTATCGTCATGCCAGGCCTCCCGCAGGGCCCGGTAGAGATCTCGAAAGTCGTGGCCGTCGCAGAAGAGGACCCGCCAGCCATCGGCCTTCCAAAGGGCTTCCAGATCGGCGGGCATGACGTCGCCGGTGGCGCCGGAAATTTGGATGCCGTTATAATCCACCAACGCCGTGAGGTTTCCCAGCCCCTCCTTGT
>CALMLW010000148.1 GCA_937868015.1 uncultured Synergistaceae bacterium | reverse complement strand
GAAAAAAAGGCCCTCCAAGGAGTGTCTGAGCAAATCTCCCAAAAGACCCTCGAAGCACTCCGGGCCATTAGGGATTTGGAAAAGAACCTAAAAGAGCGTATCAAGGAGCTCGAAGCAGAGATATGCCGAGAAGCCATCAAGCCCTTCCTCCACGAACTGGGAGAGAGCTTTTCCCACGAAGGGAAGCTGGGGGAGTGGATCGGGGCCCTTACGGAAGACATCATTTCCAATTTCAGCATGTTTATTGCCGCCGCCCGCGACGAGAATGCCGAGTTAGATTTTTCCCGCTACAGCGTCAACGTCATCGTGAGCAACGATCCGGAAGATGGGGCTCCGGTGATCTTTGAAACCAATCCCACGTACTACAATTCCGTGGGAAAAGTGGAGTACGAGAGCCGTCAAGGATACCTAACCACGGACTTCCGCCACATCGTGGGGGGGGCCATGCATCGGGCCAATGGGGGTTACCTGTTGCTCGAAGCCGACGAGCTCTTTCGTCATTTCATGTCGTGGGACGCCATCAAGCGAGTTCTTAAAACGGGGGAAATTTCCATCGAAAACTTGGGGGAACAGTTGGGATTCATCCCCGTCTCATCCCTTCGCCCCCAGCCCATCCCCGTCTGCGTGAAGGTGGTCATCATCGGATCGCGATGGATTTATCACCTGCTCAACCTATACGATCCGGAGTTTCAAAAGCTATTCAAAATCAAGGCCGATTTTGACGTGGACATGCCTCGGACGGAGTATACCGAGCGAGACCTGGCTCACTTTGTGGCAGGATTCGTGCAGAAAGAAAAGCTCCTGCCTTTTTCCCACGAAGGCGTCGCAGAACTGGTGGAGTGGTCCGCCAGACTTTCGGGATACCAGCACCGCATGACCACCCGATTTAACCGCATCACCGAGATTGTGGTCGAAGCCTCCGCTTGGGCCGCTCTGGACCAACAAACTTTGGTAGGAAGGGAAGATGTCCGTAAGGCTATTGGGGAAAAATTCTTCCGATCCAATCTCATGGAAGAGCGCATCCAAAGGGCCTATGAGGACGGCACCATCCGCATCGAAACGGAGGGTTTCCGGACAGGACAGATCAACGGCCTGGCGGTGGTCGACATGAGAGACCACACCTTCGGCCATCCCATGCGCATCACCGTCAATGTTTTCATGGGGCAAGAAGGAGTGGTCAACGTTGAGCGCGAGGTCAAGCTCACCGGCCCCATTCATAACAAGGGACTCCTGACCCTCAGCAGCTACCTGGGGCGCACCTACGCCCAAAACATGCCCCTGGCTCTTTCGGCACACATCGCCTTCGAGCAGGCCTATGACGGCATCGAGGGAGATAG
>CALMLW010000147.1 GCA_937868015.1 uncultured Synergistaceae bacterium | reverse complement strand
GATGCGCCCCACGCGCTCTTTCTTGCCCGCCCCGACGTTTTCCAAGGCCATGCCGCTATCCATGGAGCCGGAGTAGATGCGGCAGAACGCCAGGCGCCCCACGAAGGGGTCCACCATGATCTTGAAGGCCAGGGCCGCGAAGGGGGCATCCACGCGGCACTCCCGCATGACACTTCCCCCCGTCTCCGGGTCGGTGCCCATGGTAGGGGGAAGATCCATGGGGCTCGGAAGATAGTCCACCACCGCATCGAGAAGGAGCTGCACGCCCTTATTTTTAAACGCCGAGCCGCAGAGCACGGGCACGAGCTCCATGGCGATGGTGCTTCGACGCAGGGCGGCCCGGACCAGGTCGTCTGGAACGGGCTTGGCGTCCAGGAACAAGGCCATGATCTCTTCGTCGAAATCGGCCAGGGCCTCCACGATGGCCTCCCGGCCCAGGCGGGCCTCCTCTTGAAGTTCCGCCGGGATGGGCACCACCTTGGGATCCGACCCCATTTCATCGGTAAAAAGCACTGCCCGCTGACGCACCAAGTCGACGGCCCCCTGGAAGGTGTCTTCCACCCCTACGGGGATCTGGATGGGCACCGGGCGGGCCCCGAGGCGCTCCTTGATGCCCCGGATTACGTCGTTGAAATCCGCCCCCACGCGATCCATCTTGTTGACGAAGGCCACCCGGGGTACCCGGTACTTATCGGCCTGGCGCCACACCGTTTCGGACTGAGGCTCCACGCCCCCCACGGCACAGAACACGGCCACGGCGCCGTCCAGGACCCGCATGGACCGCTCCACCTCCACGGTAAAATCCACGTGTCCGGGCGTATCAATAAGATTGATCAAGCACTCCTTCCAGTGGCACGTGGTGGCTGCCGAAGTAATGGTAATGCCGCGCTCGCGCTCTTGATCCATCCAGTCCATCGTGGCCGCGCCCTCGTGGACCTCTCCCACCCGGTGCTTGCGCCCCGTGTAGAACAAGATCCGCTCGGACGTGGTGGTTTTGCCCGCGTCGATGTGCGCAGCAATACCGATATTACGTATATTTTTAAGGTCTACGACGTCCATTATCTGCCTTTCACCATCGGAAGATGAACCCGACGAAAGCCTTCGAGACTACCAGCGGTAATGGGCAAAGGCCCGGTTCGCCTCGGCCATGCGATGGGTGTCCTCGCGCTTTTTCACCGCGCCGCCTTCGTTTTTGAAGGCATCGCAGAGCTCCCGCGCCAGTCTTTCAACCATGGGGATACCCTTCCGAGACCGGGCGAAGCCTATGACCCAGCGAGTGGCCAGCGCCTGGGCCCGGGGACCCTGCACTTCCACCGGCACCTGATAGGTGGCTCCTCCCACCCGGCGGGGACGAACTTCCACCAGGGGACGCACGTTCTCCATAGCCTTGGTAAAGACCTCCAAGGGCTCCGCACTCACTCGTTTGGCCGCCCTCTCCAGCGCTCCGTAAAAAATGCGCTCCGCCGTGCTCTTTTTACCGTCCCACATGAGACAATTGATGAACTTGCCCACTACGAGACTCCCAAAGACGGCGTCGGGCTTTCCCTCCCGCTTCCGCACATGCCCTTTTCTCGGCACAGGAACTTCCTCCTTCTTCTAGAACGCCCAGTATGCTTCCATGGCCCGCCGGACTGGCGCCCCTGCCGCAGCCCCTACTTCTTCTTCTTGCCGCGCCGTGCGCCGTACTTGGAGCGAGACTGCTTGCGATTCTCCACACCGCCGCAATCCAAGGTGCCGCGAATGATGTGATACCGCACTCCGGGCAAGTCCTTCACTCGGCCCCCGCGCACGAGCACCACGGAGTGCTCCTGCAAGTTATGCCCTTCGCCGGGAATATAGGCCGTGATTTCGATGCTGTTGGTAAGCCGGACTCGGGCGACCTTCCGCAGAGCCGAGTTGGGCTTTTTTGGCGTCACCGTGTACACCCGGGTGCACACCCCGCGGCGCTGAGGATTCTGCTGCAGCGCCGGGGCTCCACTGGTCTGGCGTTTTTCTTCCCGTCCCAGGCGGATAAGCTGGCTGATTGTTGGCAAAAAACTCCCTCCTTCAAATATGACAGCGACCTAAAGCGGTCGCCGAAGATGTCCGTCCTCGTTCTGACTGATCCCCGCCGCCGCCGCTCCTCGGTCTATGGCACAAGCCCGCCCGAGGGTCTTCATGGAAGCCACCCGCTCCACTGCGATTCCCAGCTTTTCTGCCTCTTCGACCAAGCCGGAAACAATCCTGGCCTCCGCATCTTCCGCAACAAAAAGTTTTTGCAGCGACGCCTTGCGGAGCTTCTGCCACACCTGACGTACCCCCACTACTCGACGGGACACCGCAAGCTCGGATAAAGGCACACAGAATCCCTCCCGCACGCAGACTAGGGAATGATAACAACAGGAGAGACCGCTGTCAAGGGAAAACCCCTGACTTGGCCTCTCCAAAAGATCTCTTCGCCCTATGGGCCCCCCGACCCCCATCGCGGGTCGATGTGGGAGCTAAAAACTTAGGAGTTTTCTCTGCCCATGGTTCAATTTGTTCGCTATGCCTCGGAAGAGGGCTCTCCTCCGTCTACGTCTGTCCGGCGAACTTCGATCCTCCGGAAGCGATCCACCCCCGTCCCGGCGGGCACCAGATGGCCGATGATCACGTTTTCCTTGAGCCCCCGCAGGGGGTCGACCTCACCCCGCACGGCCGCCGCCGCCAAGACCTGGGCGGTCTGCTGGAACGACGCAGCCGAAAGGAAGCTGTCCGTGGCCAGGGCGGCCTTGGTGATGCCGTGGAGCAGGGGGCGGGCCTGGGGTTCCTCCCTTAGGCGCCGCACAAAGGTCACCTGCTGGATCAGAGGGCACTTCTCCGCCGTGGCGTGGACGGTCCGAAGGTGCAATTGCTCCGGGAAGGCTCGCACCAGCTTTTCCAGGACGTCCTGGTCCACCAGTTGACCGCTGTGGGCCGCCACCTGGCCCTTACGCCCTGGGACGTCTTCCAGGATAACCTTCCCATAGGCCCGATCCTGCAACACCGCCCGAAGCACCCGGTCCGCCGACAGGATTTCTCCCTTAATTTCTATGGCGGTCAGGCTGCCCTCAAGGAGACCCCGGACGATGGCGCCGTCCACGATGGGAGGCAGGGCGTCGTCGATTTCCATCCCGTCTTTTCCCAGGACTCGCCCCAAGGGGTGCCCCCATACGTTCTTGATGAGGTGTTCCCGCATGAGCTCCGTGACGACGAGGCGCTCGGTGTTTTTCCACACTTTGATGCTTTCCACCGGGGCTCTCTGGAGGGAGGCCACCGCCGATCGATCCAGCAGGGTGTCTTTGGCGACGAGGACGGCGCCTTCCAGCGACACGTCCTCCGCCAGGTACGCCACGTCTTCCAGTTCCTTCAGCACCTCGGTGTTACGCACCACTATGGGGCGGGGGGCAAAGCGGCTGATGAGGGCGAGCTGGGCCATGGAAAGCGCTGGCGTGGGCTCCACCGTGGTGCCGTCCTCTGCCACGAAGGGAGAGATGAGCTCCAATCCCTCCATGGATCGACGGAATGTGGCCTCGCCGAGGATGACCCGCATGGTCCCCCCGGGGCCGGAGACTGAAAGCTCCGCCACCGGGACCCCCGGCATAAGGATTCTATGTATTTTCTCCGGCGTAAGCTCTTCCCCCTTGTAGGGGTTCACGGCCTCTGCATTTCCCGTGGTTACCATATCCCGAAGGACCATACCCTCCAGGGCTCGGTAGGCCTCTTCCAGATAGGCGCCGTTATCGGCGCGTACCTGGGCCATGTCCTTTTCCAAGTCGTCCGCCCAGACCAGCTCGCTGGCCACGAAGGAGCTGTCCCCTTCTTCCACGATGCGCACCCGATTGATGGGAGCCACCTTGCGCAGGATGACTTCGATGTGCTTGTTGTTGATGGGCACCCCCTGCGATCGGTAGACCTCTTGGATGGCATCCACCAGGTACTTTTGTACTTCCTCCACGCCCAAGCACTCCAGGAGGTCCTGGGGGTCTTTGTGCCCCTCGGTCAGCTCCTGTCCCCGCTGTACCGGGTCCCCTTCTTCCACCAGAAGATTCTGGGAGATGGGCACGTTATACTGGACTCGCTGTTCTTTTTCTCCTTCGCGGGAGGCCACGATGACCTTGCGCTTTCCCTCGGTCTCTCGAATCTCCACCACGGTCCCTTCCGTCTTGGACAGGAAGGCCACTTTCTTGGGGCGGCGCACTTCGAAGAGCTGCTCAATCCGGGGAAGGCCTTGGGTGATGTCTTCTCCCGTGAGGCGCACTCCCCCCGTGTGGAAGGTCCGCATGGTGAGCTGAGTTCCGGGTTCGCCTATGGACTGAGCCGCCACCACTCCCACGGCCTCTCCTATGGAGACCTTCTTCCTGGTGGCCAGGTCTCGGCCATAACAGGTGCGGCAAACGCCGTTTCT
>CALMLW010000146.1 GCA_937868015.1 uncultured Synergistaceae bacterium | reverse complement strand
GGCTGGCTCCTGCTACTTGGGGCGATCCTTTGCAATGCGGGGGCCAACGTGAGCATGAAGGCGGGGATGGCGGGGCGAGGGGCCGTGCTGGACCAGGGGGTGGGGGCCGTGCTCTGGACGGTGGCCACCAACCCCTGGGTGGTGCTGGGCTTTGCCCTCTTCGGGGCCACCTTCGTCCTCTATAGCGCGGTCCTGGCCCGCCTGGAGCTCTCCGTGGCCTACCCCATCATGACGGGGGGGGGATTCCTCCTCATCCTCCTGGCCTCGGTCTCCCTGCTCCAGGAGCCCTTGACCCTGACCCGGACGCTGGGCATGCTCTCCATCGCCCTGGGGATTTCGGCGGTGTCGGTCCGACGATGAAAGACGGGGCGGAGGAGTTCGGCAGGGGGGGAGAGTGGCTGGAGGTCTCCCTCCGGGAGGAGTGGGTCACCCTGCTCATCTGGTGCCTCGTCCTGGCGTGCCTCCTGGGGGCGGCGGGGGTCTTTCGCCGCATCACCGCCTCCCGGGGCACCTCCCTGGGGGTGGCCTTTTCCACCGCCCGGTGGGGACGGGCCTCCGAGATGCAGACCCTCATGACGGTGCGGGCCTTCGTGGCCTGGCACAACCTCCAGGAGGGGAACTTCCCCATACGCCTGGAAGAAGTCCCCTATGACGACGACCCCACCCAGGCCGTGGAGGAGCTTGCCCGGCGCGATGTCCGGGCGGTGGTGGGTTTTTTCCACTCCTTCGGGACCGAGGCGGCCCGGAGAGTGGCGAGCAGAGAGCAGGTGCCGATCCTGGCCTCCGGGGCCTCGTCCTCCCGTTTTGACCGAGAGGACGACTGGCTCTTTCGCACCCGGGGATCCACCGAGGGTGACGCCGAGGCCTACGTGGCGCTCTGTCATAGGGCCGGGGTGAAAAACCTGGTGGTCCTATACTACGAGGAGAACGACCTGTACCGCACGTCCTTCGTGCGGGACATGGTGATCCGGGGGGGAGCCCGGATCCTCCGCACCCTCCCCTATCGCCACGTCATGGGGGAGAGCTTTTCACCCCGGTCGGCGGGGGTCCTGTCCCCCGACGGGATCCTGGTGGTGGGCCCCTCGGTCCCCTCGGTGTGGATGGGACAGCGGGCCCGGCAGGTGTGGCCCGGGGCCACCCTCCTCCTCTCTCCCTGGTCATTGGCGTCCCTCACGGCGGAGGAGGCGCGCCTTCTGGGGGAAGGAGTACTGGGGGCGGAAGGGGTCCTGCCGGGGTGGGCCGACTCCCGCCACCCCTTCGTCCGTTTCTGGCGGGAGCGCTTCGGAGACCTCCCCTTGGGCGTGGTGGAGCACCACACCTTCCTGGCCCTGCGGTGGTTTTTGGACGCCCTGGGCGAATCGGGAGGGGGGGGTGAGGCCCTGCGGCGGTCGCTGGCCAAGCCCCGGGAGCTACGGGGCATCGGCAGGGATGGGCGGGTGGACGCCTTCGGGGACTCCCAGGGGGAGCTCCTTCCCCTCCGACTGAACCGAAGGGGGTACTTTCAGGTGATGAATCCATGAAACTTTCCCTGGCGGCCTACCGACGGCGAATCGTGGCCTTTTTTGCCCTGGTGCTGACCCTTTTGGGCATCGGGGGAGCGGCGGCCTTTATGGTCTTTTTTCTAAACCAGGGGGAGGAATATCTGGGGCGCCAATCGGCCCTCCTGTCGAGGGAGTTGGCCCTCACGTTCGAGCTGCAGGAGATGGTCCTCGCGGGGATCGCGGCCCGGGAGTCCCTGGAAGTCGAGATGATCCGGGACTTTCTGCCGGAGCAACTGGCCTTTTTGGGGATCTGCTCGGCGAGAGAGGGAGGAAAGATCATCAAAGTGTTTATGGGGCCCCAGCTGGAGGGGTTGGCGGTATCTCCCACCTTGCTGGATGGCCAGTGGCACATGACGCCCTATTTGGCAGAAGATGGCGCCGTACTCTTTACCTTCTCCCTCCCCTACGGCGACGACTGGATCCTTGGGGGATTCGTTCCCAACCGGGTCTTTTCCGCTCTGGACCTTCAGATGGAGCTCCAGTACTGGAGTTTGGTGGCGGACTCCCGGGGACATATTTTCATGGCTTGGAACGGCGACCACGTCCTGCTCCCCGGGAGCGTGGTGCCCCGGAGCTTTCTCCAGAGCGAGCATCTGAGGCCCGACCGCTACACCCCCCGCCAGGTCTATGTCCTCAGCCGGGGCCTGCCCCACGGCCTGATGATGGTGAGCGGCATCTGGAAGGACCGGGCCCTACTCCAGGCCGCCAGGCAGGGATTGGCGGTGGCCGGGGGCGGGGTGGTGCTGGCCCTCCTGCTCTTTTTTCCCATCAACTTCGGCTTCCTCCGCGTCTCCCGGGACTTTCAAAAGATTTCTTCCGTGGTGCGCCGTCTGGGGTGGGAGATTCAACACATCCCCGACCCCCTTCAGGCCATCGATGCCTTCCGGCGCCACTGGGAAGGGGAAGATCTGGGGACCCGGGTGGGCTTTCGGAACTCCGAGGACGTGGTGCGGGGCTTCCAGGACCTCCTGGATGCGGTGGCAAGCCAGGGGCAGGAAGTGGCGGCCCTCTATCAGGAGACCAGCGCCATGCAGATGGAATTGGAGCAGTCCAACGACGAGCTCCGGGGAGCCCTGGAGCGCCTGGAGGAGCTGGGGACCTTTGCCCAGACGGCGGCGGAGGCCCGGTCCACCAAGGAGGCGGCCGGAGCCCTGGTGCGTTCCCTCATGGCCTTTAGCGGGGCCCGGGCCGGGGCGGTGACTTTGGGCAAGTGCGCGGGATCGTCCATGATCGCCTACGACGGGGACCCCTTCCTCCGAAAGGGGTGCGTCGAGGCGATGGAGCACTGGGGCTGCGCCCCTTCCCGGGGCCCGGGGATCAAGGCGGGAGATGGGGTGCTCTGGCAGATCTTCCCCATCTCCTACCTGGGAGAGACCTTGGGGGCCCTGTGCCTGGCGGAAACGGGGCCGGGGGAGGGCGTGGCGAAACGGGTGGAAGGGATCATGAAGGTCTTCATCCCCCACATGGGGGGGATCGTGAGATCCCATGTCCTGGTGGACGAGGTGCGCCACTCCTATCACTACCTGGCCCTTCGCCTCCAGGGGGTGTCCGCCAACCACCACGAGGAGACGGGGGATCACCTCCGGCGCATCCGGGACTACGCCCTTTTTCTGGGGCGGCGCATGGGCCTCGACGAGGAGACCCTGGAAGACCTGGGGACCTACAGCATGTTGCACGACATCGGCAAACTCAAGGTTCCCCGGGAGATCCTCACCAAGCCCGGCCCCCTCACTCCCCAGGAGTTCGAGGAGGTCATGCGCCACACCTCCTACGGCGTGGACCTGCTGGGGAACTCCGAATGGCTTGGCATGGCCCGGGACATCTGCCTCTACCACCACGAGAAATGGGACGGCTCGGGGTACCCCGAAGGGCGCGTGGGAGAATCCATCCCCCTGGTGGCCCGGATCGTGGGGTTGGCCGACGTCTACGACGCCCTGCGCTCCCCTCGGTGTTACAAGCCCGCCTACGACCACGATAGGGTGCGCAAAATCATCCTCGAGGGGGATGGGCGCCTGGCGCCGGGGCACTTCGATCCCGCCCTTCTATCGATCTTCGCCGACGAACATCGTACCTTCGAGGAGATCTTCGCCGTCCACTTCGTGGACGACAGCGCCTTTTTGCGGGCCTGACCTATCCGCCCCACCCCAGGGCGCTCGGCTTCCCCGAGAAAACTTTCGGGACGGAGGGGAGAGGCCGGTGCCCTTCCGGGGGGGGCGTGCTATAATAAACTCGTTGTCGCTGTGGCACAACAACACGAAAAGAGGTGTAGAGTCATGAAAAAGGTTGGGGTGGTGGTTGTCATTCTGGCCCTGTGTCTGGGGGTCGGGGCGGGATGGGCACAGGATGTCTCCGTGGAGGTGGTGGTGGAGCAAGCGGAGCATGCCCTGCTGAACTGGACGGCGGGATACGTGGAGGCCACGGGGCAGGCCGTACCTCCCACGGACAAGGCCAACACGGCCCAGGGGAAGCTCCTGGCGCGCCGGGGGGCCATCGTGGACCTGCAGCGTAACCTCCTGGAGTTCGTCCAGGGCGTTCGGGTGGACGCGGAGACGGTCATGAAGGACTTCATGGCCAACGACTTCGTCAAGACCGAAGTCCACG
>CALMLW010000145.1 GCA_937868015.1 uncultured Synergistaceae bacterium | reverse complement strand
TGCGGCACCTGGTGACCACGGCGGTGACGCTCCTCTTTGTTTATTACGGCTACGAGTTCTTCATGTTCGGCTTCCTGGGCCCCCTCGGCACCGGCGTGGCCGTTCCCAAAACCACCATTTGGCGCATTCCTCTGTGGGCCTCCTATCTCGCCATCTTCACAGGGCTGGTCTTTATGGGCTATTACTTCGCCACAGACCTCGTCAAGAGCGCCATGGATCTTGTGCGGGGCAAGACCCGCCAGCAAGAGGTGAAGGCATGATTTACGTCGCCATCGCGGTTCTCATGTTCTGTCTGGTGCTGGGCGTGCCGGTACCGGTGAGTTTTATGGCGTCCTCCGCCACGTTGATCTTCTTCGGAGGCCCCGAAGGACTGGGATATCCCGCCAGCCAGCTTCTTCCCTACGGCTTCACCCAGATGAACTCCGTTTCGCTCATCGCCATCGCCCTCTTCATCATCGCGGGGGGGATCATGGAGCGGGGACGCATCGGAGAAAAGCTCATCGACATGGTGGACGTCTTCGTGGGGCACTGGAAGGGCGGCCTGGGTGTGGTGGGCACGGTGTCCTGCGCGGTCTTCGGCGCCATCTCCGGCGCGGCGTGCGCCACCCTTTCCTGCATCGGCTCCATCATGTTCCCCCGCTTAAAGGCGGCGGGATATCCCCGGGGACACGCGGCGGCCCTCATGTCCAACGCGTCCCTTCTGGGGCTCCTCATTCCCCCCAACGCCACCCTCATCATCTTCGCCTGGATCAGCGGCCAATCCGTGCTGGCGTGCTTTCTCTCCACCGTGGGCCCCGGCATTCTCTGCACCATATTGATCTGCGTGGTCAACTCCTGGCTCCTGCGGAACAACACCACCATCACCCCCGCTCCCCGGCGCACGGGGGCAGAAAAGATGCAGCTCTTCAAGGATCGCTTCTGGCTCGCCGTGCCCGCTCTCATGCTGCCGGTCATCGTGCTGGGGGGGATCTACGGAGGGGTCATGACCACCACGGAAGCGGCGGCGGTGGCGGTGCTCTACTCCATTCCCGTGGGGATGTTCATCTACAAGGGGTTGACCCTCAAGGGGCTCTTCGAGGTCATCGTGGAATCGGCGGTGACCACGGGGGTCATCATGGTGATGCTCTATTCCGTATCCATGCTGAGCCGACTCTACATCCTGGAAGATCTTCCCGGGAAAATTCTCTACCTCTTCCAGTCCGTTTCGGATAACCGCTGGGTCATCATGGGCATGATCAACATCTTCCTCGTCATCATGGGAATGCTCATGGACGACATCAGCGTGGTGGTGCTCACCACCCCGATTCTCATGCCCGTCATCATGCAGCTGGGGTTCAGCCCCATCCACTACGCCGCCGTGCTGGGAGTCAACACGGGACTGGGGTGCATCACCCCTCCGGCGGCACCGGTGCTCTATCTGGGAGGGCGTCTGGGAAACGCCCCCATCAACGAAATGATGGGCCCCGCGCTCTTTTTCATGTTCGCGGTCTGGGGGCCGGTACTTCTGGTCACGGCCTACCTGCCGAAGTTTGTCCTCTTCCTGCCCCACATCGTGCTGGGCATGCCCTGGTAGGTTTTTCTGGTGCCTCAGTCGTTTGACAACGAAGATGGGTGGATATCGGGGGTCGAGGAACCGCCGCGAGAAAATTCCTACTTTCACCGAAATCTTTTCGCGGTGCTCTGTTTTGTGTGCTTCGCCTACGCCCTGGCCACCAACGCCCCCTATGGCTATCTGGGAGCTCTGGTCTGCGGAGCCCTTTCCCGCACGGCGGTGCGCAAGAAGTGGCCCGCTCCACCCTATGCGGCCAAACTCGAGGCTCTCTGGGCAAGGATGAGGGGTCAAAAGTGAAGGATACCGGAGGCTCGGCCTTTCGGTTTTTCCGATTTCCGTCCCCGACAAAGGGGGATCTTCCTCCAGACCGCCTTGCCCCACCCAGCCTCCGGAGGTCCGTGGCGGAAGAGGAACAAAAGACAAAAGAACGATCACGAACGAGGGGCCCTTCTGCAAAAGAAGGGCCCCTCGTCTGTGGCGGTGTTTTTGATTTCTCAGCGTGGAAGGTCCGGCCTACTTTCCCGTGCTGCCAAACCCCCCCGCTCCTCTTGCGGTCTCTCCAAGGTGGTCCGCCTCCATCAGGACGAAGCGGGTCACCGGGGCGATCACCAACTGGGCGATGCGATCCCCCCGGGACACGGTGAAGGGGTCTCGGCCGTGGTTGATGAGGATCACCCGGACCTCGCCCCGGTAGTCCGCATCAATGGTGCCCGGGGCGTTGAGCACCGTGACGCCGTGCTTCAGGGCCAGGCCGCTCCGGGGGCGCACCTGTCCCTCGAACCCCGGAGGAATTTCCAGGCGAAGTCCCGTACCCACGGAGGTCCACTCTCCAGGCAGAAGAACGGACTCTTCCGCAGCGACGAGGTCCATTCCCGCCGCCCCCTCGGATCCATAGGCCGGAAGGAGCAAATCTCGGGCCTGGCCGTCGCGCACCACCATCACCACAAGAGGATCTCCCATGGTTCCTGCCTCCATCGTCGGGAATGTTTTATCAGGGACGCCGGGGAGGACGCCCCGCACCGCCCCGGGGACCGTGCCGATCCCGGTCGCCGCTCCGCTCAGGTCCCGCCCCATCGGGACGCCGGGGGGCAGCGGCGGGAAGGGTGTCGATGTGACGATCCCGATCCGATTCCAGGGCCAAGATGTCGTCGTACTCGTCGCTCTGACGGAGTTTTTCCGCCTCCGCCAGAGCCTTCTTGCGGCTCACGTTCACCCGTCCCATGTCGTCGATCTCCTTGACGAGGACCAAGACCGGATCCCCCAAGGCAAAGACGTCTTCGGGTTTTTCGATGCGCTTCTGGCCGATCTCGCTCACGTGGAGCAGGCCATCCCTTCCGGGAAGGAGCTCGACAAAGGCTCCAAAGGCCACCATGCGCACCACTTTTCCCACGAAGATCTCGCCCACTTGAACCTCCCGGACGAGTTCGTGGATCATGGCGAGGGCCCGGGATACCGCCCCTTCGTCCGCCGAGGCCACCAGCACCCGACCGCTGTCTTCCACATCCACCTTGGCCCCCGTGGTGGCCACAATATTTCGGATGACCTTTCCTCCCGGGCCTATGATATCTCGGATCTTTTCCGGATTGATCTGGATGGTGGTGATCCGGGGGGCAAAGGCCGAAAGTTCCTTGCGGGGCGCGCCGATGGCGGCGTCCATGGCATCCAGGATCTCCATCCGTCCCCGCCGAGCCTGGGATAGGGCCTGTTCCAGGATGGCCCGGGTGATGCCCCCGGCCTTGTTATCCATCTGCAGGGCGGTAATGCCGTCTCGGGTCCCCGCCACTTTGAAATCCATGTCTCCGTAGTGGTCTTCCAGCCCCTGGATGTCGGTGAGGATCGCCACTTTCTCACCTTCTTTGATCAGTCCCATGGCCACTCCGGCGCAGGACTTGCGCACGGGGACTCCCGCCGCCATGAGGGAAAGGCTCCCGCTGCACACCGAGGCCATGGAGCTGGATCCGTTGGATTCCAGGATGTCCGACACCACCCGTACGGCATAGGGGAACTCCTCCGCTGCGGGCATTAGACAACGAAGGGCCCGTTCCGCCAGGGCGCCGTGGCCGATCTCCCGCCGACCGGGGCCCCGCATGGGGCGCACTTCTCCCACGGAGAAGGGAGGGAAGTTGTAATGGAGCATGAACCGTTTGGCGGGCTCGTCGATCTTCAGGCCGTCGAGAATCTGATCGTCCTCCCCCACCATGCCCAGGGTGGTGACGCCAAGGCTTTGGGTCTCTCCTCGGGTGAAGAGGGCCGCCCCGTGAACCCGGGGAAGCACGTCCACCTCGCAGGTGAGGGAGCGCAGTTGATCCAGGGCTCGGCCGTCGGACCGGAACCCCTCTTCGATGACCAGGGTCCTCATGGCGCGCTCCACGAGGGATTCCACCTTTCCGGCGATGTACCCCCGGGCGTTGGGAAAGGTCTCGGCAAAATGTTCCAGGGCCTCTCGGCGCACCTCATCCACCGCGTCCTGACGGCCCTTTTTCTCGTGGATCTTCACCGCTTCCCGGATGGCACTGTAACGCTGGGCCTCGAGCCACTCGTCGATTTCGGGGATCACCGGAGGAGGGGGCACTTCCACCTTGGCCTTGCCCATTTCTTCCCGGGCCCGGAGCTGGAGGGCCACGATGCGGCGGATCTCCTGGTGGGCCCGATCCAGGGCCTCCACCATGATGTCTTCGGACACTTCTTCCGCCCCGGCCTCCACCATGGTGATGCCATCCGCATGTCCCGCCACGAGGAGATCCAGTCGGCTCTCGTCCATCTGCTTTTCCGTGGGGTTCACCACGAGCTCTCCGTCCACGA
>CALMLW010000144.1 GCA_937868015.1 uncultured Synergistaceae bacterium | reverse complement strand
CCCTTTAACATCGAGTTCTTCGGCGGCTCCCCCGACGACAACAACGCCTTCTTCTTCAACGGCGGCGCCATGAGCGTGCTCCAGCCCTATCTCGACAAGGGACAACTGGTGTGCCAGTCCGGACAGACGAAGATGGAGCAGATCGGCATCCTGGGGTGGAAGTCCGAAGACGCCCAGGCCCGCATGGACAACCTCATTTCCAAGTCCTACACGGACAAGAAGCTCGACGTGGTGCTCTCCCCCAACGACTCCCTGGCCTACGGCATCGCCGCGTCGCTGGCCAATAACGGCTACACCCCCGGCAAGGACTGGCCCATCATCACGGGACAGGACTGCGACCGGGCCAACGTGAAGAACATGGTGGCGGGAAAGCAATCCATGTCGGTCTTCAAAGACACCCGGGCCTTGGCGGCGAAAGTCGTCGAAATGGTCGACGCCATCGTCCAGGGGAAAGAGCCCGAAGTCAACGACACCAAGACCTATGACAACGGCGTGAAGGTGGTTCCTTCCTACCTGCTGGAACCCGTCTTCGCCGACATCAATAACTACAAGGCCCTGCTCCTGGATTCCGGGTACTACCAGGAGTCCGATCTCCAGTAGGTTTTCTCCCTTCGCCCGGGGCCCTTCGACCTCCGAAGGGCCGTTAACCGTCTCCCCGGAGGGGGTGGGGGCCCTAAAAGGCCCCATCCCTCCCGGGGATCCCCATTCCCGGAAGAGGAGATGAGAACATGGCGAAGACCCTCCTGCAGATGAAAGAGATCACCAAGACCTTTCCCGGAGTCCGGGCGCTCAGTGGCGTTTCTTTGGATGTCCGGGAGGGAGAGATCCACGCCCTGGTGGGAGAAAATGGCGCGGGAAAGTCGACGTTGATGAACGTCCTTTCGGGGGTCTATCCCGCCGGGTCCTACGAGGGGGAAATCCTCTTCGACGACAGGCCGTGTGCTTTCCATCACATCAGGGATAGCGAAGAAGTGGGCATCGTCATCATCCACCAGGAGCTCGCCCTGGTGCCCTACCTCTCCATCGCCGAAAACGTCTTCCTGGGCAACGAGAGGGCCCATAGAGGCATCATCGACTGGGAAGAGACGTTCTCTCGCACCCGAGAGTTGCTCCGACGGGTGCGCCTTCGGGAAAACCCCGCCACCATCACCAAGGATCTGGGGGTGGGCAAGCAGCAGCTGGTGGAGATCGCCAAGGCCATCTCCAAAAAGGTGCGCCTGCTCATCCTCGACGAGCCCACCGCCGCCCTGAACGACGAAGACAGCGAAAATCTGCTCCAGCTCCTGCTGGAGCTCAAGGGGCAGGGCATCACGTCCATCATCATTTCCCACAAGCTCAACGAGGTGGAGCGCATCGCGGACCGGATCACGGTGATCCGCGACGGAGCCGTCATCGAAACCCTGGACAACGGGGAACGCAACGTCAAGGAGGACCGAATCATCAAGGGCATGGTGGGGCGGGAGATCACGGACCGCTTCCCTCCGCGCCCCCCAGCAGAACGCGCCGAGGTGGCCCTCGAAGTGGAAGACTGGGTGGTCTACGACCCCCTCTTTCTGGACCGTCAAAAGATCCGAGGGGTCAGCTTCTCGGTCCACAAGGGCGAGGTGGTGGGCATTGTGGGCCTCATGGGGGCGGGGCGCACCGAGCTGGCCATGAGCCTCTTCGGCCAGTCCTACGGCCACCGCATCTCCGGAAGGATGCGCCTAAACGGCCGGGAGGTGACCCTCCCCTCGCCCAAGGAGGCCATCCGGCACGGCCTGGCGTACCTCACCGAGGACCGAAAGTCCGCCGGGCTCATCCTCATGGACGACGTCCGACACAACATTTCCCTGGCCAGCCTGGGAAAGCTGAGCAACCGCCAGGGGGTCATCGACGACAACAAGGAAATCACGGTGGCGGAGGATCTGCGCCATAAGCTCCGCATCAAGACGCCGACCATCTTCCAGAAGATCGGCCACCTGTCGGGGGGAAATCAGCAGAAGGCCATCCTGGCCCGATGGATCTACGCGGACCCCGACGTGCTGATCCTGGACGAGCCCACCCGGGGCATCGACGTGGGGGCCAAGTACGAGATCTACGGCATCATCAACGAGCTGGTGGCCCTGGGAAAAGCGGTGATTCTCATCTCCTCGGAGATGCCCGAGGTGCTGGGCATGAGCGACCGGATCTACGTCATGAACGAAGGGCGTTTCGTGGGGGAGCTTTCCCGGGAAGAGGCCTCCCAGGAGAGCATCATGCGGTGCATTATGCAAAGCAACCGGGAGGTGGCGT
>CALMLW010000143.1 GCA_937868015.1 uncultured Synergistaceae bacterium | reverse complement strand
ATCATGAGCTCCGTGCTCGCCTCCTGGCGCACCTCGCCATTCACCCGGGTTCGCACCACCGTGTGGTCCGGATCCACGGCGGTCTCGATCCAGGGCCCCAGAGGGCAAAAAAGGTCGGAAGACTTGGCCCGAGCCCACTGGAGATCGTTTTTCTGGCAATCCCGGGCGGTGAGATCCAGCGCCGCCGTGTACCCCAGGACGCCCTTTAGGGCCTCCTCCTCGGAGACTCGCCACAGCCGGCGCCCCACCACCACCGCCAGCTCCCCCTCGAAGTGAAACGACCGGGTAAAGGGGGGATAGGGAATCTCCGCCCCGGGATCCGCCAGGGCATTGGGGCCCTTGAGAAAGATCCCGGGTTCCGTCGGCAGGGGTTCTCCGTCGTGCCCCATCTCCCGGATGTGATCCCGGTAGTTCCTTCCCACGCAGACGATCTTAGAAGGCATCGCCGGGGCGAGGAGTCGGCCGGGCCTCGCCCCGGTACCCTCCTCCCCCAAGGGCTCCAGCCCGGGAAAGGTCACGGGGCGCCACGGGCCGTCCCCCTCCACGCCCCACCGGCCCCCTCCTTCGAACTCCCGCCGCACGATCCGCATGACACCCTCCCTTTCTCCCCCCCCCGGGGGATCGTCCCGATCTTCCCAAATCGTCGCATCACCCTTGACAGGGGGCCCCCTATTATCCATCATGGAGCGGGGGTGCGCCCCGGGCGCTCGACCTCTTACCTCTACCTCCACCAAGAAGGGATATACCCATGTCGCTGAGAAAAAAAATCTTCGGGATGCTGGGAGCGCTCCTGACCCTATCTCTGGGGGCTGCGGGGTGGTTCGTGGGGGGGCTGGTGCTTTCCCACGCCTCCCTCCTGGAGCGCCAGGACGCCCTGCGTCGCGCCCAGTCCCAGGAAATCATTCTACAACGAGAACGGGAAACACTCCAGAGCATCGCGACGGACTGGGGGTCCCGGAGGGCCCTCCAGGAAGATGCCCCCCCGGAGGCCGGGACCCCTTCGTCCCTTGAGAACGGCCGATTCCAGGACTCCCTGCTCCAGAACGCCCGCATCGACCTGGTGCTGGCCCTCCGCCGAGGCGAAGGGGCATATTTCATCAAAACATCCCGCCGCGCCGCTGGCCAAGGGGCCGAGCTGGCCTCCGACGTGATCTCCCGGATTTCCCGCCTTCCCGGCGGAGTCCCCCCCCGGTGGTCCGGGGTCTTGCCCTCGTCCCAGGGCCCCATGCTGATGGCCGCCGCCCCCATCGTCTCCCCGGAAGGGGGGGGATCGCCCCAGGGAACCTTGATCCTGGGGCGCTTCTTCCGGGCCGAGGAAGCCCGATCCCTCTCCCAGTCCCTGGGGCTTGAAGTGGCCTTTTGGCCCCTCCCCTCGGAGGACCCCGCCCTGGCCCCCGTGATTTCTGCCCTCTCCTCCGACCGAAATACCCTGGCCTTTCCTCCGGGGGGGCATACCATCCACGCCTTCATGGTGGTGCGGGACCTTTTCCACCACCCCGCCCTTCTCCTGCGGATCACCGTCCCTCGCACCCTGTACCAAAAGGCCCTCCACGACCTTCGCTACTTCGTCGTCGCGGTGGTGGTGGGAGGGGCCCTCCTGCTTTTGGCCATCCTGGGCATCGTGGACCTCCTGGTGGTGCGCCGCCTATCGGCCCTGGAACGGCACCTGGCGGGCATCGCCGACCTGGACCACCTGGACACCCGCATCCCCCACCAGGGGAATGACGAGCTGGCCCAGGTGGCCCAGGAGGTAAACCGCATGCTCGAAGCGCTGGCGGAGGCCCATCGGCGCGAGCAGGCCATCCACCAGCGCTTCCAGAACCTGGTGGCCAACGTCCCCGGGGTGGTATACCGCAGCCGCCTCGACGAATACTGGACCAAAGTCTACGTCAGCGACCAGTTCACCGCCCTCACCGGCTACCCCGTGGAGGACTTCGTGGACAATCGGCGCTTTCACATGGCCCAGATCGCCCACCCCGGCGACAGCCTTCGGGTGGTCCCCGAGGTGGAAGAATGCCTGGCCCGGGGGCGCCCCTACGACGTCCGCTTTCGCATCCGCGCCGCCGACGGCTCCTGGCTCTGGATAAACGACCGGGGACAGCAGTTCCGCGACTCCGAGGACGGCAGCCTGTGGATCGATGGGATCTTCACGGACATCACCGATCTCATGGCCTCCCTGGAGCGGATCCAAGACTCTGAAACGCTCCACCGCATGGTCTTTGAGACCTCGGGCACCGCCCTTGCCGTGTGGGAGGGACGGGGGCCCCTGCTCCGCGTCAACGAGGAGTTCTGCCGCCTCACGGGGCTCGAGCGATCCCAGGTGGAGGGGCGCCGGACCTGGGAGAGCTTCTTCGACGCCGATCCCTTCCTCCCCGGAGGGGCCCCTCGCCCCCAACAGCCCCCCCGTCGCTACGAGGGGCGCCTCGTGGACCTCCAGGGGGTTTCCCACGACGTGGCCGTCACGGTGGCCCCCTTCCCCGACGGCGTGCGCCACGTGGCCTCCCTCCTGGACGTCACAGAGGCCCGCCGCACCCGAAGGGCCCTGGAAGAGAGCGAAAGGCGCTACCGGGAGATGGCCGACGCCCTGCCCCAGACCCTCTTCGAGACGGACCCTTCGGGGCACCTTATTTTCACCAACCGGGCGGGCTTTGAGGCCTTTGGCTTCGACGAAGATGACCTGCGGCGGGGCCTCTCCGTCTTTGAAGTCATCGCCCCAGAAGACCTCCCCCGGGCCCGGGAAAATTTTGGAAAAAACCTAGGAGAGCAGGACGTCATTCCCCGGGAGTACCTGGCCCGGCGCAAGAGCGGGGAAACCTTTCCCGTCATGGTCTACTCCCAGGCCATCCGTCACGAGGGCGTGGTGGAAGGCATCCGAGGGCTCGTGGTGGACATCACGGATCTCAAGGGCATGGAGGAACAGCTCCGCTTCCTGAGCATGCACGACCCCCTCACGGGGCTCTACAACCGGGCCTTTTTCGACGAAGAGGGGGCCCGCATGGCCTCGGGGCGCTTCGATCCCCTGGGGGTGGTGGTGGCCGACCTGGACGGCCTCAAGCTCGTGAACGACCTTCTGGGGCACAGCGCGGGGGACCGCCTCCTCCGGGATACGGGGCGCCTCCTGAAAGAGGCCTTCCGCTCCTCGGACGTGGTGGCCCGGGTGGGAGGGGACGAGTTTGCCGCCTTCCTCCCCGAGTGCGGCGAAGGCTTCGCCCAGGAGGCCCGGCGTCGTATCCTCGCCGCCGTGGAGCACCACAACGAGACCCAGGGGGGCGTCCCCTTGAGCCTCTCCGTGGGGTGTGCCTCGGGTCCGGGCAAGTCCCCGGGGCTGACCTCCCTGATGGAAGAAGCGGATAACCTCATGTACCAGCAAAAGCGGCTCCAGAGCCCCCGATCCCGGGCCCGCCTCCTCCAGAGGCTCCTGGAAAGTTTCGAGCAGAAGACCCCGGACACCTCCCGGGAGGAGGCCCTGATCCGCACCCTGCTCTCCCAAAAGAGCTTCCCCGGGGCCGACCCCCTCTGCGGCGCCCTCCTGGCCCGATACCACGACCTGGGGTACGTGGGGCTCCCGGGGGAGATCTGGCGATCCGCAGACCTCCTGTCGGAGGATGAGTGGCGGGACATGAGGCGCCACCCGGAGATCGGGTACCGCATCGCCCTCGCCTGCGATCACCTGGCTCCGGTGGCGGAGGCCATCCTGGGGCACCACGAGCGCCACGACGGCACGGGATACCCTCGAGGACTGAAAGGAGAGGAGATCCTCCCCATAAACCGCCTCTTCGCCGTGGTGGACGCCTACAACGCCATGCTCTCCCCCCGCCCCGGACGCCCGGCGCGTTCCTCCCTAGAAGCGGCGGAAGAGCTCCGGCGCCACGCCGGAAGCCAGTTCGACCCCGAGGCGGTGGCCTTCTTCCTGGAGGCCTTCCCCGAGCTGGAGGATGCTTAAAAAACTTTAGATCGCCACCGGGGTCCCCCCAGAAGCCCCGAAGGGGCCTTGGGCACCCCCCACCGTCCCATAAGGAGGGGAAAACCATGAAAGAAGAACCCATCCCGAGCGCCATCGGCATGGACCTAGGGGGGCACACCCTGGGGGCGGCATTGGTCACGGGGACGACCCTGAAGGACCGGGCCGAAGTCCCCACCCCGGAGGGACGCTCACTGGAGGCGGTGCTGGAGGCCATGGAAGGGTTGGCCCGGCGCCTGGCTCCCCGGGGCACCCCCGTGGGGGTGGGGCTCCCGGGGATGATCGATGCCCCTCGGGAGCGCTTTCTCCGGGGCCCCAACTTCCCCGGGTGGAGCGGCCTGCCCCTTAGGAGACTCCTGCAGGAGCGCCTCGGGGCCCCCGTCCGCCTGGAAAACGACGCCAACTGTTACGCCCTGGGGGAGGGCTTTGCGGGGGCGGCCCGGGGCCTCCGGGACTACGTCGTCTTCACCCTGGGCACGGGCATCGGCGGCGGCGTGGTCTGCGCCGGACGCCTCCTGCGGGGGGCCCACGGCATGGGGGGAGAGCTGGGGCATCTTTCCATCGGCGGCAAGGCCCCCTGCGGCTGCGGCGGCAAGGGGCACCTGGAGAGCGTGGCCGCCGCCGATGGCCTGGAGTCCCGGGGGAAGTCCCGGGGCCTTCCCCCCGACGCCCGGCGGCTCTGGGAGATGAGAGAAAAGGACCCCGTCGCCAGGGCCGTATGGGACGAGAGCCTGGAGGCCCTGGCAGAGGGCATCGCCTCCGCCGTGCACACCTTTGACCCCGAGGCCCTCATCCTAGGAGGGGGCATGAGCGCCGCCCCGGGGCTCCTGGATGCGTTGCGCCCCCTGGTGGAAGAGCGCCTCTCGGACCCCTTTCGCCCCTTGCTGGACCTGCGCCGGAGCTCCCTGGGGAATGGGGCGGCCCTTTGGGGCGCCGCCGCCCTCTGGCTTTCGCCGGACTCCTGGGGCCCCGGAACCCCCTGATCGCCCCCGGGGCCGGAATAAAAAGAGGGAAGGGGTCAAGCCCCTTCCCTAAAAAAACCGACGCCCCCCCGGGCCGGACTCAGTCGTCTTGCTGGATCGCCACCACGCGCCCCTCGTCCTTGCCCCGGCGAGGGAGCCGCACGGTGATGAGCCCGTTTTTCACCGAGGCTCGCACCTGATCGGGGTCGATCTCCACCGGTAGGGCGATCTGGTAGTTCAACGCGGTGCGCCGCTTCCGGCAGTAGTACGTCCGCCCCTCGACCTCCTCTTCGCCTTCCTCCGCCGCCTTCACCCGCACCCGATCGGGAAAGGTGCGGATCTCCACCTGATCCGCCGCCACTCCGGGGGCGTCGATGACGAGGACCAGCTCCCCCTTTTCCTCGAAGATCTCCACCGGACACTCCCGGGAAGAAGAAACCGTGTCAAAGAAGTTCCGGAAAAGATCCTCCACCTCGGGGACCAGAAGCCCCCCCGGCCGCCGATATTTGACCACGTTTCCCATCATGATCCTTCGCCTCCCTCTCGATTCATCCAGGGGCTCCCTCGGGCGATAACCCCTGACCTATCCTGACGAAGAGATCTTACGATAAAGGTCAGCATTGATCAAAGTCACTCCTTGGGGGGAAAAGGGCGTCTTCGATGATTACCCAAGGAAATATCGAAAATTTCTCGCTTTTTCTTCGATTTATCCCGGTTTTCGCACAAAAAATCCCTGAGACATTGCCATCACTGCTTTTTCGCAAAAAGCCGGCGGGAAGCCGGCGCTCCCGGCAGAAGAAAGCCGGCTGGAAGCCGGCGCTCCCGGCAGAAGAAAGCCGGCGGGAAGCCGGCGCTCCCGGCAGAAGAAAGCCGGCTGGAAGACGCGCGCTCCCGGCAGAAGAAAGCCGGCGGGAAGACGCGCGCTCCCGGC
>CALMLW010000142.1 GCA_937868015.1 uncultured Synergistaceae bacterium | reverse complement strand
TCCGGGGATCTTCCCCTCCGGGTTTCCGTCTGGCGGACGCAGGAAGAAGCCCTGGGGCGTCTCCAGGGAGACCCTCGTCTTTACGCCGTCCTCCCCCTTTCCCTGGGGGTGGCCCTGGGATCCCGTAGCGACCTGGTGCTTCTGGCGGTCCACGAGTGGCGGGTCTTTTCCCTGGTGGTGTCTCCTTCGCTTCCCTTCGAAGGCCTGGCATCCCTGAGGGGGAAAGAGCTCTATATCGCCCAGGGACGGGGAACCACGCTGGATGCCCTCGTCCGCTTTCTCCTCCTTCGGGAGGGGGTGGATCCCGAAAGAGACCTGCGTCTGATCTACGCCCCCCCTCAGGAAATAGTGGCCCTCTTCCGCCAAGGGAGCCTAGAGGCCGCCGCGTTGCCCGAGCCCTTTACCACCCTGTGTTTGGCCCCCGGCAAGGGACACGTGGCCTTGGATCTCCAGGAGGTTTGGCAGCAAGCCACCGGGGGGCGCGTCCCCGTGGCGGGGCTTTTTGCCCACCGGGATCGCCTCCGCGAGGCCCCGGAAGAAGGGGCCGAAGTTTGTCGGATCATGGCCCTTTCCACCGCTTGGGGGATCCGACATCCCTCCGAGGCCTGTGCCGTACTTAAAAAACTCTTTGACACGCCCGAAGAACCTTTTTTGCTAGGATGGGACCGCATGACTTTCTCCTGGGAGCCCACAGATCGATGCTCCCGGGATGTGGAGATCTTCTTTCAGACCCTCCATCGGACCCTCCCCGGCGATTTCTCCCCCCTTCCCTCGGGGGTAATCTCTTTGCCATGAGGAGCGCCCTTAAGGTCTTGTTAGGGGTGGGAGGGGCCCTGGGGGTATGGCACCTGTGGGCCCTGGGCCTCGACGCCCCCCTCGTTTTGCCCTTCCCCAGCGATGTGGGGGCTCGCCTGGGGCAGATGCCCCTCGGTCCCCTCCTCGGGGACGTCCTCTCTTCCCTGGGGAAGGTGGGGGCGGTTCTGGGGTTGGTGGTCTTGGGAGGCGTGCCAGCGGGCATCGTCCTGGGTCTTTCCCCCAGGTTGTTTTCCGTCCTTCGTCCCGTGCTGGTGGCCCTCCAGGCCATTCCGGTGGTTTCCTGGCTGGCCCTGGTGGTCTTTTCCTTCGGCATCGGATGGCGAGGGCCAGTGCTGATCTCCGTCTTGGCTTTCCTGCCCAGCGCCCTTTTCACCACCGTCCAGGGGGTGCATACCTTAGACAGTCAGCTTCTGGAGATGGCCACCCTCTACGACGTGCCCCGTCTCAAGATCTTTCGCCACATCATCCTGGGATCCCTGCGTCCCTTCGTAGGGGCCGTGGTGGATGCTACAGCCGGAGGGGCCTGGAAGGCCGTGCTGGTCACGGAGTACCTCTGCGGGGACCGGGGCCTCGGGGTGCGCATGGCCTGGGCCCGCCAGAGCGTGGATGTGGAAGGGGTGTACGTCTTTTCGGTGCTGGCGGTGGTGTTTGGCATCGTCACGGAACGGGCGGTGCGCCGGATCATGGATCGGAGGTGGGGCTCCTGGCGGACCTGGTGACGGTAAAAGGCGGCGGCAAGGCCTTCGGAGACCGCCTTGTGTTTCATCGATGGCATCTTTCGTTGGCCCCCGGAGAGCGGGTAGCTCTGCTGGGGCCCTCGGGGTGCGGCAAAACGACGTTCCTTCGCATTTTGGCGGGGATGGAGGATCTCACGGTGGGATCGGTGGCGGTCTCTGCCCAGAGGATCGCCTTTGTGTTTCAGGAGCCCCGCCTAATCCCTTGGCTCACCGTCCGACAGAACCTCGCCTTTGTCTCCCCCGACGACCCCATGCCCTTGCTCTCCCGCTTGGGCCTGGGAGATCACGCTGACGCCTTCCCCCAGGAGCTCAGCGGAGGCATGCGTCAGCGGGTTAACCTCGCCCGGGCCCTGT
>CALMLW010000141.1 GCA_937868015.1 uncultured Synergistaceae bacterium | reverse complement strand
GGCGCTGAAGGGCTCGTCCAAAAGGAGTAGCTCGGGGGAGGCCGCCAAGGATCGGGCCAGGGCCACCCGTTGGCTCTGGCCTCCGGAGAGCTGGGAGGGGTAGCGGCCTTCGAAGCCCTCCAGATGGACCCGTCGGAGCCACTGGCGCGCCGTCTCCCGGGCCTGGAGGGTATCCTGGTCTCGCACGCCGTGGGCCACGTTTTCTTCCACCGTACGGTGGGGAAAGAGGGCCAGGTGCTGAAATACCATGCCCACCCGGCGCCGGTGGGGCGGGGTGAAGATCCGGCGGGCGCAGTCCACCAACACCCGATCCCCCAGGCAAAATCGCCCCTCTTCGGGGCGCTCCAACCCCGCGAGGAGGCGCAAAAGGGAGCTTTTTCCCGCACCGCTGGGGCCGAAGAGGACGCCGATTTCTCGGTCGAAGGAAAAAGAGGCCCGAAGTTGAAAGGATCCCCGACGGTGGGTCAGGGCCACTTCACCCCACGGGGTCATGGCGCCCCTCCTCGAGGTGTCGCACGAAAATCAGGGTGGCCACCCCCACCGCCGCCAGAAGGAGGGCGGCGCCGTGGGCTGCGGCGAAGTCCAAGGCTTCGGCCCGGCTATAGATATAAAGCGGCAAGGTCTGGGTTACCCCGGGAATGTTGCCCGCGATCATGAGGGAGACCCCAAACTCCCCTAGGGCACGGGCGGTGCCCAGGGCCAGACCCGCTCCTAGGCTGCGACGGGCCAGGGGCAGGGTGATCCGAAAAAAAACGCGCCACTCCGAGTCTCCCAACGTGCGAGCCGCATCTTCCAAATCTCGAGAGACGGAGGAAAAACCCGCCCGGGCTCCCTGGACCACCAAGGGAAGGGCGGGAATCAGGGCTCCCAATATCAGGGCGGGGAAGGAAAAGAGCAGGCGCCACGCCCGAACGCCGGGGAGCTGGCCTAGGGCCAAAAGGAGATAGAGCCCCAACACCGAGGGGGGGAGCACCACGGGGATCAGGACAAAAAGCTCCAGGACCCTTCGGCCCGGAAAGGCCTTCCGGGCCAAGAGCCACCCCAGGGGCACCCCCAAAAGAATCATCAGGGGGACGTCCACCGCCAGGACTTCCAGGCTGAGCCGCAGCGCCTCGTCCATGGGGCCCTAGACGCCCTCGGGGTCCGGAGCCCCTCCGGAAAAGAGGGGAAAGGCGGGCGATCCCCCCCGGCGAAGGGGTTCTCGCAGCCCCCCGATATCCGCTCCGGAGGCCACGGCGATGATTTCTGATAGCACCGAAACGGCGATCTCTTCCGGGGTTTCCGCGCCAATGGGCAGTCCCACGGGCTGAAAGAGGCGGTCCAAGTGCCTTTGGGACACGCCGTCCCGCCGCAACCCCTCTCGCACGGTGGCAATCTTCTTGCGAGAACCGATCATACCGATATAGGCCGCTGGCAGGCCGTCGAGGGCCTTGGCCACGGCGGCGTCTAGGGCATGGCCCCGGGTGGCGATGACCACGTAGCTCTCCTCGGAGAGACGGAGCCCCTCTTCGAAAACTCGATCCACGGGACACGCCAACACGCGGGCTTCGGGAAAGCGCTCCGGAGAGGCAAATTCCGGCCGTTCGTCCCAGACGGTGACCGCAAACCCCACGAAGGCCCCCAACCGGGCCACCGCCAGCCCCACGTGTCCCGCGCCGAAAATGATCAGCTCCCGATCCTGCCCCAGGATTTCCAGGAAGATTCCCACCTCGCCGCCGCAGGCGGGCTCTCCTTCACTCACTTCGTCGCTCCACATGGATTCCCGGACCAGTCCGGGGCCCTCTCGCCGCCGCAGCATGGCTCGAGCTCGTTCCTGAATGCGAAACTCCACCGTGCCGCCCCCGATGGTCCCGACGGCGCTACCGTCGGGGCGGACCCACATGCGGGCCCCCAGATGGCGAGGGGCGGAACCCACGACCTCCACCAGGGTGCAGAGTACTCCCTTTTTCCCCTGGGAAATCTCTTCATGGATCAAATCTAAAATATGCCCCACCACGTCACCCCCCTCTGCGATCGAAATGGTTACCCCCCAAAAGACATCGCCCCGGGGGGCTCACTCGTCCGATTTTTGTCGTGATAGACGATGCTGGGCGCGCTTGGCGTGAGGGTCCCCCGAGGTGGGGACGATGCACAAAAACGCAAAGGGCTCCGATCCCCCGTTCTCGAAGGAGTGGGGGCGCCCCGCAGGCACATGGCCCCATCTCCCCTGGGAAAAGTCCTCCGCCACGCCGTCGATGACCAAACGCCCGACTCCCTGTAACGCCACGGCCAGATGCTCCCAGTCGTGGGAGTGCGCGGGAACCTTCTCTCCCGGAGGGAGGATAAAATAGCGCATGACCCAGTCGGACCAGAATCGCCCCGGGCCGAAAACGATGCGCTTGAGAACCCCGGGGGCCAGGGCGGAGGCATCCAGCAGGGGAAGATCGTCCATCCTCCCCGTACACGC
>CALMLW010000140.1 GCA_937868015.1 uncultured Synergistaceae bacterium | reverse complement strand
CCCATGGCGTCCGCCACGATGAACCAGAGGGCGCCGTCCCGCTCCGTCCAGTAGTAGAGATCGCCCCCCACCTCCATGGCGGGACGGTACCACGTGGCCCCCTTCCACCCCTCGGGGACGGGGGGAAGGAGGACATCCCGGACGAAGGCCGAGGCCTTCTGGAGCTCCTGTTGAAGAGCCTGGTGCAGCTGGCGCAGCTGGCGGCTCCGGGCGTGCTTCCCCAGGGCGTTACGCACCTTCAGGGGAAGGACGATCTCCACCTCTCGCGCCTTAAATGGTTTAGTAAGGTAGTCGAAGGCCCCCCGGGAAAGGGCCTGCTCCAGGCTTTCGGGATCGTCCAGGCCGGAGACCACGATCACCGGGATGTCGGGCCAGCGATCCCGCAGGGCCTCCAGCACGCCGAAGCCGTCGAGCTCGGGCATCACCAGATCGGTGATAACCAAATCCACGTCGCCGGATTCCAGAACCTTCAGGGCCTCGTTCCCATCGGAGGCCTCCACGAAGTCCCCCCCGGGCACGGCTCGGGCGAGGAACCTTCGAAGAAAGGTCCGTAGCACCTGGGAATCGTCCACCAGGAGAACCCGGGGCGTCGCCAGGGATGTCAGGAACTTCCCGTCGCCTTCCTCCCCGCTCCATCTCGGCGCTAGCGGTTCTTCTCGAAGCACGCGCACCACGTCCTTTCCGTCGGGAGCCGAAGTCCCTCTACCTTTTCGCCCCTTTTCCCAAAGACCCCGGGGATCCCAAACCAAAGGCCCCCGGGGGGAAGGCCCTCATGCTCCCCCCTGAGGATCGCACCTCCGCACGTGGGCCAAGAGCTCTTGGGCCTCGGGGCCGAAGAGCTTGATGTCTTGATATCGCCGATCCACGTTGTTCAGATACTGGAGCAGCAAGGCATCTTCTCGCGGGCCCTTGAAGAAGACCCCCGCGAAGAAATATCCCTGCCCCTCCAGGGATCGGCAGAGCTCCGGAGTGCCCGGATCCCCCAGGGGGAGGGCCAACCGGAGGTGGTCCACCCGCCGCTGGCAGAGCGTCCGGGTGATTTGGGCCAGGCCCGAGGCTCCATCTCGCCCCACGGAACGCACCTCCACCGACGCGGCGTTATCGTCTTCCACCACGCGAAAGGAGACATCGCCGCGCTCCGGCAGGGAGGGGCGGGGGGCGGGATCGGCAAAGACGGGGACAAGCCCCATCCCTTCGTAGATCCGGGCCACCATGGGGCGGTGTCGCCCGGGGACGAAGAGGGGAAAGGGGGCGTACTCGGCCAGATATCGGTGGGCGATCAGGACGCTGAGCCGCCCCTCGCAGAGCCCTCCCATGGTATTAAAATGATAGTTTTCCGTGAGCCCCCCCACCAGCAGGGCCCCGGGGGAAAAGCCTCTGGCCCGGGCCGCCTTCTGGGAGGCCTCGTGAAAGGTCACCGCCTGGACGTGGACGCTCGAAAGCCCCCGTTCGCCCATCCTCCGGACCAGCTCCGCCGTGAGGGCCTTGAGCAATCCCCGGGAGGAGAAGGCGGGTTTGACGAAGGCCATGCCGATCTCCGCCCAGGGGGAATCTTTATGCGGAAATATTGCGGCGGTGTGCCCCGCCACTTCTCCGCTGGCGGTCGTCGCCACCAGGGACAGGAGCTCCCCTCGGGCGTTGAGCTCCACCATGCGCTGGGGGAAAAAGACGTGGTCGTGGGCATAGGAATAACCGTAGGCGTACCAGGCGCACCGGGCCACCTCCAGGGCGTCCTCGGGGCGAAAGGAGCGAAGGGTCATGGGCTGGTCCCTGGGGGGGGCGGCGGCTTCCGAAGGCCCCCGGGATCCCTCGTCCCGCCCCTCATCCGGGGGAGCGTCGCCGAAGGACGCCTGGGGACAGGGGAGATATTTTACCATCTCCACGTCCTTTCCCCCCCGCCCCCGGTTCACCAGGCGAAACTCGTCCACGAGGCGCCGCATGAGGAGATGTCCCACGCCGAGCCCCGAGACCGAGGGGTCGGGCACATTTTTTTCCAGGGCTCCGTAGTCCAGGGGCAGTCCATCATCGTGCACCACGACGGCGAGCCCCAGGGGATGGGGGGCCACGGTCACTCGAAGGGGACCCTCGCCCCCGGGACCGTAGGCATGTTCCACCCCGTTCACCAGGGCCTCCTCCAGGGCCACTTCCACCTCTTCCACCTCGCGCTGGCCAAAACCGTGGGCGAAAAAGATCTCCCGGACGAAGGCCTGCACGGGGCGCAACACCACCAGGGTATTGGGTAGTTCCATGGAAACCGGAGAAGAAAGCTTCAACGCCCGTCCCTCCCGTCAAAGATGCCCCCCGCTACGGGGCGAAGACCCCTCCGCCCCGCCCCTCGAGGGTCTTCATAGATAGATCGTGCTAACTCTTGATGTCATCCTCCGAGGGGAGGAGGGCTTCCGCCTCCGCCACCGTTTCCGTCACGGGCAAAAAGGATTGAAATCCCGCCACGTCAAAGACCTCCCGCACCATCCCCGTGAGGGCGCAAACCACCACTCCCCCCTCCCGGGCTCGGGCCCTCCGCGCCAGGGCCAGGAGGCTCCTGAGCCCCGCGCTACTGATATAATCCACCGCAGAAAAATCCAGCACCAGGCGCCCATCTCCGTCGTCCATCCGCTGGGCCAGGAGGCCCTCGAAGGTCGGGGCCTCCAGGGCGTCCAGCCTCCCCCGGAGCCGGGCCACCACGGCGCCCTGGAAACCCTGTTCAAAAGATATCTCCATGTCTGACCCCTCCCATGGTTTAGCGTCGCCTGAGGCCCTCTTCGGGGCCGAAGGCCGCCGCGCAAAAAGCACAACAAAACTGGGACGGCCCGCTAACCGTCCCCGCCGGGATGGAGCCCCTCGCGATCTTTTTAAATCCCCGGGCTCCTCGG
>CALMLW010000139.1 GCA_937868015.1 uncultured Synergistaceae bacterium | reverse complement strand
CAACCTGCGGGGCACGGTGATACCGGTGATGGACATCTCCCAGAAGATGGGAGGGCTCCCCCAGGCCATCAACAGCGAGTCCCGCATCGTGGTGGCGGAGCACGAAGACGTGCTCTTCGGCTTCCTGGTGGACGCGGTGCGCGAAGTGAGCACCATCACCGACGGCCAGGTGGAGCCCGCCGATTCCGTGGACGCCAACGTGGACAAGAAATACCTCCTGGGCGTGGCGAAGGCGGCGGACGGTCGCCTCATCGTCCTGCTCGATCTGGTGGCGCTCTTCGAAATCGGAGGAGATGCGGACGAGGACAAGAAAGAAATGATGTAACATGACTCGGGCCCTCCGGGGGAATAAAAAGGCCCCTCCTGCGGGAGGGGAACGATGATCCGGGTAGACCTCCACACCCACAGCACGAGGTCCGACGGCACCATGAGCCCCGAAGAGTTGGTGGCCCGGGCCCGGCGTCGGGGGGTGGCGGTGCTGAGCCTCACCGACCACGACACCACCGCCGGAGTGGAGGAGTTCCTCCGGGCGTGCCGCCGGAGCGGCGTGCGGGGCGTGGCGGGGGTGGAGCTCTCGGCGGAGGCCCCTTATACGCTTCACCTTCTGGGCTACCGATTTGCCGTCGGCGATCCCCGCATGGAGGAGGCCCTGGAAGAGGTGCGGCAGCACCGAGATCGGCGCAACGGGGCCATCTGCGACAAGCTCGGTCACCTCGGCGTCCCCGTCTCCCTGGAAGAGGCCCTGCGGGAGTCCCGGGGGGAAGTCCTGGGGCGGCCCCACATCGCCCAAGCCATGATCCGCAAGGGATACGCCCGGGACATGAAGGACGCCTTCTGCCGTTACCTGGGGCGAGGGGCTCCGGCTTACGTGCCCCGGGTCCGCCTCTGTCCGGAGAGGTGCCTGGAGCTCGTGGCGAACGCCGGAGGAGTGACGGTTTTGGCCCATCCGGCCCAGACGAATCTGCCCCCCGACGACCTGGAGGCCCTCCTGAGACGCCTCCGGGACCGGGGGCTCTGGGGCCTGGAGTGCCACATCCCCGCCTCTCCCCCGGACGAGATTTTCTTCCACCTCCGGTTGGCGGGAAAGCTGGGACTCCACGCCACCGCCGGATCGGACTTCCACGGAAGCCATCGCCCCGGGGTGGACCTGGGATGCGGGGTGGAAGAATCCCTCCTTCCCTGGGCCCGACTGGGCGTGGCGCTGTGACCCGGCGAGGGGACAAAAAAAGGCTTCCCTTTCCCGGGGAGGCCTTCTTGTCGTCCCCGGAAAGGTCCGGGGCCAAGGCGTGAACCCCAAGGGTTCGCGGGAAGGCCCCCATGGTACTCTCAAAAAGGAGGTTTAACTTAAAGACATGGCCATCGACCTTCGCAGCGACACGGTGACCCAACCCCATGCCTCGATGCGCGCCGCCATGGCCGCCGCCGAGGTGGGAGACGACATCTACGGCGACGACCCCACCATGCGCCGCCTGGAAGAACAGGCGGCGGCCCTGGTGGGGCACGAAGCTTCCCTCTTTGCCACGTCGGGAACCCAGGGGAACCTGGTGGCCCTCTTGACCCACTGCGGTCGGGGGGACGGGGTCATCCTGGGAGCCGAGAGCCACATCTACTACTACGAGAAGGGTGGCATGGCCCTGGGGGGACTATTTCCCCTGGTGGTCTCCGACGAAGGAGGGCTTCCCTGCCTCGAAGGCGTGGCGGCCTGGTGCCGGGACGATGCCAACGTCCACTTCGTGCCGGGGCGCCTCCTCTGCCTGGAGAACACCCATAACCGCCACGGAGGGGTGGCGATCCCCCCGGGGCCCTTCGGGGACGCGGCGCGATTTGCCCGGGATCGGGGGCTCCGGACCCATCTGGATGGGGCCCGGATCTTCAACGCCGCCGCCTTTCACGGCGTGGACGTGCGGGCCTATACGACGGAGGTGGATTCGGTGCAGTTCTGCCTCTCCAAGGGGCTGGGGGCTCCGGTGGGATCCATGCTCTGCGGGAACCGGGCCTTCATCGACCGGGCCCGGCACTGGCGCAAGGCCTTGGGGGGCGGTATGCGCCAGTCGGGGGTGTTGGCGGCGGCGGGGATCGTGGCCCTCGACACCATGATTGACCGCCTGGGGGAAGACCACGAAAACGCCCGAATGATGGCCTCCCTGTTGCAGGAGGGAGGGCTTGCCGTCTGTCCCAACCCCTACCCCACCAACATGGTCTTCGTGGAGCTCCCCGGAGATGGATCCCGGACGGAGGAAATCCTCCGCCGATGCCGAGAACGGGGGGTGCTCTTCGGCACCATGGGCCCCCGCGTGGCGCGTTTCGTGACCCACGGGGATGTCTCCCGGGACGAAGTCCGCGCCGCCGCCGCCATCGTGCGGGAGGAAGTGGGGCGAGGGTGAGGTCGGCGAGCCTTCCTCGGGCCCCGGAGGTGGAATCCTGGGCCGCAGACTGCCTGGCCCAGGCGGTGGCCCAAGGGGCGACGCAGGCCGACCTGCTCTTCACCGCCGGGGCGGGGACTTCCTTGGTGTTGCGGGACGGCGAGGAGGAAGAACGTTCCCGGGGGGTCTCCTGCGGCGTGGGATTGCGCACCATCCTGGGGGACGGGCGCCAGGGAGTGGCCTTCATCAACGGCTTCGACCCCGCCATGCGCTCCTGTCTGGTGCCCTGGAGCCTGGCCAATGCCCGGGATAGCACGGCGGACGAAGCGGTGGGCCTCTATGAAGGCCCCCTGGGGGAGTGTGACGCCTTGGAAATGGAGGACCCGGCCCTGGAGGCCCTTTCTCCCGCCGACCGCTTTGCCCGGGCCGTAGAGATCACCGACCGGGCCCGGGGTGAAGACCCCCGGGTGGTCTCCGTGCGGGCCGCTTCCTGGTATGACGGCTGGGGAA
>CALMLW010000138.1 GCA_937868015.1 uncultured Synergistaceae bacterium | reverse complement strand
AGCTCCTCCGGGCCTATCTGGCCCCCGATGACGTCTGGTGCCTTCCCCTTTCCCTAGATGCCATGGGACGATGGATCCCCCTCATCGCGGTGGAGGTGGAGGACCGGCGCTTTTTTTCCCACTCCGGGGTGGATCCGTGGGCCCTGGGGAGGGCGGCGTGGCAGAATCTTACCCAGGGAAAGGTGGTCTCCGGGGCTTCCACCATCACCAGCCAGCTGGTGCGCCTCTCTTCCCCCACCCCCCGTCCCCGGACCTGGCCGGTCAAGGTGGAAGAATTCCTGGGGGCCCTGACGCTGGAGCGCCATCTCTCCAAAGAAACCATCCTGGAGAGCTACCTGAACAAGGCCCCCTTCGGGGGGAATCTTCGGGGGGTGGAGGCGGCCTCCCGGGCCTATTTCGGCAAGCGGGCCCAGTTTTTGGCCCCCTCCGAGGCGGCCCTCCTGGTGGGATTGCTCCAGAGTCCCACCCTCTTTCGTCCCGACCGCCACCCCGAGGCGGCCCGGAGGCGCCGGGATCACATCCTTCGCCTCCTGCGGAGCCGGGATCTGTTGGATGATCAGGCCTTGGCCCTGGCCCTGCGGGATCCCATCCCCCCCAAGCTCTTCCCCTTCCCCCTGCGGGCCCCCCATGGGGCCGACCTCCTGCGGGCCACCCGGCCGGATGAAGGGGTGGTGCGCTCCACGCTGGAGGCCCCCCTCCAGCGCACCGCCGAGCGCCTTCTTCTCGAGGCCCTGACGCCCTTTCCGGGCTCCGTGGCGGCGGCGGCCATGGTGGTGGAAAACGCCACCGGGGCGGTGCGGGCCTACGTGGGCAATGCCCGCTGGGGGGGGGCGGATCGGGGAAATTGGGTGGATTGCGGCGACGTCCCCCGATCCCCGGGATCGGCGCTGAAGCCCTTTGCCTACCTGCGGGCCTTCGAGCGGGGTCTCTTGGCGCCGGGATCGATGCTGGCGGATACTCCCCTGGGCATGGCGGGAAGGAGCCCCCGGAACTTCGACCGAAAGTACCGGGGGGCGGTGAGCGCCCGGGATGCCCTGGCGGATTCCCTCAACGTGCCGGCGGTGAGGGTGCTGCGCCTGATCCGGGGGAACGACCTCCTGGCCCTTCTCCGGCGGTGGGGCTTCAACCTCCTGAGGAAGGACTCGGACCACTATGGCGACGCCCTGGTGCTGGGGGGGTGCGAGGTGACCCTCCGGGAGCTGGCCCAGGCCTATGCCGCCCTGGGAGCGGGGGGAGTTTTTCCTCCCCTACGATGGGAGGAGGACGCCCCCGAGATGCCGGGGGTGCGCCTCTGTTCCGCCGCCTCCGCCTTCCTCGTGGCGGATATTCTGAGCGACCTGGAGCGCCTCCCCGGGCTGGTGCGGGACAAGCTCCGGGGGACGGGGCTTTCGGTGGCGTTTAAAACCGGCACCTCCTATGGCCTTCGGGACGCCTGGACCGTGGCCTTTTCCCCTCGGTTCACCGTGGCGGTATGGTTTGGGGACACGGGGGGTACCCCCCGGGATGGCCTGGGGGGACTCCTTTTGGCCGCGCCCCAGGCGGTGCGCCTGCTGGAGGAGGCGGAGCGGGGCAAGCCCCGGAGATCCTTTGTCCCCCCTCCCGAGGTGGGGCGGCGGCGGGTGTGCACCCTTTCGGGGAGCCCCCTGGGGGAGGCCTGTCCCGCCAGCCGCCTGGAGTGGGAGATCGTGGGGGTGTCCCCCGGGGGGAGTTGCCCCCTGCACGAGCGCCGGGGAGGGGAAGTGGTGACCCTTTGGCCCCCGGAGCTCGAGGGCTTTCTCCGGGGAGGAGTGGCGGCGTGGCAGCGGGCCCCCTTGGCCGTGGCCTCCCCCCTGGCCCACGGGAGATACGTCTTCCTCCCCACCCCGGAGGGGGCCCCCAAGATCCCCCTGGTGGCCGAGGGGGGAGATCGGGGAGAGCTCTTTTGGTTCGTGGACGGGGTCTTTTTCGCCCGCCAGGTCCCCGGGGAGAGCCTCTTCTGGCCCCTGCCCGCCGTGCCCGGAGAACATCGCGTCTCTGTGGCGGATGGGTCGGGGGGGGCCGCAGGGGTGACCATCGTCGTGGAGACGGGGAAGATTCCCTAAAAAGATGGTCCCCTCCGGCGCCGAGGCCCTACGGGGCGGAGTAGGTGTAAGTTATCCCGGAGAAGGGGGCGGGGGAGGTGCGGGTGCGCACCCGGAGGGCGTCGTCTCCCATCTCCAGGAAGGCGATCTTCACGGGAAAGATGAAATCCCTGAAATCGACAACGGGCTGGAGCCCCTCCAGGGCCTCTCGGATGAGCCCCTCGCTCTGGGCGTCGCCGTTGACGGAGAAGGAGTAGTCCGCGAAGCAGATCTGGTTTCCCCCCCGGACCTGGAGCTTGGTGCGAAGCTCCACCAGGGCGCTCACCATGCCCGAGGCGTACCGAGCCCGGGCGCAAAGCCCCCCCGGCCGGAGATCCACGGTGGCGTCCCTCCACTCGTCGCTCCCCTTGCCGAAGGCGTTTTTCCGGAGAAAGTCGTTGAGGTCCGCCTCGGTGATCTCCGCGTCGAACTTCGCCGATACGATCTCTTTCACCTGGAGCCCCCCGGGGGAGGCCCAGTCATCGATGGGGGAGAAGGTGACGAACGAAGGCTCCAGCCGGAGGCGGGCCACCCGAAAACCCCCGGCGGAGGCCCCCACCACCTCGAGGAAGAGATGACGCACGGTGTGGGTCCCATCGGGGGGGGCGTCCATCACCAGCGTGGCCTCCTCCGGGACGAAGTGCTCCACCAGGACCCGGAGCATCTCGCTCCCCGGGTCCCCTCCGGAAGGCACCTTTCCCACGAAGTGAGCCTCTTCCGTCGCCCCTCCGGGGGATCCCCCCACCAGGAGGATCAAAAGGATCAGGATGGCGC
>CALMLW010000137.1 GCA_937868015.1 uncultured Synergistaceae bacterium | reverse complement strand
TTCCCCGGAGGAAGCCCAGAGGCTCCTGGACAAGGGCCCCGAGACCCGGGTGAGCATCCGGCGGGGGGACTACCGCCTCCACATCCTGGGCAAGGAAGGGCTGGAAAGCCGCACCCTGGGGGTGATCCCCGGCGTCACGGAAGAAGACCTTCGCACCTGCCTGGAGGCGGTGCTGGAACCCCTGCAGGCCGAAGCGGGGGGGGGCGATCCCATGAGGGTGCTCCACCTCTTCCGGGCGGGGGACATGCTCTACCTGGACATCAACCAGCCCTTCCTGGCGGCCCTGGAAAAGCTCCCCTCGGATCGGGGCATCCTCTTCATGACAGGACTGGTGCGGAGCGTGGTGGAAAACTTTCCCCCCTCGGTACAGGTGCAGATCATGATAAATGGCAAAATCCCCACAGCCAAGGGCCCCATCGACCTCACGGTGCCCTGGACCCTGGCCCCCCAGTCGTAGCGCCATGGCCCTTCCTCGTGAAGACGGCCGGGGGCCGGGAGAGCTTCGACCCCTCCTCATCGAGCGCCGGGTGAACTGCCATGCGGAGGGATCGGCCCTCATCTCCCTGGGGCGCACCCGGGTGCACTGCACCGCCACGGTGGAAGAAAAGGTCCCCCCTCACCTCCGGGGATCGGGTACGGGGTGGGTGACGGCGGAGTACGCCATGCTCCCCCGGGCCACGGGGGGGCGCTCCCCCCGGGAGACCTCGGGGGTCCGGGGCAGAAGCGCGGAGATCCAGCGCCTCATCGGCCGATCCCTGAGGGCGGTGACTGTGCTCCCCCTCCTGGGAGAGCGCACCATCATCCTCGATTGCGACGTCCTCCAGGCCGACGGAGGCACCCGCACCGCCGCCATATCCGGGGCCTTCGTGGCGCTGACGGACGCCCTCCGAGGCCTTTGGCGGGAAGAGAAGATCCGGGTCCTCCCCTTGCGAGATTTTCTGGGGGCGGTGAGCGTCGGGCGGGTGGGGGGACAGGTGCTTTTGGACCTGGCCTACGCCGAGGACCGTGATGCGGAAGTGGATTGCAACGTGGTGATGACCCGGGGAGGGGCCCTGGTGGAGATCCAGGCCAGCGGCGAAGAAGAGACCTTCTCCCGGGATGACCTAGACCGATTCCTGGACGTCGCCGCCCGGGGCGTGGCCCTGGTGGGGGCCGAACAGGAACGGGCCCTGGGACTTACGGCGGAAGAGCGAGGGGCCCTCCATGAGATGGCGGATCGTCTTCGCCTCCCATAACGCCGGAAAGGCGGCGGAGGTGAGGACCCTGCTCCCCGGGGTGGAGCTCCTGGGAGGGGTGGCGGGCCCCGCCGTGGAGGAGACGGGGAGCACCTATGGGGCCAATGCCCTGTTGAAGGCCCGATCCTGGGCCTGGGCCACGGGCCTTCCGGCCCTGGCCGACGACAGCGGCCTGGAGGTGAGGGCCCTGGGAGGGGCCCCGGGACTCCACTCCGCCCGGGTGGCCCCCTCGGATCGAGAGCGCCTCCGGTGGCTCTTGGGGCGCCTCGAAGGCGTGAAGGACCGGCGGGCCTGCTTCGTGGCCTCTTTGGCGGTGGCCTTCCCCCGGGAGGGGCGATCCCTTTTGGTCCAGGGGCGCTGTTTTGGCACCATAGCCCGGGCCCCGGCGGGGGAAGGGGGCTTCGGCTACGACCCCTTATTCGTTCCCGACGGCGGAGAAAAGACCTTCGCCGAAATTCCCCCGGAGGAAAAAAACCGCCTATCCCACCGAGGGGTGGCGTGCCGCATGCTACTATCCCTGCTCCGGCTGTTCCGGCCCCCCGGAGACGACGTCGGAGGCGATCCGGCGTAGGATCGAAAAAAAATCATCCGCCGCAGGACCCCAGGGGGGGCCGGCGGGAGGCCTTTGCAGAGCCTTTCGTCTTCTTCCGGGCCCCGAAAGAAGGGCTCCGGCGTCTCCAGGGATAACTTTGGTGCCTTTAACCCGACCGGTCGACATGAAGACATCTGCGGGCTGTCCGGTCGCTGCATATTTTCTCTCCGCCTTCAATTTGTCGGGTCAAATCCGGGAGAGGCTTGATATGGCTCCGCTTTTGGCGTGGCCGGGGGTTTGGGGTAGTTTTTTCGTTTTGGGGCCCCAAGGGGCGGTGAGGCCCTAGGCGATCCCGGAGGGGTGTGCTATAATGCCTCTCTGCGTGCAGATCGT
>CALMLW010000136.1 GCA_937868015.1 uncultured Synergistaceae bacterium | reverse complement strand
CGGAGCTGCAAGGGGAGCTGGTACCAGTCCGTCACGATCCAGTCCGCTCCGTCGGCCAGGTTCTGGAAAACGATTTTTTCTCCCTCCCGAAAGACCACCGGGCAGAAATTTTTCAGCACCGGGTCCTTCGGTTTCCGGGCGTACCCCACAAAAAGCCCCGAGACCTCGGGGTGGGGGGCCAGGAGGCGCCGCAGCATCTCCGGCACCTGATCCGGAGAGGGTTGGAAAAAGCGCAACGCCGTGGCCAGATCCTGGGTCACCGCCTCGGCCACCCGGGGAATGCGGCGAATTTTGCTCGCCGTGGCTTCTCCCAGGTTTTCCAGGCGGGACCGGAACTCCTGCTCCACGGCGCGCAGCGAAGAAAAATAACCGTATCCCACAATAGCGAGAAAGAGGAACCCCGCCCCTCCCATGGTCATGAGCGCCAGTTTTCCCGCAATACCCAGATGTCTAGGGAACATAGGAAGGAGTCCCCTTTTCGGGCATATCTGCGCTCTCCAAGGCGTTTTCTTCGACGGATCCCTCGCCGAAAGGCACAAATTCCTCGTAGGGAACCACGTCTCCGGGAAGAACGAAGACCTGGTGCATCATGGCGGCGGTGCGCTCGTAATCCTGGCGGGAAAGACGTCCGGGCACCCACGTCCCCTCCTTGTCGGGAAATATGGAGGGAATAATTTCCTGCAACATGTGCCACAGGAGCAGCCGATTGACCGTGTATCCCGCCTCGTCGGCCTTTTTTTGAATCAACGCCACCGCTTCTTCCGGGTAGGCGGCGGCGTAGCGCCACCCCTCCAGCGAAGCTTCCCGCACGTTCCGGCAAAGCTCCGGATCCTTCTTCCATGTGGGCGCAAGGCAGTAGATGCCGTCTTCGGGGACGTTGCACCCCTCATCCCGCAGGGAGATCACGGTAAGCTCGTCGGGGCGGTATCCCGCCTGCAGAATGCGGAGGTACTCGTTATACGTCATGGCGCAACAGGCATCCACCGCTCCGCGCAGGAAGAGCTCCACGGAAAAGAACTGGGGCACCACCACGGGCCAGATCTTCCGGGCGGCAAAAAGCTGCTTGTAGGCCCCGGAAAAGACGTCTCCCCAGAGGCTCATGCGGCGCTTGTCCAGATCTGCCACGGCAAGGATGCCGCTCTTTTTTTTGGCCACGATGAGGGTATTGCCCCGCCCCACCATCTGCCCCACGTTCACCAGGGGCAGGTCCGCCGTGCGAAAGCGCAGCGCCCCGGTGAGAAACATGGTGACGAAGTCCGTGCGCCCCTCCTGGAGCTCCCGGGGGCCGTCCACATCGGCGCCTCCCCGGCGAATTTCCATGTCAATCCCCCGACGAAGGTAAAAACCCTTCTCCTGGGCCATATAGTACCCCGCAAACTGGGTCTGGGGGTACCAGTGAAGCGTCAGAATCACCTTCCGGGGTTCGGCGCCCCCGGCGCTCCCCCAAAGGAGCACCCCCCCCGCGAGCAGAAGCCCTCCCAGGATCCTAAAGATTATCGAAACCCCTAAAGGCCCGGCTCCCCCGGCCACCGGCAGAGGAAGGGGGCGGGAGAAAGGGCCGCACCTGTCCATGGCTTTTCCCTCCCACTTAGATCGGTCCTTGACCTAGCCCTTCTTCACCGCGATCCTCAGACAGTTTCGCCCCCCTTCCCTCCGGTAGTGGACCTCGTCCATGACGCGGCGCACCAGGAGGATGCCCAACCCCCCTTGATCCCGGTCGGCCAGGGGGCGCGTCACGTCGGGTTCTTCTGCGGCGAGGGGGTCGAAGGGCACGCCGTTATCGATGAACTCCACCCCCAGGGAGTCTTCCGTTTCCTCGACGCGCACGGTGATCTCCCCCGGGGGAATCTCATAGGCATAGGAGCAGATATTTACCACGATCTCCTCCACCGCCAGGTCCAGGTGGGCCTCCCGTCGGGGCGAAAGCTTCCCCTCGGCGGCCCCCAGAATAAATTGACGCATGTCCTCCATGTGGTCCAGGGTGGCCGACCAGGTCCGCTCCATGGTCCCACTCCTAGCCCAGGGTTTTACAAGCGGCATCCCGATCTTCTACCACAGGAATGAGCCGGTCGAAGCCCGAGATGGAAAAGACCTCTTCCACCACCCCGGACATGCCAAAAAGGACCACCCGCCCCTCCACGGACTGAAGTTTTTTCGCCAGCACGAGGATGGAACGCAGCCCCGCGCTGGAGACGTAATCGATACCCGACAGATCCAGGGCCACCCCTCGGCACCCCTCTTCCACCCACATCAGGGCCTCCTTTTCGAAATCCGGGGCGGTCTTGGTGTCCAGTCGCCCCACCAGGCGCACCACACGCCCCTGGGGAACGCTTTCTGCGTGAATATCCATCGCCTCTCCCTCCCTTATCTCCCTTATCTCCTTTATCTCCCTCCGAAAGCCCTCGTCCCCGGTCTTTCCCCTGGACAAAAGGCCCTTACACATAGGTCTCTCGCAACATCTCCGCCACCGAGGGGTCGATCTGTTCTCGGCGCCTTATCTCATCGAATCGGTCCAACAGGTCTCCTGGGCGCAGCCGCCTTTTCTCCTCTCCCCGCAGGTCGGCCACCACGCGCCCCCGGTGCATCATGACGAGGCGATCTCCCAGGCTCACCGCCTGGGGCATGGAATGCGTCACCATCACGGTGGTCAGGCGTCCCTCCCGCACCAACTCATCGGTGAGGCGGATCACCAAGTCCGCCGCCCGGGGATCCAGCGCCGCCGTGTGCTCGTCCAGCAGCAGGAGTTCCGGGCGCCGGAGGGTGGCCATCAAAAGCGTGAGGGCCTGGCGTTGCCCCCCCGACAGGGAGCCGATCTCGTTTCTCAGGCGGTCTTCCAGCCCCATGCCCAGGCGCCGGACCCGCTCCGTCAACTCTTCCGACCGGCGGAAAAAAGCGTTCCATCCCAGGGTGCGCCGCTCCCCCCGGCGCATCGCCAGGGCCAGGTTTTCACCTATGGACATGGAAGGGGCGGTGCCGCTAAAGGGGTTTTGGAATACCCGACCGATGAGGGCGGCCCGCCGGTGCTCCGGCCACCGGGTGATATCCTGCCCCGCCAGCTCTATGCGCCCCCGGTCCACGAAAAAGCTCCCCGAGATGGCGTTTTGCAGGGTAGATTTCCCCGAGCCGTTGGTGCCTATGACCACCACGAAGGAGCCCTCTTCCACCCTCAGGTCCACCCCCTGGAGGGCCCTTACTTCGTTTTCCGTCCCGGGGTGAAAGGTCTTGACCAGTCCTTGAAGATCAAGCATGGGGTGCCTCTTTCCTGTTGCTCCAAGACCCCATCAGCTTGGGCAACACCAACGTGATCAGCACAAAGGACGCCGTCGCCAGCTTGAGGTCGTTGGGATTGAGCCCCCATCGGAGGGCGATGGAGACCAGAAGGCGAAAGAGCACCGACCCCATCACCGCCCCCGCGATGGAGATCCCCAAAGACGAGCTCCGGACCAGGGCCTGCCCCATGATGACGCTGGCCAGACCCAACACCAGGGTCCCCACTCCCATCTGGATGTCGGCAAAGCCCTGGTACTGGGCCAAGAGTGCCCCGGTGAGACCCGACATCCCCCCCGAGATCATGAGGGCCACGAGCATCATGTGGGGGGCGCTCACTCCCTGGGCTAGGGCCATCTGGCCGTTGTCTCCGGAGGCCCGCAGGGCCGTACCAAAGTCCGTGAGGAGAAAGGCATACAGGCCAAAGCCGAAAAGGGCCACCACTCCCAGGATCCCCAGGAGCACGGCCAGATCGCCCCCGGGGATCTCCCACGAGGAAAAAGACCAAACCTCCACTCCGGAGATGTACTGGAGGGCGTCCCGGGCCCGATCCGCCCCCGTGGGGACGTGGGCCAGGGGAACGTTGCTCCCTCCCATGACCCGCAGGTTCACCGAATAGAGCCCCGTCATGACCAAAATGCCCGATAGTAGGCTGTTGATGTGCAGTCGGGTGTGAAGAAGGCCCGTGACGGCTCCCGCCAGGATTCCCGCCCCCGCCCCCGCCAGGGTGGCCCCTCCGGGGGAGGCCCCCCGGACCAGGAGCACCGCCGTCACCGCCGCCCCCAGCGTGAGGATGCTGTCCGTGGCCAAGTCGGCAAAGCGAAAAAGGCGAAAGGTCACGAAGATCCCCAGGGCCATGAGGGCCAGAAGGAGCCCCAGGGTCAAAGCCCCCAAGAGCAAGGTCATGCCCCCCTCCCTTTCCCCTCCCGGAGGGGCCCCGCCCAGAGGGCGCCACTCAGGAAGGCGCTCTCTCCCGCCCCGGAGATGGGGCGTCGGTCGTGTAACAGGTGCAAAAGCCCCACGGGGGCCACCGCATCAAAGAGTTTTTCCAGGACCCCGGGCAGCTCCACCCGCCCTTGAGGAATGGCCCGAAAGGGGAACACGGCGCCGTGGAAGTGTCCCCAGAGCTCTTCCCTCTCCCCCAGGGGGCGCCCCTGGGCCCCCAAGGGGCCGACAGGATTCGTCGTCGCCACTCCCACCACCAGCGCCAGGTGGCGATCATAGGCCTTTTCCGGGCGATAGGCCAGGTGATCCCGTACGGCGGGAAAGGCAAAAAAGTCCTCCTGCCCCACCCGACGAGCCACGGCGCGCCAATCATCCCCTTCGGGGCTCGAAGACCCCAGGCGGGCCCCCACAAGCCCCGCCGTTTCGGCCACCAGGGCCAGGGCCACCCCCGGACCCCCCAGGGCCTTCAGAGCCCCCCGGGCCAGGAGAGAGAGGGGAATGCCCGGTAGCGCTTCGACAAAGCGAAAGCAGTGCGAGGGCTTGCCCCGCAGGATTACCCCCGAGGCGAAGTGCACCGTGGGCACGAAGCTCCCCGCTGCGGCCATGAAGTCCGGAGCCCCGCCTCCGGGGGAATGCATGAGGGCGTAGCCCTCCGCCGCCAGGATCTCCCCGGAGGAGGTCGGGGCGTCGTCGAAGGCCCCCAGGCCCAGTCCCCAGACCCCAGGGCCCAAAAGCCTCTCCTCCCCGGCTCCGGGAAGGTCGAGGCAAAAGCCCCCGGCCGGATCCAAGAGATACGAAGGGGCCCCATCTCCCCAGGGCCCCGGACATCCTTTGTCCCCTCCGTCTTGGCCTTCGGAGGCGGAAAAGAGAGACTCCATTCCCACCAAAGCCAGCATGTCGCGCACGAACTCCGAGGTCCGGCGGAGGACCAACTCTCCCCCGAGGGCCCCCAAGGCCTTATGATAGCGGAGCAAGATCCTCAACCCCGCCGAGCTCATAAAATCCACACCCCCCATGTCCAGGGCTACCCGGTGGGCCCCCTGGCGCAGGGCGTCTTCCATCTCATCTTCCAGGTTGCGGCCGTGGGCCGCATCCAGGCGGCCGTGGAGGATCAAAAGCCATCCCGTTTTTTCCTCGACACGCTCCATGTGCATGGCATCATCCCTTGTTTGTCATAGGCTATCTTCCCCATCCGGCCCTCGGAGCCCTCAAGGGGCCCCCCCGGGGATCGGGAACCGCAGAGACGCTTCGGTCTTTCCCTCCCGCACCTCACTTTACCACGTCGGTGGCCCGAGACATCAGGGAAGGGGGAATGGAAAGGCCATACCTTTCCGCGTTTCTTTCGTTGATGACGATCCGGGTATTACTGACGGGGGCAAAGGGAATGCCTTCGGGGCTCTCCCCCCGGAGCACCCGCAGGGCCACCCTCCCCATGTCCTCTCCCCCCGCCGCGTAATCCCGGGCCACCGCCACCGCCGCCCCCCCCGAGAGGGCGTTGGCGGCATCCATGCCAAAAAGGGGCACCCGGGCCTCGAGGCACGCCTTAGATATGGGGGCAAAGGACGCGAAAAAGAGATTTCCCGTCACCTGGAGCACTGCGTCCACCCTTTGGGCCAAAAGCCCCTGGATGCCGTCGGAGACCTCTGTGGGAGTGGAAACGGCTACGGAGACACAGGTGATCCCCTGGGCCGCGAGGGCCTTCTCGACCTGTTTTAAGTTATAGACGCAATTGACCTCCGAGGGGTTGACCAGCGTCCCCACGGTCTTCGCCCCGGGAAGGCATTCCTTCAAGGCCCGCACCCCCTCGACGTAGGGCGCTTCGGTGGAGATCCCCGTGATATGAGGGCGATGTACCACATCGCTGCTCCCCGCCCCCGCCAGCACTGGATTGGCCACCAGGCCGAAGACCACGGGGATATCGTTTATCTTAGACAGTACGGCCTGGAGCGTGGGGGTGGAGGTGAGAAGCAAAAGGTCCACCCGGCGGCTCCGCACGTGGTCCACCAGGGCCGACAGGGTGGGCATGTCCCCCTGGGCGTTTCCCACCTCCAGGTTGAAGTCGCGCCCCTCCCGAAGCCCCGCCTCGTCCAGGGCCCGACGGAACCCCCGCAGGGTCTCCTCCATGGGGGCGGACTCCACGTAGTTCAGGAAATAAAGCTCAAAGCCCCGCCCCGCAGGGGTCGCCGAAGCCCC
>CALMLW010000135.1 GCA_937868015.1 uncultured Synergistaceae bacterium | reverse complement strand
ACTCCGTCCCTTCGGCCACGATGCCGATGTCCAGCGCCACGAACTCCGTCACGGCGTCGGAGAAGCGGGCCACGCCGTGGCCAATCTCTTCGTAGTTGCTGATGTAAAAATGCGTGGTCCTCCGAGGGGCGAGCCCCTGGGCCTTCATGGCGCGCAACGCGCCGAAGAGACAGGCCACCGAGGCCTTGTCGTCCAGAAAGCGGGCCTTGATAAACCCTTCCTCCGTGATCACCGGCCGGGGGTCGAAGAACACGAAATCTCCCGGGGCGATGCCCAGTTTCTTCACGTCCTCCTGGCAGGAGACCGAGGCGTCCAGGCGCACCTCCACGGTGTCGTCGTTCCGGGGAGCCTCTCGCACGATTTCGGAAAAGGCGTGGAGGGAGGCCTTCTCCGGCAGGAGAGATCCGGAGAACTCCCGGCCCTCGGCGGTGCGCACCAGGAGATTTTCCCCCTCCATGGCCCCCCAGGCAAATCCCCCGATGGGGAGGAGCTTCAGCCGCCCGTTGGCCTTGATCTGCCGCACCACGGCCCCCAGCGTGTCCACATGGGCCGAGACCAGCCGTTCGTCCCCCTCTTCCTGCCCCGGCCACAGCCCCACCACCGCCCCCTTGGGAGTGGTGCGCCACGAGAGCCCCAGAGCGTCGAATTCCTTCCGGACGCGCTCGGTCGCCGCCTCACAATCTCCGGGAACCGAGGGAATGGCCAGAAGCTCCAACAGGAACTTTTCCACAAAAGGCATGTCGATGGTCATTTCTTTACCTCTCCTTGAACGAGATTCCGGGCAAAGTGACACGCCACCGCGTGACCCGGATCGATTTCCCGGAGCTCCGGGGTTTGGGTGCGACATCGTTCCTGGCGATGGCGACACCGCCCGGCAAAGCGGCACCCCTCGGGGGGCTCTATGGGGCTGGGCACATCCCCCTCGAGGATGATACGATCCCGCACCGCGTCCACCTTGGGCAGGGGAATGGCGGAAAGCAACGCCTGGGTGTAGGGGTGCAGAGGATCCTGGAAGATCGTGCGACTCCCGGCGAGTTCCACCATCTTGCCCAGATACATGACGGCGATGCGGTCCGATACGTGCTTCACCACGCTCAGATTATGGGAGATAAACACGTAGGTATAGCCAAATTCTTTTTTAAGGTTGTTCAGCAGATTCAGGATCTGGGCCTGGATGCAGACGTCCAGGGCGGATACGGGCTCGTCCAGCACAATAAACTCAGGTTTAAGCGCCAGGGATCGGGCGATGCCGATGCGCTGACGCCGCCCTCCGTCCAGCTCGTGGGGGTAGACGCCGAAGAGCCTCTCCGCCAGCCCCACGGTGTCCATGAGCTCCTTGATGCGGGCATTCATCTCCGGTCGGGTGCGAAAGATCTTGTTCACGATGAGGGGCTCGGCGATGAGCTCCGCCACCGAAAGGCGCGGATTGAGACAGGAGTAGGGGTCTTGAAAGACGATCTGCACCCGCTTTCGCATCGCCTTCATAGCGGCATCGGAGTATTTCATGATGTCTTCGCCGTCAAACCACACCTCGCCCCCGCTGGCGTCCAGGAGGCGGATCATGGCCCGTCCCAGGGTGGACTTGCCGCACCCGGACTCTCCCACGAGGCCCAAGGTCTCTCCCCGATCGATGGAAAAGCTCACGTCGTCCACGGCGTGAAGCATCCCCTTAGGGGTCTTGAAGTACTTTTTCAGGTGCCTGACATCTACCAAAGGCCGTCCGTTCATGGCTTATCCCCCTTCCGGGCCCTCACGGGGCACGCCACCAGATGGCCGGGCTCCACCTCCACCATGGCGGGGGATTCCGTAGCGCACTGGGGCCCGGCGTAACCGCACCGGGGGTGAAAGGGACACCCCGGAGGCAGGTCCGTGGGATCGGGCATGAGCCCCGGAATGGTCTTGAGCTCCTCCTGTTCTTCATCGAGCTCCGGCAACGAGTTAAAGAGCCCCTGGGTGTAGGGGTGCACCGGGTTCAGGAAGAGGCGGCGCTTCTCCGCGTACTCCACCACCCGGCCGGCGTACATGATGGCCACTTTATCGCAGGTTTCCGCCACGATGCCCAGATCGTGGGTGATCATGATCATGGAGGTGTTGAGCTTGCGCTTAAGCTCCTTCATGAGCTCCAGCACCTGGGCCTGGATGGTGACATCCAGCGCCGTGGTGGGCTCGTCGGCGATGAGCAGGGCCGGATCGCAAGCCAGGGCGATGGCGATGACTACCCGTTGCTTCATGCCCCCACTGAACTGATGCGGGTAGTCCTTGGCTCTTTCAGGGCGGATGCCTACCAAAGCGAGCATTTCCACCGCCCGCTCCAGGGCCTCTTTTTCGTTCACGTCCTGGTGGAGCGCCACCATCTCGGCGATCTGGCGGTCCACGGTGATGACGGGATTCAGGCTCGTCATGGGATCCTGGAAGATCATGGCGATCTTCCCCCCCCGGACGCTCCGCATCTCCGCCTCGCTTTTTTTGAGCAGGTCTTCCCCCTCGAAGAGGATCTCCCCCTTCACCACCCGCCCCGGGGGAGAGGGCACCAGGCGCATGATTCCCAGGGCCGTGGTGGTCTTTCCCGCCCCGGTTTCCCCCACGAAGCCCAGGGTTTCCCCGTAGCCCAGGCGCAAGTTGAGCCCCTCCACCGCCCGAACGGTGCCGTCTTCCACCTCGTAGTGGATGGAGAGGTTCCGGATATCCAAAAGCAGTCTATCGTTTGCCATGGTTTCCCTCCGTCGCCTTCTTCATCGCTTTAGCTTGGGATCCAGGGCGTCCCGCAGGCCGTCCCCCACGAAGTTGAGGGCCAGAATGGTGAGCATGATGGCAATCCCGGGAAAGAGGGTCATGTAGGGGTAGTCCCGGATGTAGCTCCGCCCCCCGGAGAGCATGGCGCCCCACTCGGGGATGGGGGGCTGGGTCCCCAGGCCGATGAAAGAAAGCCCCGCCGCCACGAGAATGGCCGTCGCCACCCCCAGGGTTCCCTGGACGATGATGGGAGCCATACAGTTGGGCAAAATGTGTTTGAAAATGATGCGGGCGTCACTGGATCCCACGGCTCGGGCGGCCTCCACGAACTCCTGACCCCGGATGGAAAGCACGGATCCCCGGACGATGCGGGCGTACTGCGGAATGGCGGCGATGCCCACAGCGATCATGAGGTTGAAAAGCCCCGGGCCCAAAGAGGCGGCAATGGCAATGGCCAGGAGAATCGACGGGATGGATAGGAGAATGTCCATGGCGCGCATGATGAGGTTGTCCGTGCGCCCGCCGTAGTATCCCGCCACGGCCCCCAGCACTCCGCCGACGCACATGGCGATACCCACGGAGATGAAGCCCACCATAAGGGATATGCGGGCGCCGTAGATGATGCGGCTCAGGATGTCCCGGCCGAACTCATCGGTGCCCAGCCAAAACTGGGCCGAAGGAGGCTCGAAGGCGTGCATCAGGTTCTGTTTGGCGTAGTGGACGGGGGCGATGACGTCGGCGAAAACCGCCAGGAAAAAGATCACCGCCAGAATAACGAGCCCCGCCACCGCCATGGGACTTTTGCCAATGCGGTGGAGTACCTCCCCCACCCCATTGCGGCGTTTCTTCGTCGCGGTGGTAGCTGTCTGCATGAATCTTCGCCTCCCCTACCGGTACTGGGCCTTGATCCGCGGGTCCACGAAGGCGTAGAGCAGGTCGACCAGCAGGTTCACGA
>CALMLW010000134.1 GCA_937868015.1 uncultured Synergistaceae bacterium | reverse complement strand
CGCCCCCGCAGGGAGACACGCGCATGGCCAAAGCCAAGTTCGAGCGGACCAAAGAGCACATGAACATCGGGACCATCGGCCACATCGACCACGGGAAGACCACGCTCACCGCGGCGATCACCAAGGTCCTGGGCTACCGGAACCCGAAGGTGAGCTTTATCCCCTTCGAGCAGATCGACAAGGCCCCCGAGGAGCGCGAGCGGGGGATCACCATCGCCATCTCCCACGTGGAGTACGAGACCGAGAAGCGCCACTACGCCCACGTGGATTGCCCGGGCCACGCCGACTACATCAAGAACATGATCACCGGCGCCGCCCAGATGGACGGGGCCATCCTGGTGGTGGCGGCCTCCGAGGGTCCCATGCCCCAGACCCGCGAGCACATCCTCCTCGCCCGCCAGGTCGGCGTCCCCGCCATGGTGGTCTTTCTGAACAAGGTGGACATGGTGGACGACCCCGAGCTCATGGAGCTGGTGGAGCTGGAGGTCCGGGAGCTCCTGACCCAGTACGGCTTCCCCGGGGATGAGATCCCCATCGTGAAGGGCTCGGCCCTGAAGGCCCTCCAGTCCGCCAGCACGGACCCCAAGGCCCCCGAGTACGCCTGCATCTACGAGCTCATGCAGGCCGTCGACGCCTACTTCCCCGCCCCGAAGCGGGAGATCGACAAGCCCTTCCTCATGCCCGTGGAGGACGTCTTCACCATCTCCGGCCGCGGGACGGTGGTCACCGGCCGCGTGGAGCGCGGGGTGGTGAAGGTCGGCGAAGAGGTGGAGATCGTCGGCCTCAAGGAGACCCAGAAGACGGTCTGCACCGGGGTGGAGATGTTCCGGAAGCTCCTCGACCAGGGGCAGGCCGGCGACAACATCGGCGTCCTCCTCCGGGGGATCAAGCGCGAGGAGGTGGAGCGGGGCCAGGTGGTGGCGAAGCCGGGGACCATCACCCCCCACACGCGGTTCAAGGCCGAGGCCTACATCCTCACCAAGGAGGAGGGCGGCCGCCACACCCCCTTCTTCGACGGCTACCGCCCCCAGTTCTACTTCCGGACGACGGACGTCACCGGCGTGGCGAAGCTCCCCCAGGGGACCGAGATGGTCATGCCCGGCGACAACATCGCCATGGAGATCACGCTCATCGCGCCCATCGCCATGGAGAAGGAGCTCCGCTTCGCCATCCGCGAGGGGGGCCGGACCGTGGGCGCCGGCGTGGTGAGCGAGGTGCTGGAGTAGGGGGACGGAAAGGGCCGTCCCGCCCGCGGTCCGGGACGGGATGCGGTAGGGCAACGGGCGGGCGCGGTAGATCGGGAGAGGTGTCGCCATGCGCGAGCAAATCACCCTGGCGTGCGCCGAGTGCAAGCGCCGGAACTATGCGACGATGAAAAACAAACGCAACACCACCGATCGGGTGGAGATGTCGAAGTATTGCCCGTGGTGCCGCAAGCACACGCCTCACCGGGAAACCAAATAGCGCAGCGGGACGGCGGGAGACAACCGGACGACCGATAGGCCTGTAGCTCTAACGGTAGAGCGGCGGACTCCAAATCCGAAGGTTGGGGGTTCGAATCCCTCCAGGCCTGCCAACGGCTGACAACGGAAAGTCGGCGGGGACGGATGAGCGCGCACCGGGAATGCCGGCGGTCGGCCCCGGCGGGCGCTGTCGGATGTCGCCGATGGGGAGCCCAGGAGATGACGGCGGTCGTAGAGCGAGTGCAGACCCTGTGGGACTCGACGGTTCAGTTCCTCAGGGAAGTACGGGTCGAACTGAAAAAGGTCACCTGGCCCGGGCGAAACGAGATCATCGGATCGACGGCCGTGGTCATCGTCGCCAGTTTCGCGGTGGCGTTTTTCTTGGGATTCGTGGATCTGCTCCTCCAGAAAGCGCTGGGGCTCATCCTGAAGTAACCGCGTCGTCGCAGATCGAGGGAGTCATGGCGGAATTCGAGAAGTCGGAACCCGCGGCAGCGGCCCCATCGCAGGAACCGGTCGTCGCGCCGGAACCGGACGCGTCCGAGTCCGCCGCGGGCCCCGCCGTGGCGGCGGTCACGGCGCTGCCCGCGCACCACCGATGGTACGTGATCCACACCTACTCGGGGTTCGAGAACAAGGTCAAGCAGAGCATCGAGCAGCGGGCGGCGGCGCTGGGGTTGGGCGACGCGGTGTCGCAGGTGATGATTCCCACCGAGACGATCGTGGAGTTGAGGAAGGGGAAGCGGCGCGAGGCGTCGCAGAAATTCTTTCCGGGGTACGTCCTGATCCGCATGGACATGTCGGACGAGCTCTGGTATCTGATCAAGAACACACCCAAGGTGAC
>CALMLW010000133.1 GCA_937868015.1 uncultured Synergistaceae bacterium | reverse complement strand
GAAGAGCGCCGGGCCGAACGCCACTGGCGCGAGGTGGGGCGTGGGGGAGGAGAAATCCCCGAAGATCCCGCTACTCCGGAGGACCGGGAGCGGTGGCGAGAGCGCCGATTTTCCTGAAAAAATCTTGGGCTTTACCCCCTCCTGAAGGGACCGCAACCTTACCCCGACACACACGATTTTTCCCTCCCTTTCTTCCTCCCTTGGCCAAGGAGCCTAAAGAACCCTCGGGCGACCCCCGAGGGTTCTTTACAGCTAAGGCTGTTTGGTATATAACCGCTTTGGCGCCTTAAAGGGCAACTGTTATCGAAAAGAGGTGGGGGCGATGAAGGGATTCGTGGGGGCCCTGGGAGTTCTGGTGGGGTGGGCGGGCCTGGCCTGGGGGGCCCCCGCCAGTCCCTTTCCTGTGGAGGTCTTTCAGCCCGACGGAACCCGCATGGAGTTGACGAACCGGGGGGACGAATTCTGCTTCTGGGTGGAAACCCCCGAAGGGTACACGGTGATCCAGAACAGCGGAAGCGGTTTTTGGGAGTACGCCCGAAAGAAACTCGTCGCCCGGGAGCTGGTCCCCGGGGGAGTGAGGGTGGATCCCCAGGGGAGCCCTCCTCCGGGGACCGTGCCCCATCTCCGCCCCCGGCGCTTCGACGCCCTCGGAGGAACGCCCGAGAGGGGCGACCCCGTGGAGGTGTCCCAGAGAGGGAAAAAAATCCTTCTGGTGCCCTGGAGCGACGGGGAGTCTTCCTGGTGGGAAACCCTTTCCGGATACGCGGTGGCAAAAGACCGCGCTTCGGGAGAGTGGGAGTACGCCCAACTTCACTCCGTGGAGATCCTGGAGCCCTCGGGGCACATCTATCGGCCGGGGATCCCCGCCCCCTCGGACATGCCCCGGCACGAAAAACCGTCGGTGCGAACGCCCTACTAAAGGTGGGGGGGGAAACGCCTACGAGATCCTTAGAAAGGAGAGAAGGCGGAGGGGAAGGGGAGCCTCGCACCCTGGGGGATAAAGGCGCGGCTTTCTGGCAAGGGTGTGTGGGCGCGCGGAGCGCAAAAGGCCAAAAGGAGGGGTAATATGAAAAAAACGATGATTCTTTGGGGAGTCTTGCTGGCGATTTTTGTGGGCACTTCGGGGGCCGAGGCGGCACCGGCGAGCCCCTTTACCTTGGAAGTGATCCAGCCCGACGGGTCGGTCATCGCCGTGGTGCAGCGGGGCGACGAGTTTTTCTCCTGGAGCGAGACCCCCGAGGGGTACGCCGTGGCACAAAACGACCACACGGGTTTTTGGGAGTACGCCGTGGAACGACAGGGGCGATTAGTCCCCGGCGGAGAGATTTGCCGCCGGAACAAGACGCCCATGGGAACGGCGACGCGCTTTTTCCGCCCCCCCGCTTCCGCCCTGCGACGCCAGAGCGTTTTTTCCCCCGGAGAGGCGCCCCAGGGCACCTGGTCTCCCCGTCCCCTCGCCGGTACCCGGAAGATCCTCCTGATCCGGGTGGGATTCGTGGATCGGCCTTTGAGCACCGACGAGGCCCTGCACCGAGAAGCCCTCTTCGGCACCGCGTTTTCCGTGAAAAAATACTATGCGGACCAATCCGGCGGCAAGCTTGTCATCGAATCCGCCCAGGGGGGGACGACGGTGCTCTCCCTGGGGCTCACCGGAACTGATTTTAACGGGGGTAATCACCCCGACCGCCTGTTGGACGACAAGAGCCATCCGGAAGAAGAGGTCCACAAGAGCGAAGTGGCCTTCGTGTCCAGCGTGGTGGCCAAAGCCGCCGCCTCGGGCATCGACTTCGCCGCCTTCGACACCGACGGCGACGGACGCATCACCCCGGCGGAGCTCTGCGTCTACCTGATCCTGGCGGGGTACGAGGAGTCGGGCAGCGTGTTGAAGCCCTCGGTATGGGCCCACGCCTGGGAATCCTGGAGTGGCAGTGGGGCAGAGCATGTGGTGACCATTGCGGGGAAAACGCTCACGGACTGGGCCATGAACGGGGAGCTCTACGACCCCGCCACCCCCGACGGCTTCGCCGTAATCTGCCACGAGCTGGGGCATCAGTTCTGCAAACTCCCCGATCTATACGACACTTCCAACACCAACCAAGGGCTCGGGGCCTTTTCCATCATGGCGGCGGGGAGCTGGGGATGCCGTTCGGGGGACACCCCCGGAAGCACCCCCACCAACATGGACGCCTGGTGCCGCCTCTACCTGGGGTGGGAAACGCCCTCGTCCCTTGTCGCGGGGGTGGTGACCCTGGGGGTTCCCGGCAACGGCACCCACCCCGCCCTTCGGCTCTACGGCGCGGGGCATCGGCCCACGGAGTACTTCCTGGCGGAGGTGCGGGGCCTCGTAGGGTGGGACCGAGGCCTGGAGGGCCTTTCCCGGAATGGGGGCTTCCTGGGGCTTGAGGGAGGCATCCTCGTGCAGCACGTGGATGAAGAAGTGGGCGCGGGGAGGCTGGAAGGCGGCAACGACTTCAACACGTACGTGGCGGGGGGACACCAGGGCAACATGGCGGTGGAGGCCGATGGTCCTCACATGGCGAAAACGGACGACACCGCCACCCGGGGGTCGCGGTATACCCTCTGGTACCAGGGCAATCCGAACTACGTGGGAGACGGGACGTTAACGGGGAGCAGCACGCCCTCCACGGCCTTCTACGACGGCTCCGCCTCGGGGGTTTCTTTGACGGAAATCTCGGCGGGGGGAGTCACCATGACCTGCCGGGTGACGGGGGGCGAACCCTTGCCTACCCCCACTCCCACCCTGGCTCCCACGGCCACGCCGAGGCCC
>CALMLW010000132.1 GCA_937868015.1 uncultured Synergistaceae bacterium | reverse complement strand
GGTCTTGCGTTAAACAAGAACCGCTGAAATCAGCGGATTGAATTTTGGCTCCTCGACCAGGACTCGAACCTGGAACCTAGTGGTTAACAGCCACCCGCTCTGCCATTGAGCTATCGAGGAATAAAAAACCAAAGGTGTTGATTGCCAATTTCCTCACACACGCGTTGTTGCCGAACTGCAAAAAACCCTTTGGTAACTTGGTGAAACGATATTTTGGAGGCGGCACCCGGATTTGAACCGGGGGTGAAGGATTTGCAGTCCTCTGCCTTACCACTTGGCTATGCCGCCCCGGGGCCTTGTACGGAAGAAATGGAGCGGAAGACGGGGCTCGAACCCGCGACCCCAACCTTGGCAAGGTTGTGCTCTACCACTGAGCTACTTCCGCTTCTTTCCAAAAGATGGTGGCGAGACCCAGAATTGAACTGGGGACACGCGGATTTTCAGTCCGCTGCTCTACCAACTGAGCTATCTCGCCCAGATCGACGCACGACAAGAGGGAAAATGGCGGGGCTGACGAGACTCGAACTCGCGACCTCCGGCGTGACAGGCCGGCACTCTAACCAACTGAGCTACAACCCCGCGTGGCCTCAACCTCTGTTGTCATGTGGTGGGCGGAATTGGGTTCGAACCAACGACCCCCTGCTTGTAAGGCAGGTGCTCTTCCGCTGAGCTATCCGCCCTTCTTGCCCCGTTTGACCGGCGCGAGGCATAGTATACCGAGGGCTTCTCGGAATGTCAACACCTTCTTTCGCGCCCCCCGGGCCTCGAGTTCGCGGGGCGTTCCTAGAGATGGGCCCCGAAGCCGGAGTTTTTCCTCCGAGGGCGGCGAGGGGGGTTAGACCGGGCAGAAGGCGTACCCCAAGATTGCGGCCACCACGATACTGGGCATGAGGTTCATGGTCTTGATCTTGAGAACTCCCATGAGGGATAGGCCGATGCCCATGATCATGAGCCCCCCAACGGCGCTGATTTCGTTCACCACAGGGGGGGTGAGGACGCCAGCGAGCTGTCCTGCCAGAAGGGCGATGCTTCCCTGGTAGACCCCCAGAGGCAGGGCCGCTACGAGCACCCCGGGGCCTAAGGTCGCCGCCAGGATCATGGAGGCGGCGCCGTCGAGCATGGCCTTGATGTAGAGGAGGTGGGGCCCCTTTCCTAATCCCTCTTCGATGGCCCCCAAGATTCCCATGGATCCCATGGCAAAGAGCAAAAATGTAGTCATGAACGCCTGGGAGAAACCTTCGTCGTGGGCGGCGAAGCGCTGCTTGAGCTTGGTCGCCATGCGATCGGTGTGGTCTTCCAGCCGCAGGAGCTCTCCCGCCATGGCTCCGGCGACGATGCTAAAGATCAGCACCAGGGAGTTGGCGCTCTTGGAGGCCATGGAAACCCCCAGGGATAGGGAAAAAAGCCCCATGACCTGGAAGGCGATGGTGGAGAGGCGCTCGGGAAAACGGGAGCGCAGGAGCACTCCCAGGAATCCTCCCGCCAATATGGCCCCGGAATTGGCCAGGCTACCCAGGATGGGGATGGTTGCGACCGTGCTTTCCAACTAAAAATACCTCCCGGCCTAAAGGATGGGAAACACAAAGGTGAGGATGTAAGAGAGCCCCAGGCTTATGAAGATGGCGCCGTTGGCCAGGGTGAGCCATCGATCCAGGGTGGCGAAGGAAAGAAGGGCCTTAGCCAGCACCGAAACGCCAAAGAAAGCCAGCCCCGCCGCCAGGGCCACGGGCAGGGCGGTGCCCGCCCCGAAAAGGAGGGGCAGGAGGACGGGGGAGGCGTGCTCCACCGCCATGGGCACCAGGGCCCCGAAAAAGAGGGCGGCGGTGACGGGGCAGGGGGCCAGGCCGAACACCACCCCCATGAGGAAACTCCCCCCTCGGTCCACCCCGAAGCGCACCTTGCCTACTTTTTTGGTCCAGGGAAAGCGCACGGGGACTAGGTCGAGGACGAAGACCCCCACCACCACGAAGAGGGGGCCGAGAAATCTGTTCATGGACTTCTGGAGGATCATGGCCAATTCGGGGACGGCAAAGATTCCCCGCACCACCAGAAAGCCCACCAGGGCCATGATCAAGGACCTCCCCAGGATGTAAAGGGCCGCGCTCTCGGCGAAGGCCCGTCCCGTGCGTCCCCCCCGGAGGAGGTAGGAGATGGCGGCCACGTTCACGGCCAGGGGGCAGGGGCTCACGGAGGAGAGGATGCCGAGCCATGTGGCGCCTAAGGCGGCGATGACGATGGCGCTCATGAGGGGTGGTCCTCCGAGGCGGCGGCTCCGGGATTTTCTGGTCCCTGGGGGGAGAAAGAGAGCATGCTTTGGATCTCCCGCCGAAGAAAGGCCTTGAAGGCGGCGGGGTCGGCGGCGAGGTCCCAGACCTCTTGGGGGTTTTTCCACGTCACCAGGCGCCCCTGGTCGTAGAGGGCCAATACCACCGAGGTGGAAAAAATTTCGAAGGTGCTCACGTACCACTCGTTACCCGCCTCTTCCACGTTGGCGGAGGAAAAGACGATCTCTCCCCGCTCCCGGGGGGCGGCGAAGTCCTCTCGGAGGGTCTCCTCCGTGAGCCTCATGATGTCGTCGCAGGTGGGGCACTTGGCGTTGCCGTACAGGAGGTAGATGGCCAGATGACGCCCGGAGGAAGCGGGGGCGCCGCCGCTTGGGGATGGGGTGGCGAAGTCCCGGAGGGTATCCCGCAGTGCCACAGCAAAACTTACGAGGGAGAAGACCAGCAGGCCGACTCCCAGGGCCCGACGCCTATCCATGGAAAAGCTCCTTTTTCCGAAAAGAGTGGTAAAAGCATTATACGTCCTCCCGGGCCGGGGCGCCAGAGGATTTTACCGACTCCGTCCCTTTGTTTCGGGGGCGGGGACAAAAGGTGGGCCCCTCCCTGTGATAAAGGGCGGGAAGATGCTACACTGCCAGTGGGTCTTGAGGTCTTTCCAGGGCCGGTGAGCCCTTGAGATCGAAGGAGACAAAGGGCTTTCGTCGGGGAGGGAGAATATGGCCAATTATCCGAGGGCAAATCTTGGCGACGTCTCCTTGGTGCTCTGCGGCGCTGCGGGGCAAGGAGTGCAGACGGTGGAGCAGATTCTGGTGAAGCTGGCCAAGGCGGCGGGGTACCACGTCTTTGCCAGTCGGGAGTACATGTCTCGGGTGCGGGGGGGAAGCAATTCCACTGCCCTGCGGATTTCATCCTTTCCGGTGAGGGCACCGGTGGATCGCATCGACGTACTCCTTCCCCTGAATCGAGGGGTGCGGTCCCACATTCTGGAGCGCATCGACGGGGGAACGGCCATCTTGGGCGATCCCGAGGAGCTGGGGGACGAGTTTCGACGCTGGGAGGGCCAGACGGTCCCCGTGTCTTTTTTGTCCCTGGCCCGGGAGGTGGGGCAGGCGCTCTTTGCTGGCGTAGTGGCGGTGGGAGTCCTGGCGGCGCTGCTGGAAATCCCCCGGGAGAAGCTGGAAGAGGCCCTGAGACGACATTTCGGGGGCCGGGGCACCGATATGGCGGATAAGAACTGGGCCGCCGGGGCCCGGGGGTACGCCGAAGGGGAGGCCCTGCGGCGGTCGGGGCGGTTAGAAATGGACCTCGTCGCCGATCCCGCCGTGGAGGGGGCCATATTGGTGAGCGGCACCGAGGCCGTGGCCCTGGGGGCCTTGGCGGGGGGGTGCGACTTCTGTTGCGGCTACCCCATGTCCCCCGCCACGGGGGTGCTTCAGTTTCTCGTCGCCCAGGCGCGCCGGTTCGGCGTGGTCACCGAGCAGGCCGAAGACGAAATCGCCGCCATCAACATGGCGGTGGGGGCCTCTTATGCCGGGGCCCGCCCCCTGGTGAGCACCTCGGGGGGAGGATTGGCCCTCATGGGAGAGGGGATCTCGCTGGCGGGGATCACTGAATGTCCCGTGGTGATCCACCTGGCCCAGAGACCGGGGCCCGCCACGGGGATGGCCACCCGGACGGAGCAGGGGGATCTGGATTTGGCCCTCTATGCGGGGCATGGGGAGTTTCCCCGGGCCATCTTCGCTCCGGGGACCTTGGAGGAGGCCTTTTTCTGCACCCAGAGAGCCTTTGCCCAGGCGCTCAAGTGGCAGAGTCCCGCGTTAGTGCTCACGGACCAGTACCTGGTGGATCTCTCCCACGACCTTCCCATTCCGGATCTGGAGCGCCACGCCACCGGAGATTATCTGATAGAGACCAAGGAAGGGTATCGGCGCTATGCCTACGCCGAAGGAGGGGTGTCTCCCCGGGGGGTGCCGGGACACGGTGAAGGCCTCGTGGGGGCGGATAGCCACGAACACGACGAAGAGGGGCACGTGAGGGAAGACTTCGCCCTGCGCCAAAGGATGCACGCCAAGAGGATGAAAAAGCTCGAAGGTCTGACCCGGGACGCCCTGCCCCCCGTCCTCGTGGGCCCCGAGGACCATCGATGTCTGGTGGTGGTGTGGGGCTCCACCCGTCCTGTGGGGGAAGAGGCCCTGGCGCGACTGGGAAGGAAGGATACGGCCCTGCTTTCTTTCCCCCAGGTCTACCCCTTACCCCCCTCCACGAAGGATTTCTTGGCCCGGGCGGAGCGAGTGGTGGCGGTCGAGGGAAACGCCACGGGGCAATTCGCCCGGCACCTCTTCTTGGCCACGGGGCGACGCCCCGACGCCTCCGTGCGACGGTGGAACGGGTTGGCCTTTTCGGTGGAGTGGGTGGCCCAGGAGTTGGGGAAGGCCCTGGACGAAGGGGGGGAGATGGCGTGAAAGATCCCGCGATCTTCGACATGGAAAATCCCGGAGAGATATCCTGGTGCCCCGGGTGCGGAGACTTCCACATCTTGGAGGCCTTGAAAAAGGCCTTGGCGGAGCTGGATCTGGAGCCCCACCAGGTGGTGGCGGTGTCAGGCATCGGCCAGGCGGCCAAGCTACCCCACTACATGAGGTGCCATTTTTTCAATGGCCTCCACGGCCGGGCCCTTTCCCACGCCACGGCCATAAAGGTGTCCAACCCCGAGCTGGTGGTGCTGGCCATCGGCGGCGACGGGGACATGTACGGCGAAGGGGGAAACCACTTTCTCCATACCATCCGACGCAACCCGGACATCGCCAACTTCGTGCACAACAACATGGTCTACGGGCTGACCAAGGGACAGGCGTCCCCCACGAGCCCCCTGGGGTTTCGAAGCCCCACCTCCCCCGAAGGGACATCGAACCTCCCCATGAACCCCCTGGCGGTGGCCATTTCCCTGGGGGCGGCCTTCGTGGCGCGGGCCTTTTCCGGCGACGTGGATAAAACAAAAGAAATCATGAAGCGCGCCATCCTCCACAGGGGTTATGCCCTGGTGGACATCTTGCAGCCCTGCGTCTCTTTCAACAAGGTGAATACGTTTAAGTGGTATCGCGACAATACGTACTATGTGGGACCCGAACACAACCCCCGGGATCCGCAGGCCGCCCTGGCCCTGGCGCTTCAGGCCGACCGGTGGCCCCTGGGGGTGCTTTTCGTGAATCCTCATCCCACGTTTGAGGAAACCCGGAGCGCCTACGGCGACGACGCCCGTCCCCTTTTTCGTCGTCCCCGGGACCCCCGGGGGGTGCGGGAGTTTCTGGAAGCCCACTATCGTTGAAGCCCTGGCGGCGGTGGGATGGATCGGGAAGGTAACCGTGTCGAAGGAGGTATGGTCATGGCTTGTAAGATTGTGGAAGCGGGAGCGGTGGCCCCGGAGTTCGTGTTGCGGGACCAGTTCGACCAGGACGTGGCTTTGAGGGACTACAGGGGGAAGTACGTGGTGCTCGCCTTTCACCCCCTGGCGTGGACCCCGGTGTGCGCCGACCAGATGCGCACCCTGGACCGTCATCGGGGACTCTTTGACAAGTTCGGCGCGGTATGTTTCGGAGTGAGCGTGGACCCCGGTCCCACCAAGAAGGCTTGGCGGGAGCACCTGGGGCTGAAGAGCCTGAGGCTTTTGTCAGATTTTTGGCCCCACGGCGCCGTGAGCCAAGCCTATGGCATCCTGCGAGAGGAGGGCTTTTCCGAGAGGGCCCTGGTGGTGGTGGATCCCGAGGGCACGGTGATCTACTCCCGGATCTTTCCCTTGGGGGAATCCCCCAGCTTGAAGAGCCTGGCCTTCTTCCTGAAAGACATCACTGGGTCGGAGGTGGACCCCAACGTGGAGATCTCCCAGTGTCTCGTCGACGCCCAGGGGGGCATGGTGTGCATGCCCGACAGCCGAAACGTGGGGCTTGAGGACACGCGCCCCGGAGAGATGGGCGGGTAAAGGGGTTTTGCCGGAGTCGCCGGAAGTCCCCGGGGGACTAAGGGCCCCCGGGGACTCTTTTTTTCCAGTTTTCCCCGGAAAGATTGGAGATCCTCTAGGATCGATCCCCCTGGGCGTCCAGGGCCCGGATCAGGGCGGTGACGCAGGAAGTCATCGGCAGGGGGAGGCGATGTTTCTTCCCCCGGTCCAGCACGGCGCCGCTGATGGCGTCCACCTCGGTGCGTCGCCGGGCCTCCACGTCCTGGAGCATGGAGGAACGGTTGTTTTTGGTTCGGTCCAGAATGGCTAAGCCCCTTTGCCACAGGGTCTCCTCCTCCAGGGGGAAGCCCTCGGCCCGGGCCACCTGCACGGCCTCATCGCACAGGGTCCGGGCGACGTTCAGGAGGCCATCGTGGCGGAGTATTTCGCCGTTGGGGCATTGGGCCAGGGCGGTGACGGGATTCAGGGAGGCGTTGACGACGAGCTTCTCCCACAGGGCCCTCTGGGGATGGGGAGTGAAGTGGGCGGAGAGGCCAGCCTTCTGAAAGGACGCTATCAAAGGGGAGACATCGGTGGTGGGGTCCCAGGGGCCCAGCCAGATCTCCCCCGTTCCGCCCCAGCGCACGTTCCCCGGGGCGGGGCGAAAGGCGGCGTAGGAGCATGTCCCCAGGGCGAGCTGGCCGGGGGAAAGGGACGAGGCCAAGATTTCGGCGTTGCCCAGACCATTTTGGAGGGTGAGCACCATTCCCCGGGGCTTTAGGGCCGATGGCAAGTGGGGGGCCACGGCGGCGGTCTGGTGGGTTTTCACCAGCACCAGCATGAGGTCGCTGGGCTCGAGGCGTTCCCAGGAGTCCTCCAGGGGAAAGTGGTACGTCCGCTCGCTTCCATCGGGATATTCCACCAGGAGACCCCGGCGGCGACAGGCTTCCAGATGGGCTCCGGGGCGCGAAAAGCCCTGTACCGGGAAGCCCGCGTCGATAAGGGTCCCGGCGAAGAGGCTTCCCAGGGCGCCACATCCCACGATGGTGATCATGGCTTTTCAAGCTCCTCTCGCACCCGAGGATCCAAGGCGAAGGCGTGTTCCGGCGCGGGGAAGGCCCTCTGTCTTACCTCTCGGACGAAGCTCTCCAGCCCTTGGGTCAGGATCGTCCCCCCTTCGGCGTAGCGCCGGGCGAACTTGGGCTTGAAGTCTCCGTAAAGTCCCAGGACGTCGTGGAAGACCAGGACCTGGCCGTCGCAGCCGAGCCCCGCGCCGATGCCGATGGTGGGGATGGATAGCTGGGCGGTGACGATGGCGGCGAGTTCGGCGGGGACGCACTCCAGCACCACCGCGAAGGCCCCCGCATCTTCCACCGCCCGGGCGTCGTCCAGGAGTCGGCGGGCCTGCTCCGTGGTCTTACCCTGGACCCGAAAGCCCCCCAGGGACACGGCGCTCTGGGGGGTGAGGCCGATGTGCCCCATGACCGCGATTCCCGCTTCCGTCAGGGCGGCGATGGTGTGGGCCCGGCGGCGCCCTCCCTCGACTTTCACCGAGTCCACCCCCGATTCTTTTAGCAAGGTCCCCGCCGAGCGCACCGCCTCGGGATCGCTCACCTCGCAGGCGAGGAAGGGCATGTCCCCCGTCACGAAGGTGCGCTTTCTGCTGCGCATCACGGCGGCGCAGTGGAGGATCATCATGTCCAGGGTGACGGGAACGGTGCCCTCATAGCCGTGCTCCACCATGCCCAGCGAGTCGCCTACGAGGATCATGTCGGCCCCGGCGGCCTCCACCAGCCGGGTTTGCCATACGTTGTAGGCGGTGAGCATCACGATCGGTTCCCCCTGGCGCTTCATCTCCCAGAGCCGGGGAATGGTCAAACGCTCCATGACGATCCTCTCCTTTCCGGGCCCCCGTGGCGAGGGTCCTGGCCTTGCCTTTTTGCCGGACAAAAGATCCCCGGGAAGGGTTCTTCTCGGGAAGGACCGGTCTAAAAACCTACCGAGGCATGGGAAAGCGAGCTTCCACGCCGTTTTCCCTGGTTAGGCGCACCACCGTGGGGGCGTGGGCCCGGGCTTCCTCCTCGGAGAAGATCCCCCAGGCCATGATGATGACCCGGTCTCCGGGGGAACCGAGCAGGGCGGCGGCGCCGTTGAGACCGATGGTGCCGCTTCCCGCAGGGGCGGGGATGACATAGGTCTCGAAGCGGTGGGCATTTTCCACGTTGGCCACCAGGACCTTCTCTCCGGGGAGGAGTCCCGCCGCCTCCATGAGGTCTCGGGCGATGGCGATGCTTCCTTCGTAGTCCGGGTCGGCTTCGGTAACCACGGCGCAGTGTAGCTTGCTCTTGAGCATGTGTAAGAGCATGGGGGCCTCAGACTTCCAGCACGCTGTTGTCGATGAGACGGGTCTTGCCCACCCGGGCGGCCAGGGCCACCAGGATTCGGCCCTCCAAGGAGTCCGCGTCTTCCAGGGTGTCGGCCTTTTTTACCGCCACGTAGTCCAATTCCAGGGCGGGATCTCGTCGGAGGAAGGCCTCCACCTCCCGCTGCAGGGCGCGGGCGTCCCGCTCTCCCCGGGCCACGAGATCCCGGGCATGGGCCAGAGATCGGGAGAGGGCCCGGGCCCGGAGGCGATCCTCGGGGGAAAGGTAGACGTTGCGACTGCTCAGAGCCAGCCCGTCCGCCTCCCGTACCAGGGGGCACCCCACCACTTCCACGGGGACGTCCAGGTCCCGGACCATGCGGCGAATGACCTGGAGCTGCTGAAAGTCCTTTTCGCCGAAGTAGGCCCGCTGGGGCTGGACGATGTGAAAGAGCTTGAGCACCACGGTACAGACCCCCCGGAAGTGCCCCGGCCGCGCCGCGCCGCACAGGTCGGCGCTAAGCCGGGTTTCTTCCACGAAGGTGGAGGCGTCGGAGGGGTACATGGCCGAGGCGTCGGGGGCGAAGACCAGGTCGGTTTCCAGACGCTCCAGAAGGTCCTGGTCCCGGACCAGATCCCGGGGGTAGGAGGACAGGTCCTCCCGGGGGCCGAACTGGAGGGGGTTGACGAAGATGGATACCACCGCCGTGGCGTTTTCTCCTCGGCAGCGCCGCACCAGGGACAGGTGCCCTTCGTGGAGAAATCCCATGGTGGGCACCAGCCCCACCGGTTTTGGCATGGACGCCAGGGCCTCTCGCGCCGCAGCGGGCGTGGTGACGATGCGCATAATTCGAAACCTCCCGAGCTTTCCAGTTTTGTGGCGAGAAAGATGCCCGACAAGGGTAACACCGGGGGCGGAGCTGTCAAGCCCAAAGATGCCTCGTCTTTCGGATCCATAACTCCGGCGCGGCAAACCCGTAATTGGGGCAGGTTTCGCCCGGGTCCGCCGGAGAGGCGATCATCTTTTCCGATCCGCTCCGCAAGGTTCCTTTCCTGTGTATAATGCTCCCCGTAGGGGACCTGGGGGAGGTGGGTTAGGTGCTTCTTGAAAGGGAACGAGAGCAGTTGGTGCTCTTTGGCCGTCGGATGGTGACGGCGGGACTCACCCGGGGCACGGGGGGAAACCTGAGCGTTCTCCGGCGGGACGAGGGACTCTGGGCCCTGACTCCCAGCGGATTGGACTACTTCGAGCTCCGGCCGGAGGACATGGTGGTGCTCGACCTGGAGGGGAGGGTGCGGGAGGGCTCTCGGGCCCCTTCGTCGGAGATGGCGTTGCACCGGGAGGTCTACCACCGTCGCCCCGACGCCGGGGCGGTGGTACACACCCATTCTCCCTTTGCCACCACGGTGGCCTGCCTGGGGGAGACCATCCCCGCAGTGCACTACCTGGTGGCCTTTGCGGGCCTGGACGTGCCCTGCGCCTCCTACGCCACCTTTGGCACCGAAGAGCTGGCGAGGGGGGCCGCCGCCTGCCTGGCGTGCCGGGACGCCACGCTTTTGGCCCACCACGGCCTGTTGGCCCTGGGGCGAAGCTTGGAACGGGCCTTCGCCGTGGCGGAGGAAATCGAGTTTGTGGCGGAGCTCTGGTGGCGCGCCCGGTGCGTGGGGACTCCGGCGACGCTGGGCGAGGAAGAGATGGTCCGGGTGCGGAAAAAATTTGTCCATTACGGCCAAGGGGCCGAGGAGGAAAGATAACGTCATGTTGTATTTCAACTACGCCTCTCGTATGGCGCTCTTTGCCCTGGCCTTCGCTCTGCTCTACGTCCGTTTCATCCTGCCCGTGGTGGCCAAAGCTCGCGACGCCCTGGTGCCCCTTCCCGGTGAAGAGCGTCTGGGGAAGGTGACCCAGGATGTGGGAGAATTCCTGGGCATGGTGATAGAGTCCTACCTTCGAGGGGGGTGGGCCGCCTGGTGCGCCGTCACGGCGGTGACCTATGCCCGTCTTCCCGAGACCACGGGGTGGTACTACATTGCCACGGCCTTCATCATCTGCGAAACGGCCCTGGCCCACGTGGGGCGCCGGGACGAAGGGGAAGGGATGATGACGATTCTCCGCTCCGTGATTCCCATGGGGGCCTTTGCCGAGTTTGCCTTCTCCCCGGATCACGCGGAGCTCGTCTACGGCTGGGTGGGGCGCCTGTGGCCCTCGAACTTTTTCTAGTCTAAAGGGTTCTACCCCGGACGATGGCGCTTTTTCCCCCTACGACGACCTTTTAGCGGGGGGTACCGCCGCTGGATTAGGCGCCCGGGGTGCCCCTTGTTTGTTCGGGAACATTTTGAGTATAATCCGAGGGTGACGGGCGTCGATACCTTTTTTATTAAGGGGGAAGGACCATGACGGAACGAGCCTTCGACATGAAACACGCCCTGCGGTATGCCATCCACTCGGAGTATCACGCGGCGGCTTTTTATCGCCAGTGGGCGCAGGAGACCTCGGGAGCGGCGAAGGAGCAGATCGAGGGGCTGGCGGAGTGGGAAGATCAGCACCGGCGCTCCCTTTCGGGGTATTATGCCCGGCTTTTCGGCGAGGAAGTGAATCTTGACCCCTCCTTTGGCGTCGATCCGGGGCTGGTGGTGCAGGCGGACGAGTTTCGAAACCACTATGCCCTGGTGCGCATCGCCTCCACGGTGTACGTCACGGAGATGCGGGCGGCGGAGATGTACGATCAGATGGCGCGCCACGCCGCAGACCCCGAAGGGGCCAAGATCTTCTCAGACATCGCCGATATGGAGCGGGGGCACATGCAGGAGGCCCTGGCGATGTACCAGCGCCTTCGGGAAGACCAGGCAGGATCGTTGATGCTCTAGTCTGGTCCTTTTTCTGCCCTTGGCGTGGCGTCATGGGGAAGCCCGCCGAGGTGGCGGTATTTTCCCCGGGCCTCGAGGCGCAGGGGCATGGGGAGCGAGGACTCGGACGCGATGCCCAGGAGTTTCGCGAGGGTCGGGCGGTGAAACGAAGGGGGAGGAAGGGCGTGGCGCAAGTCGGAGATTTGATGCTCATCCCTCCCTTCTGTTCGGTGCCGATTTTGCTATTTGTCCTGGCCCTGGGGTCTCCCGTCGGGGAGGCGGCCCTTCCCCTCCCCCTCTGGGGGGGCGTGATCCTGGCCTATGGCTTTTGTAGCACCCTTTACGTCCTTTTGACGCTCCGGGGGGTGCGGCGGGGGAGGGGAGCCCTGCAGCTCATGGCCCAGGGCATATTGCTTCCGCCCTCCGCCCTGGCGGCGGGGGCCCCCGGGGTGGTGGCTTGGGCGGGGGTGGCCCTACTCTTGGCGGGATTGGCCCTGGGGGGCCTTGAGGTCGTGTCCTCCCGGTGCGCGGAGGGCAGCGCCTCGAGGGAGGAATCCCCGCCTTGCCTTGACACCATCGCCAAGGTGGTGGGCCAGCTCCCCTTACCGGTGATCCTCTCGGACACCAGGGGGGTGGTACGGGGGGTGTCTCCCGCCATGGTGCCCCTCCTGGCGGAGGTCCCCCCTCCCCTGGAGGGGAAGTTCGTGGATAGCTTCATGGATATCGGCGCCCAAGAGGTGCTCTTTCAGGGGAAGCCCTGGCTGCAGGAGCAGGTTCCCCTGATGGAAGAGGGGGCCGTGCTCTTCCTCCTTTCCCCCGGACGCTCCGAGGAGCCCACAGAGGACAGATCTTCCGGCCGACCCTCGGAAGGGGTCCCCTTGATCGATCCCCGCACGGGTCTTTTTAACGAGGCCTTCGTAAAGCCCCGCTGTGAGGAGGAGATCGCCCGGGATTACCGCTACCGCCGGTGGATGACGGGGGTGTGGTTGCGCCTGGATCTCCGGGGCGTGGTGAGTCCGACGGAGGAGCGTTTGGTGCGGGAGGATTTCGCCAAACTGGTGAGGGGTATGATCCGCACCTGCGACCTGGGATTTGCCCTCCGCAACGGCGACGTGTTCCTGATCCTCCCCGAGACCCCCCTGGGGGGGGCCCAGGCGTTGGTGCGGCGCGTGTACGACCAGGCCATGGCCCTCATGGTAGGCTTTGCCAAGACGGGAATGAAGTTTCAGTATGAATTCAAGGCGGGTTTTTATTTCTATAAGGGCACGGAGGCGTTGCACGTGCACACGCTCCTGGAATCCCTCCAGAGTTCCCTGAAGACCTTTTCTCCCAAGGAAGAGATGGAGTGAGAAGGGCTAGGGGGTGGGAGGGGCGTAGAAAGGCGCGAGGTGAGGTCGCGTGGCTTTTGAACCGAAACAAGTGCTGGCCTACGAGCGAGTGGACGAATTTCTTTCCCTGTCGTTGACCCTCGGCGGCAAGGGGCCCCACTGTGTCATCGAGAACTTGGCCACGGGAAAGAAAAAACTCGTGAGGCTTTCCTGGGTGGAGTCCGGAAAGGGCCTTCAGATCAAGACGGGCAAGAAGGAGCTGCGGTCCTACGACGCCGACACCATCTTCCGGGCGTCCCGGTCGTTGGTGGCCCAGCTTTTGACCCTGCCCCTCGTCCGGGATCGTTTCCGGCACAAGCTCAACTTTTTTTTGGGAGCGCTGCACGAGCCTCGGAGCGTCCTTCGAGAAAGGGACCTGCGGGTCCTCTCGGAAGACCGGCGCCGAGGGCTCTGGCTGGCATGCTTTCCCGAACTAGGATCTCCGGGGGTGCTGCGCCCCTGCTTTCCCTTCCAGGGGGAGGAGGAGAGATTGCTCCTATCCCGGGGGAGGGACCACGGGGCTCCCTGGGGCTTCGGCTTCGACCTGGATCCGGGGGAGCGGGGTTTGGGTCCCCTCAAGCGCCACGGCATGGTGGCGGCCCTGGTAAAAGTCCACCCCCAGCGGTGGTTTTACCCCGTCGTGGCGGCCGTCGCCGCCCTTTTGACGGGGCTCAGCCAGGGGTCTTCCGGTGGCGAAGAAGAAGATACTGCCCTCTCCCTCCTGTGGAGGCCCCTCATGGCGGGGCATACGCTGGACCCGGAAGAAGACCTTCGATTGGCTTCCTCGGCGTCGCGGCTTTTGGAGGGACTTCGGCTTTATATAAGGCACTTTTACCGGCGGAAAGACGTGGGGCATCGGGAGATCCTGGACGGAGAAGAGATCCTGAAGGGCGAGGGGTACGGTCGTCGAGAGCGCTTCGAAGACGGCTCCGGGGCCTTGGGGCGGCACATTTACTCCGTCTCCCGCTATGTCCGCGACGACGGAGGGGGGGCTTTGATCTGTCAAGTCAAGGGGGCCACCTATCCCCCCAAGGAGGACGTGGTCCTCACCTTCGGCCCGGGGGTCTACGAGGGAGCCCTGAGGGACGATTCCTGCGGCGGCTTAGAAGACGGGCGCTTTACCACGTTGAATATATTTCGCATGGTGCAGATGCACCAATGGCTTAAAACGGTGGAAAGAGCCCTGGGAGACCCGGCGACGCTGCCATGACGCAGCGCAAAAATATTGTATGCTGTGCGCAGATTATACAGCATACCCGTCATATGACGGAGACAGAGGGGACTTTTTGGGCTATAATGCCACCCATGCCCTGATCTAGGTCTTAAGAGCGAGGGGGAATAAGAGGCGATGAATCGGACTCGACGAACGCACTTTGCGGCGGTGTTCCTCTGTTTTCTCTTTTTGGGAGTGGTTCTCGGGAGTACGGCCTCAGGGGCTGAGAAGCCGTCTCCGGCTAAAGAAAAGCCCCTGCCGTGGACGGAATACGTGGTAGGCGCCGGGGAAGACGCGGAGGCCGTTGCCACCAAACATCATGTTAAGTCTCAGTATCTCCTATGGGCCAACGACCTTTCCCCCCAGGCCCCCCTTTCCGTAGGTATGGTGCTCCTCATTCCCCGATCTTCCTCGGAGCTACCGGCCACCCTCATGGAGGTTCGAGCCCGCAAGGCCCAGGCCCGCCGGTCCCAGGAGGCCAAGGTGGCCCAGAGGCCTTCGGCTCCGAAGCCCCCTCAGGCTTCCTCCGTTACCCCTTCCCAGGGTAAAACAACCGACGCTTCCACCTCCGACCTGGAGGCCATGCTGGCGGCCATGACCCCGGAGCAGCGCAAGCTCTTCGGCCCGAAGCTGCCGTCCAAACCCTCCACCGAAGAAGAAGCGGTGGTGGTGGAGGGGGGGCGCCGGTCGTCCCGGGCGGGCCTCATCTGGCCCGTGGTGGGGCGAGTATCCAGCGGTTTCGGCATGCGCGGCGGGGGAAAGACCAAAAGCGGCCGGGTGCGCCGGGGGCAGTTCCACAACGGCATCGATATCCCCATGCCCAAGGGCACGCCCATATTGGCGGCCAAGGGAGGCGTGGTGGTGGAGGCGGGACCAGCCCGGGGATACGGCCAGCGAGTGGTGGTGGATCACGGCAACGGCCTCCGGACTCTCTACGCCCACGGTTGCAAGATTTTAGTCAAAAAGGGACAGCGCGTGGTCCAGGGGCAGCGCCTGGCCCTGGTGGGTCGCACGGGCCGAGCCACGTGTAACCATCTGCACTTTGTGGTGTACGTCAACGGAAAGGCCAAAAACCCCGTGGAGTACCTTCCGAAGAAGCCCTAGCCGGGGAGATGGTTTTCTCGCCTGGAGCCACGGTGAGAGCTTCGGGGAGCGACCGAGCTCGGTCCGGAGGAGGGGGCGGGCGGCCCCAGAAAGGGAGCGCTTCTCGGCCATGAGGGGGGCGCAGGATAGGGGATTTTTAATGGTTTTTATTTATCCTCGAACTTATTAGGGGCTGGGCCTCTCCTGAGGGAGATCGCCAGCCCCGATTTTTTTTGCAAGGGGCCTTCCGTCACCGGAGGAGCCATCGGGCCAACTCCCGGATGATGGGGATGCCCTCGAAGGCGATGAGGGCGATGACGATCCATTCCAGGATGGTGGCCCGCCGGAATTCGATCTCGTGTTCCATGAGGTCGCAGGCTTCCTTCATGGAACGGAGCTTCTCGTCCACCTTGGCGAGCCATTGCTGGGTGTCGAAGATCCGCAGGGCCCGGGAGTAGATCTGGGCGTAGTACACGTCCTCCGTCACCTGGACGGCCGAGGTGAGATGGTCCGTCATGAGGCGAGTTTCCAGGAGGAGCTTCATCCCTCGCCGGGATAGGGCGCTCCATTGGCGGGAAAAGAGCGCTTCCATCAGTGATAGTTTCCGATCGGCGTCATCGTGGAGCTCCTGAAGCCTTTTCGTCAGAAGGTCGTTGTAGTAGCGCATCTCTAGTACCTGGACCACGGCGTATTCCACCAGGAGGAGCACGTCGCCGCAATCTTCCCGGTCCACCACGAGGGCGTTGTTGTAGTTGAGCACCACCAGGTCTTCGTCTTCGTGGAAGGAGAAGGAGTTCTTCAGCGCCAGCTCCATCTGCTGGGGGCTCACGGGGCGCGAGGCCCCCTGGAGCATGCTCACCAGGAGGGGATGGGATTCCAGATGTTTCATGGAAAGGGGGGCATCGGCGCGTTGGATTATGTAAAAGGCGAACTCCTCGTCGAATTCGAGGGTCGAGTGGGGGCCCTCTAGGGCCGGGGCGACTCCTTCCAGGATGTGGCGCACTTCCCAGGCCAACTGGCGGTCCACCTCGGGATCCTGCTGTAACGCCAGCGCCAGGCGAGAGAACTCCTCCAGGGTCACGTCCCGGACGGGGATGCGGGCCGCCACTCCCATGACGCCCATATCAAAAAAGTGAGCCGCGATGTCCAGCACCAGCCGCCCGCCGGCGGTCTCCCAGGCGCGGGGCCCCAGATCTACCGCCACGGGGGGGCGGACCAGTTCTATGGAATTGGCGTCCACGCGCACGAGCCGCTGCTTCACGGGGAGCTTCCCGGCGAAAATGTCCGGGGGGATGGCCTCCAGATTGATTTCGTCCGCCACGTCGTAGAGTTTGAGCAGTAGGATGGAGCCTTCTTGGATGCGCACGGCTCGGGCCTCCTTCGAGATCTTTAAAAAAATTCGTCGATGGTTTCAGGGGGGGCGCCGTCCCGTCGGGGGGGAAGGAAAGGGCGGAAAGCCCCGGGGACCACCGATAGGGGATAGCCTGAGGGAAACCGCCTCTCAAAAGACAACTCCGGGGGGGCGCCGCCGGAGGCGTCCGGCTGACCGAAAATCGGCCGGTTTCCGGTAGAATAGGACCATCATACTCCTAAAGGGATTTTTTGGCTTCCCTCCCCCGCCCCAGGGACGCGACGGGGGCTTTATCGATGAAAGGATCGGCGAAGAGGCCATGCGAAAAGCGACGTGTCTGCGTGTGCTGGGGTTGAGGCCTGCGGCGGGAGAGGACGAGCTACGGGAGGCCTACCGGGCCGGGGTGAAAAAGTATCACCCCGATACCCCCACAGGAGACCCCTGTCGGTACATGGTGCTCCAACGGGCCTACACCCTCCTCCTTCGCGGAGGGCCCTACGACGACGAGTTCGAAGATGAGCTGGCCCGGGCGGGGTTTGACGACGGGGAGGGGGCCTTCGAAGGTCCTCCGGTCACCGTCTCGGCCTTCGATTTCCCCGAGATCTCTCCCGGAGAGGGCCCCCTTACTCCCGGGATCCCCCGGAAAAGGGTTTCTGAAAAAAATCCGGAGGAGCCTTCCCTAAAGGTTCCCCCGGGGGTGCGCCTGGACGCCGGGGTGGTGGCGGGGTTGGTACGGGGCTTTCTCCAGGAGGCCCGGGTGGTGCTTCCCCCCGTGGACCTCGTGGAGGTGGCCCGAAAACAGGGCCTTTCCGTGGAGATGGGGGCCCTTCCCCGGGACTACGGCCGGTGTAATCGCCTGAAAGACGCGGCGGTGCACGCGGGAAGGGTGGAATGGAGGGGGGATCGGGGACACATCGTGGTGGAGGGATTGTTCAATGCGGACAAGAAATGGCAACGCTACGTGCTGGCGAAGATGATGGGGTACGCCCTGTTGTCGCCGGGCAGGGACCGGGCCGAGGTGCTGGGAGAGTTTTCCCCCCCCCGCGACGACGGAGAGGAGGAAAACGCCCACCGCCTCGCCGAGGAGCTCCTGTTGCCGGAGGATCTGGTCTCCGAGCACGGGGGGGTGGTCTTGGGGCGCCTCCTGCGGAGCCATAAGCTGGACTACGACGCCTTTCTCCTTCGCATGGAAGAGCTGTTTTTGGTCCCCTCTCCCCTGGCGCGCCGCCGCCTGGCCAAGTACGAGGCCCGGCTCCGCATCCTCCTCCACATGGCCTCCCGACGGCCTTCCCGCCGGGGCCTCTTCGACCTCTGCGAGGACGCCCTATACTAGGCCTCGGAGTCGGGGGAAAGATCAGGGCTCTTCCGAGGGGATCTCCATGGACTGGCGCAGGAACTTCCACAGCGCCTCCAGCAACCCCTGGGAGGGGGGAGGGCTTTCGGGGTCGGCGATGCCGTAGGGGGATTCTTGCCCCTTTTGCTCCAGCGCGAAGGACAGAGGGGCGGCGCGCATCAGGCATCCCGGCGCCGGGGGGCGCAGGGGGTTGCGAAAAAAGGCGGCCACGGCTTCTCCGCCGCAGGAGGTGGTGCTGACGCCGTGCCCCAGCGAGGGGAATTCGACGTAGAAGGCATTGGGAAGGGTCCGGGCCACCATGCGGCTCCACTCCGGCGGGGTGACGGGGTCGAAGCCCCCGGCCATCACCAGGGCGGGGAGGTCGCTGGCCACGGGAAAGCTCTCCCGTAAGGGGGCGTTTCCCGAGGGCCACACGGCGCAGAGCTCCAGGTCGTAGGGGTAGGGGTTGTACCTCCTTCCTGGGGGCAGGAGGTTTAGGTTTTCTGCCACGTCGGAGGACCAGTTGAACAGGGCCTCGTCGCGGCACTCCACGCAGAGGTATAGCCCATCCCCCAGGCCTCCCACCAGGAGGTCGCTGGCGATGGCTCCCAGGGGGGTGTACTCCCTTCGGCGGAGGCGTTCGATGAGGAGGGGAATATAGGGGATGGCCTGGTGGTCGTACAGGAGCTGAAAGAGGGTCCCCAGGAGGTCGTTTCCGGAAAAAGCCATGGAGATGACCTCTTCTTCCCCCTCCGCTCCGACGACGGTGACTTCCAGGGGTAGGGGGTCGGCGTTGAACCGTTCCACGAGGTGGGCGAAGGTCCCTTCCAGGTCGGGGAAGACCCGGTGGCATGAGGGATCCTCTCGGCAAGCCTGGAAGAGGCGATCGAAGGCCCGGAGGGCATTTCTAGGGGCTTCTTCGTACTCCTGGACTTCCAGGGGGACGCAGGAATCCATCACGACGGAGCGGATCCCCTGGGGAAAGTCCCGGAGGCTCACCAGGGTCACCCGGGTGCCATAGGAGACGCCGTAGAGGTTCCAGCGCGCGTACCCCAGGGCTCGGCGCAGGTCCTCCACGTCGGCGGCGATGGCGGCGGTATTGTAGCACGAGAGGTCTACCCCCGCCCTTTCCAGCCGAGAGGCGCAGGCTTGGGCCGCCCGTGAAAAGGCCTCTTGGCGCCGGTCCGGGGAGACGACTTTATCCAGCATGGAGTACTCGGCCTCTTCCAATTCGGAGCACCAGAGGTCGGGCTCGGAGAACCCCGAACCGCGCTGGTCGAAGAGTATCAGATCCCGGTCTCGGAGCAATGGGGCGTCGACCCAGTCCGCGAGATGGGCCAGGGTGCCCCCCCCAGGGCCCCCTTCCAGGTAGACCACGGGATCGGGGGCCGGACGGGGGTGGGAGCTGTGAATCACCGCCACCGCCAGCCGCAGGACCTTTCCCGAGGTTTTCTGCCGGTCCTCCGGCACCGAAAGGTAGCCGCAGTGCACCCGGGACTGGAGTTCCGGGGGCACGTCGCAGGGGCAGGGGGCGGGCTCGAAATACGATGCGGGGTGGGGCGTGGATTGCTCTGCGGAAATGCCGGCGGCGGTGGCTCCGATCAGCAGAAGGGCCATGGTCACGCGGACCAGCGCCTCGCCGATTCCGAAGGCGACGAGGTGAAGCTTGGCCCGGAGGCCTATGGGAACCATCGGGGGGGTGTCCACGGGAAACATTCCTCCAAGGGCGCCGGGGAAGGACGGGGCGCCGCTACGGGGCATTATACGTCAAGAACTCCTTTGCCGATACCAAAAAAGGTCAACTTTTTGAAACCGAAACCTCGCCTCACCCCTTTTAGCCCAAACTCCGCTCGATTTCCCCTTTCCGAAGGCGGTGGAGATGGGGCCCGGCCCTCCAGGTCGAGCCCCTCCTCCGAAGAACTCTTCGACGGCCTTCTTCCGTGTGATATGATTCGCCCGAACCTGGCCGCCTCCCGGTGAGGAGGCGGCATGAAATCGAGAAAGGGCGTGACGGGATTGGAGAAAAAGACCTATGTCACCACCCCCCGGTTGGTGATGGGGTGTGGCACCTTTGCCCAGGCGGGGGAGGAAATGGCGCGCCTGGGGGCGTCTCGGGTTTTCGTGCTCACCGGGGGCCATGCGGTACGAGAGGGAAAGGCCGGGGCCCTGGAGAAGGCCCTCCGGGACCGGGGCATGGAGAGCGCCCTTTTTGACGGCATCGAGCCCGATCCCTCCTGCGACACCCTGGAGAGGGCCCTGGAGGCGGCCCGAAAGTTCGAGGCCGACGCCGTGGTAGGGCTGGGGGGAGGTTCTCCCCTGGACATGGCGAAGGCGGTGTCGGTGCTTTTGACCAACGAGGGCCCCTTGCGGAGCTTTTTTGGCGTGGACCTGCTGTATCGCCGGGGGCTTCCCAAGCTCCTCATCCCCACCACGGCGGGCACGGGCACCGAGGTGACCGCCGTGGCGATCTTCTCGGACCACAAGGAAAAGCTCAAGATGGGCATAGTGAGCCCCTTCATGGTGCCCGATGTCGCCATCCTTGACCCCGAGCTCACCCTGTCGGTGCCCCCCCTGGTGACGGCCTACACGGGCATGGATGCTCTGGTGCACGCCATGGAGGCCTACACGTCGGTGAATGCCACATCCCTGTCGGATATGTACGCCGAACGGGCCCTGGCCCTCCTCTTCCCCCACATCCGGGCGGCCTACGCCGACGGACGTAACCTGGCGGCCCGGAGCGCCATGATGGAAGGAAGCATGCTGGCGGGGAAGGCCTTTGCCATCGCGGGAACTACCGCCACCCATGCCTTCGCCTACCCCATCGGAGCGGAGTTTCCCATCCCCCACGGCATGGCCAACGCCCTCATGGTGGTGGAGGTCTTTCAGTTCAATCTCCTGGGGAACCTCCTCAAGTTTGCCCGGATTGCGGACCTGGCGGGGGAGGCGGTGGAAGGGCTCCCCCTGCGGGATGCGGCCCAGGGGCTGGTGGAATCCCTGCGCAGGCTGGTGGAAGACCTGCGCCTTCCCACCCGCCTGAGGGATTTCGGCGTGAAAAAGGCCGACATCCCCCGTCTGGCGGCGGGGGTGCTGAAAGTCACCCGGATCATGGCCAATAACCCCCGGAGGTTGGAGCTGGAGGATGCGGAAGAAATTTACCGTCGGGTCCTGTAGCATTCCGTCGTCCGGAGGACCTTTCCCCGAGCCTCGGCGCGGGGGCTCTCTGGGACCATGGGGGCCATGAAATCCGATTTTTCGGGGCATCTGCCGGGCTTCGATGTCCTGAGGCGCATAGAAGCCCAGGGATTTCCCGCCTTTCTCGTGGGGGGCGTCGTGCGGGATCTCTTGAGGGGGAGGGCGGGGGAAGACGTGGACATCGTCACCCTGGCCCCTCCGGAGGTGCTGCGCCGTCTCTTTGCCGGGGCTCCGGAGGTGGGGAAAGCTCCGCTCGGGGTGTGGGTGGTGCCCCGGGAGGGCGGGGTGGCCGAGGTGGCCTCCTGTCACCCCCACTCCTTGGAGGAAGATCTGGCCAGGCGGGACTTCACCGTAAACGCCCTGGCCCTGGGAGTGGATGGCCAGCTGGTGGACCGGTCGGGGGGAATGGAAGACCTCTTCCGAAGGCGCCTCCGATGGAACGGCGATCCCCGGGATCGCCTCCGCCAGGACCCCCTGCGCGCCCTCCGTCTGGCGCGCTTTGCCGCCACTCTACCAGGGTGGATCCTGGATCCCGGGGCCCTGGCTCCCTGTGCCCCCTTTGCCGGGGCCCTGGGGGAGATTCCCGGAGAGCGGGTGGGACGGGAGATGGCCCGGGGCCTTCGGGGCGACCCCGCCCTATTCCTGAACCTCTTGGAACGGGGAGGGATGCTTGGCGCGGTGTTGCCGGAGCTTGGGGCCCTCCGAGACGCGCGAGAACCGGGGGAAGATGGAGATCTCCTCTCCCACACTCTCCGGGTCCTGGGGGGCGTGGCGTCCCTATCCCCGGAGCTCCGGGACAGGGCCGGGGCCCTTTGGCACGACGTGGGCCGGGGAGTGGAACTTCGGGGCGGTGACCCGGAGGCGCTTTCCATGGCTCCCGGAATCCTGGGGGCCCGGAGGGCCGCTCGGCGGATGGCGCTTTGGCGTTGGCCCCGGGGGCTGGGGCGCTCCGTCGAGGCCTTGGTACGCCACCACTCCCTGGGGGCCGACCCCCCATCCCCGGAAGGGCTGGGTCGCCTCGCCCGGCGCCACGGGACGGCGTGGCTCGAGGGTCTTTTGACGCTTTTTTGGGCCCATGGCCAGGAGGGGGGGAGCTTTGCCCTCTGGTGGGAGGCCCACCGCCGGGAGGCGCTGGCCCTCCGTGGCCGATGGGATCGGTGGGGGGGGGGGGGAGTGTCGGGGGGCGCCATCCGGGCCCTCACGGGGCTTTCCCCGGGCCCCGGAGTGGGGGCCCTGAAGGCCCGGCTGGAGGAGGCCGTGGACCGAGGGGAAGTGACCTCGGAAGAAGGGGCCCGGATCTGGCTTAGGCGTTTCTCTTCGGAGGGAGTGAAAGAGGGGCCCGGGACGGCCTAAAGGGGGTTGCGCACGAAACGATACCCCATGCCGTGCACCGTCTGGAGGTGGCGAGGGGTTCCGGGGTTTTCCTCGATCTTCTGGCGTAGCCGCACCACGTGCTGGTCCACCGTGCGGGTGGTGACGCCGGTGGAGATCCCCCACACGCTTTCGAGCAGGGTATGGCGGTCCAGAACCTTTCCCTCGTGGGCCAAGAAGTAGGCCAGCAGGGCTCCCTCCAGGGGGGTGAGATCGAAGGGCTCCCCCTGGAGAGATCCCCTCATCCCCTCCAGATCGATTTCCACGGCGCCGAAGACGTGCCGTCCCGAGGGCCTTTCGGGAGTGAGGGGGCGCTTTCCCCGGCGGAGGGCCGCCCGAATCCGGGCCAAAAGCTCCGCCACGCCGAAGGGCTTGACCACGTAGTCATCGGCCCCCAGCTCCAACCCCAACACTTTGTCCACCTCCTGCCCCTTGGCGGTGAGCATGACGATGGGAGTGTCCCGATCTTCCCGGCGAACGGCTCGGCAGACGTCGTAGCCGCTGCGACGGGGGATCATGAGGTCCAAGAGGATGAGATCGGGGCGATCCCGGTGCCAGAGCTCCACCGCCCGGTCGCCGTCCCGGGCGGTGATCACCGAAAAACCCTCGCTGGACAGGAGATCTTCCAGGCCGGTGAGGATGGCCCCGTCGTCTTCCACCACCAAAATTCGCTCGTTCATGGATTTTTTACCTCTTCTTTCGGAAGGTCCAGGGGGATCTCCAGGGAAAAGACGCTGCCCCCTCCCCGGCGTGGGGCGTAGGTCACGTCCCCTCCATGTCCCCGGGCAACGTGTCGGGCTATGGGGAGGCCGAGTCCCGTGCCGCGTCGGGGGGCCGTGAGGGAGTCATCGGATCGGAAAAATTCCTGAAAGATGCGTTCCGCGTGGGCCGGTATCACCCCCAGCCCCCGATCGCGCACCTCCACCACCCCTCGATCCTCCCGACGAAAGGCCCCTAGCTCCACCTCCCGTCGGTCCCCGGAGTACTTTTCCGCGTTGGACAGGAGGTTGACCAGCACTTGACGAAGTCCCTCCTCGTCCCCCCTCACCGGCAGGGGCTCCGGGGCGTCCACGACGAGGGCAAAGCCCTCGCGCTCCAGATGGGGGCGGAGTTGGTCCCCCACGGCCGCCGCCAGCGCCGCCAGGTCCAGGGGATCGTGGCGTAGGGAGTTTTGTCCCGATCCCTGACGAGAGAAGGTCAGCACGTTGTCCACCAGCCGGGACAGGCGCTCCGCCTCCGCCACCATGATCTGGAGGTACTCTTCTCGGCGCCCCTCGTTGGGCTGGCGCTTTTGGAGCAGGAGCTCGGCAAAGAGCCGGATGGAGGTGAGGGGCGTTTTTAGCTCGTGGGATACGTTGGCCACGAAGGTGGTCTTTTGCCCCGCCAACCTCATCTCCGCCGACAGGGACCGGAGGATCAGCGTGCCTCCGGCGGTGATGGCCACCAGGAGGGTGGCCACCAAAAGCCACACGCCCCCCCGAACCATTTGGGCCTGGGATGCCACCATCTCCGGGTCGGTGAGATAGGCCCCCACCTCCCAGTAGGGAAGGGAGGGGGAGATCTCTCGGGCCACGAAGGGCCGCCGCCAGTCCAGGGACGGCTCTCCGCCCTCGTTTTCCAGGGGATTCCCTTGGTCGTCGAGCACCGCGAGGATCCGATCCTCGGTGCGGGGCTCCGGCAGGACCCCTAGAAGACGCCGGCGCAGGGGCTCAGCCCTGATCAGAGCCCCCGCCACCGTGCCATTTTCCCCGGAGGACCAAAATAAAAGGACCAATCCCCCATCCGAAAGGCGGGGAATAAACCCCGAAGAACCCTGGCGTCGCAGGGTGGCCAGGGTGCTCTGGCGGGCCACGAAGGTCGATGGGACCCCTGCCGAGGCCCACTCCTCGGGCCGGGCCTGGGGGATGACGTTGCGTACCAGGCTTCGAATCCCCGCGATGGAGCCCGGAGATGGTTCATCCCGATCCGAGGAGTCTTCGGGAGATACGAAGGGCCCTTCCCGAAGCGCCGCCAGGGGGACCCAGCTCTGGACCCCACCCTCCCGGGGCGCTGGAGGGGCGCCGGCGTCCCCTTCCGGAGGGATGGCGGAGAGGATGTCGGGGAGAGGCGGGGCGGCACCTCTCCCGACGACCCGGGAGATCGCCTCCGGGGGACAAGGGGACTCGGGGAGCGGCACGCGTCGCCGATAGACGTCGGCGGCGCGGTCGTAGACCGGCAGAGCCCCCTCTCCCCGGAGGAAAGGGCCGAAGTCCTGAAGAAAGGCCTTTTTCTCCGCCGCACTTCCCCCCGGGAGGGACAGGACCCCCTGGGATAGGAGGAAGGGCACCGCCGCCAGCTCTTGGCGGGATCCCCACCGGGCCAGGTCCCGGGGCGTGAGGGGAAGATCCTTTAGCTCTTGGGATAGCTCTTCTCTAATATCTTCCAGGGCTCTCTCCACCTGGCGAGCGGCGTCCCCCACCTCGGCGAGGAGGGCCACCTCCAGCCGCCGTTCCACAAAGAGAGCCTCTCGGCTGGCGGCCCGGAGCGCCAAGACGCTTAGGGCCACGCTGGGCAGGAGGACCCCCAGAAGGAAGAGGAGGGCCAGGGGGCGGCGAAGGGTTTGGGGGTGTTTCAAGAAAAGTTTCATGAGTGGTCCTCCCATCGGGCCCCATCATATCGTTTCGGGACGGGGGCGTCGCCCTGAAGGGTCCCCGTAAAACCTCGGATCGGGGGGATAGGGGACAAAGGGGGCGGACCGGGGCGGGAAAAACCTCCGCCCCCGTCGCGAGATCTCCCCCGCCGATCCTATCCCCTTCTCCTGGGGAAAGGTACCATCGCGGACCCGTGCCGTCACCGTTGATCGGGGCTTATGTCGGGGCTTATGTCGGGACTCAGGTCGGGGCTCGTGGTCGCGGGGACCTGCTGGTTTTTCTGCACGTAGGCGTCGTTGAGGGCCTGTTTGCGTGCGTAAGAAGAAAGGGTCCCCGAAGAGGCGATGGATTCCTCCAAAATCCCCAGAGCGCCGATTTCGTCCGACAACCACGACGGCGCTACCCCCGATCCCGGGGCCGCTGGCATGGCGGCGAGGGCCTGCTGGCGTTGATGCAGGAGTTTTCGCGCCTCCTGGGCGTTCCCTTCATCCACCAGATCCAGCACCTTTTCCCGGGCCTCCGCGTTCAGAGCCAGGGCCGTTTGGGAAACGATCTCCTCCCGGCGGGCCCGGGAAGCCTCTCCCTCGCTGTCCGTGAAAGACACGGCGAGGCGGCGCTCCTCCCGAAGCTCCTTTCCCGTGGCCGGATCCACGTAGGAGAGTTCCACCGTGGCGATGTCCCGGGAAAGGGCCTCCTCATCCGGAGAGACCTCCAGCTCGAAAAGGGCGTACTTTTCCCCCGACCCGTACAGGTTTTCTATGGTCACCTCGAGGGAGTTTTCCTCTTCCGCCGTGGCGGTGCGCCCTAAAGACCGTACCGGACGCACCCCTTCCGGGCAGCGCAGCTTGATGCGCACCCTTCGGGCCACGATGGACACGGCGTCTTTCATGTCTCGGCCGAAGATCTCCGGCAGCGTGCTTGGTTCGTGGACGAAGTAGGCGTTGCCTCCGCTGGACGATGCCAAGGCTGTCATGAGATCTTCGTTGTAATCCAACCCCAGGCCGATGGTGGTGAGGGTGATCCCCTCCTGGGCGCACTGGCGCCCCAGGGCCTGGATCTCTCCCCGAGAGGTGGGCCCCACGTTGGCCTGGCCATCGGAGAGGAGCACGAGGCGGGGAATGTACCCCTCCTCCGCGAAGGGAAGAAGCTCTTCCATCGCCACGAGCACGCCCTCATAGAGCGCCGTGTTTCCCTGGGGGCTAAGGCGGCGGATGGCCCGGGTCAGCCGGGAATCCCGGGCTCCTTGCCCCACTTCCCGGGGGCGTACCGCCACTCGCACCGAAGAATCGTAGGTTACCACCGTTACCATGTCCCGGGGATCCAGGACCTGTAGGGCCTCTAGGGCGCCAATCTTGGCGTGCTCCAGCTTGCCATCGGCCTCCATGGATCCCGACTTGTCCAGGACCAGGGCCACCGCCAAGGGTGCCCTCTCTTGGCGCCGCCCCGCTTCGGGGCGCACCAGGGCTCGAACGATCACCTTCCCTTCTCCGGACCGCACCACCAGGGGAGTGTCGGCCGCCACGTCAAACTCCACCGCCGCCGTCGCCCCCGACCACCCCAGAACCAGGGCGGCTCCCAAAATTCCCAACGCCTTCCTAAAAGACCCTCTTCTTTCCATGGTTCTCACCTCCGTGCTTTGCACTATAACTCCGGAGGATTTTTTGTTGTCAGGGCGGCGTGGAAAAAGTGTAACGATATTGTCACAGCGCCTCCGGGACGATGACCTTAGCCTCCTTCTGAGATTATAGCAGCGGAGGACGCGGTCCATCGGGGAGGTTTTTTGCGTCCCCCGGGGGATAGGGATCTTTGCCCGGCGAAGGCCCCCCAGAGGGTCTTCAGAAAACGACGGGGCGCCCCGCGTTACCTCGGGGGTAACCTCAATCTCCCGGTGGGAATGCGTATTTTGCCCTTGACCTTCTGGCCGGGGGTTCTACAATGCGAGAGTTTTTTGACGTTCCATTCCCCCTGGTGAAAGGAGGAGCCGTGGGCCATGTGGGCTAAACACCTCAAAGAAGACGCCCTTTTTTTTCGTAAATTTCTCCAGTCTCCGGGCACCGTGGGGAGCGTGGTGCCCAGCTCCCGTTTTTTGGTGCGCCAGATGCTTTCTCCCGTGGATTGGAAGCGAGCGGTTTTCGTGGCCGAGCTGGGGGCGGGGACGGGGATCTTGACCCGCGATATCGTCCGCCGTCGGGCCCCCCGAGCCCGGGTACTGGTCTTCGAGCTGGATGACGCCATGCGAGAAAACTTGAAAGACGAGTTCCGGGATTGCGACATCCACCGGGACGCCTCCCAATTGAAAGAGATCATGGATCGGGAACGGATCCCCGCCTTCGACTGCATCATCTCCAGCCTTCCCTTCGCGGTCTTCCCTCAGGAACTGCGCCAGACCTTGCTGGAAAACATCCAGGCGTGCCTGGCGCCCTCGGGAGTTTTTGTGGCTTACCAGTATTCGCTCCAGATGCGTTCCCAGTTGGCCCAGGTTTTTGACGACATCTCCCTCCGCTTCGTTCCCCTCAACGTGCCCCCCGCAGTGGTTTATCGCTGTCGCTGGAAGGATCGTTGACAGGGTCTCCAGGAGGTAGTACCATAAGGGCGGAGAGGCTTTGCCTCGCCAGTGGGACGAGCTTCCCGGGGAGGTGACGGATCATGGGTGCCATCGATGGCGTGTTGGCGGCGGATAAGGCGCGGACCGACGTGCAGATCCAGACGGCCGTGGCGGCGAAGATCATGAAGAGCCAGGATAATCTGGCCCAGGATCTCATCAGCAAGCTCTTCGCCAGCGTGGGTATTGGGGGCCAGCTGGATCTCCGGGCCTAGGGTGGTTTGGGGCGGCACCGATCCCGGTGCCGCTTTTTTCGTGGCTTTTACCGAAAAGACGCTGCGTTTTGTGCGCCGGTGTGGTATAAAAGGGGTGGAAGGATCCCCGGGGGATCCGCTAGACTCTCGAAGGAGGATGCTTTGATGAGTAATCAGTCGTGTGCCGTCAATTCCCAGCAATCCCTTGAAATGTCGTCTCAGGCCCGGTCCGGGGCCCAGGGAGGCGTCGCCGAGGGAGGTGCCGCCAAGAAGTGGTGGCTCGTGCAGCTTGGCTTTTTTGTCCTCATGGTGCTTGTTTTTAACGTCATGTGGACCCAGATGGGACACCGGGTCGAGGGGGTGCGCGACACCATCAAATCCTACGAGCAGGGGCTCGAGGCCTTGAATAAGGACGTGGCGGAGCTTCAGCAGCAGGTGGTGGTGGTGATGGACGCGGGCAGCCGTCATGACGGAGCCCTGCGGGCGAGCATCCAGAACCAGCGCAACGCCGTGCAGGAGCAACTCCGCCTCCTTCAGCAGCAACTTCAGGAACTCGATAACCAGGAGACTCAGCTGGGAGGAGGGCAGTAGGCCCTCGGGCCCCGGGGATATCTCCAGGGGACAATAAAGAAGATCCCCCGGGCGGTACCGCCCGGGGGATCTTCTTTATTGTCTGCCCCCAGCCCCTCCCCCGGGGCTAGCCTCCGCTGATCATGTGGAGTACCTGGATCCGGTCTCGATCGGCCACGGTGTGGGTGGCGAAGCGCTCCCGGAGGACGGGGACGTCATTTACCCATACGGCCAGCATGCGAAAGGTGTAGCGTTTGGCGTCGATGACCTGCTGTACCGTCATGCCCGGGTGCCAGGGGAGCTCTTCGCCGTTTACAACGATCATGGCTTTCTAAAACTCGTCCTCGGGGCGGCAATACTTCTTCGCCACCGCCACCGCTTCGGGGAAGGCGATGCCGAGTTTTTTCAGCGTCTCTTCCGTGGGGATGCCCTTTTTGTTCCACCCCCGACGCTTGTACACCGCATCCTTCAGGTCGGCCCACTGCTCCAGGCGGTGACCCCGGAGCCCTTCGATCTTCTCCTCGACGGAGAGCCCTTCCGGGGCGATGCCCGCTTCTCTCAGCTTGTCGTCGTAGTACTCCTTCCGGGCGTCCCATTCGTCGGGGAAGACGGGGCCCATGGCCCGGGCGGGGATGGTGTGTTCCGCGTTCCCGTGCTTCATGCGCACCTGGAAGAGGCGCTGGAAGTTGTACACCCGCTCGGCCATGGTGATCAGGTCTTCCTTCACGATCTGTTTGCCCGTGACGGCGTTGAAGATGTCCACGTAGTTTTGGACGTGCTCGGGGACCCGGGCGGCGTCCTGGGGACGGTAGCGCACGTGGTTGTCGGCGGGTTCGATGTCGTTCCAGGGGAGCTTACAGAGCCCCACCAGAGAGAACCACGTGCGGAAGTTCGGGAAGTAGTGCAGGGCCTCCGCCTTGTCCTCGAAGGTGGGGAGCTGCTTATTCACCATGTCCATGAAGATGAGCCAGGCCTCGTCGTGCTGGGGGCCCTTGAGCGTCAGATAGTATCCGCCCCACTGGGCCACGGATTCCTTGGGGACGTACTCCGACGTCTCTATCCCCTGGGCTTCCATGCCGATCTTTTCCAGCACGGCCCCATCCGCTCCGTAGCGTTCGGCAAAAACTTTTTTCATTTTCTTGATGCCGAGTCCCACGGCCCGGGCGAAGTCGTCCGTGCCCTCCGCCATGCGGTGGATCAGCTCCATGAGGTCGTCCTTGGAGCCGAAGGACAGATCCAATCCGTTGGTCTTGGCCTTGTCCAGGTAGCCCAGTTCGTAGCACTCGCACACGAAGGCGAGTCCCGTGCCCAGGGAAATGGTGTCCACGCCGTAGTGGTCCGCGTAGAAGTTTGCCTCCACGGTCCAGAGGGGATCGTATACCCCGATGTTGGAGCCCAGGCTGGCCACGGTCTCGTACTCCGGGCCGTCCACCGTGACCGATCGTCCCTTGCAGGGGCCCGTTTGGATCTCGTAGTGGTCCACCGCCTTGGCGCAGGCCAGGGAACAGCCGTACCAGCAACCGTCGGGGAGTCCCTGGGTGAAGATCTTCTCGTAGGTGTAGGAATCGATCTTGCCGATGTCTTTTTTGTTCTGGCCAAACTTGTAGTTGTTGGTGGGGAGCAGGTGGTATTCGTCCATGATCTCGTTGAGGTGAGGCGTGCCCACCTTGCGCATCCGACACTGGACGTTGTCGAGGTCGCGGATTTCTTTGTGCAGCTTCACCCCCACCTTTTGGAGCGTGGAGAGATCCACGGGGTTATTTTCGGTGCCCTTGACGGAGGAGTACTTCACCACCAGGGCCACGATCTTTTTGTCCCGCAACACCGTGCCCCCGCCCCCTCGCCCTGCCTGCTTCAGCCGGGCGGTCTTGCGCCGGGGGTCGTAGAAGCTCATGTTCAGACATCCCCAGAGGGTAGTTTCCGCCGCCTTGCCCGCAGAAACCACGGAGATATTCACCTTGTCTCCCTCATCTGCGGCGAGGTAGTCGTGCAGCGCCTCGGTGACGGTGTAGGCGTTGGATTCGGGAAGGGTGGATTCCAAGATCTGGATCTTTCCCTCATCGCCGTTGACGAAGAGCACCACGTCCCGGTCCGCCTTGCCGGCGATCTCCACGGCGTCGAACCCCGAGAACTTGGTCAGGGGCCCCCAGTACCCGCCGGAATTGCTGTCGTAGGTCTGCTCCGAAAGGGGAGAGAGGAAAACGGTGTAGCATTTCCCCGCCCCGGGGTACTGGGTGATACCGCACAGGGGGCCGCCGGAGATGACGAGCTCGTTTTCCGGGTCGTTCCACTTGGTGTCCTCGGTGACGGCGTTCCACAGCAGGGCCAGCCCGAAACCCCGTCCTCCGGTGAAGGCGTCTATGGTCTCCTGGGGAATCTCCCGAATCTGCATATCGGGCTTGCCCACATTGACATAGAGGGCTTTGCGGGTGTAGCCCCGGTCGATGGGCGACCGGACGTAGCTCCACTCTTGCAACACCTTCATGGGAGCGATTTTTTCGTGCGTCATGGTTTCCCCGTTCCTCCTTTGTTCGACACTAGTCGTTTTTTAGTTCCAGGGCCTGGGCGGGACAGCTCCGGGCGCAGAGTCCGCAGGCGATGCACTTAAAGGGCTCCGACTGTTTTGGGGCGTAAGCCATCATGTTCCCCGTGGGGCAAAAACCGACGCACATGAGGCATGATGTGCATTTTTTCTTGTCGATCTGGACGACGCCGTTTTTATCCCGGGAGATCGCCTGGGTGGGGCACACGGCGATGCAGGTGCCGCACTGATTGCAGACGCTCAGCGTGCGCACCGCTCCCGGATCGGTCACCTGGATGCGGGAACACGCCCCATTATTTTCCTTGAAATAGGTGGTGGAACAAACTTCCGCACACTTGCCGCACCCAATGCACCGGTCCGCATAGGTCTTGAGCCACCGCACAAAAATCCCTCCCTCGTAGAGTGCGTTGCTGACTCCCTTCTCCCTGGCGGAAGAGGCGCCAGCGTTACCAAAAGGCGATAACACAAAAGGAGACCCCGGTCAGAGGTCCCCTTCTTTGCAAAATCGGCAGGCGGGGGAATCGCTTCCCCCACCCATTGCCCGGCGCCCCTGCGAGAGGTGCGGCGGGTCGAAGGTACGGTATGGAGTTGTCCTCAGTGAAAGCTCCTCAGGCCAACCGCCCGATCTTCCGAAAGGTGGCGACCGAGGCGGCGGCGCGCTTCATCGACGGATCCACGCCCATTATTCTACACGATAGATGGGATTTTCGGGGAGTCCCCTTGCCAAAAGTGAGCAAAAGGCCCCGAAGGGAGGCATCGGTAAAAGCACTGTCATCTTTCCCGAGGGCCTCTGTGGGAAAAAGACCGATGGGTTTCTCCTGGGAAGAGATGCTATGCTCCCTTTCGGAGGGCGTTCGTCCACAGAAGGAGAGAACCGACCTTTGGGTAAGGACCAAAAAAGGAGGTGGCCGACATGAGGCGAAGTAAGTGGTGGCTTTTCGTCGTTCTGACGGTGTGCTGGGGATCGGGGGCGGCCTTCGGGGCGTCGAGGTTGCCGGTGACGGTGCGGGGGGACGCGATCTACATCGGCGATAGCGTGGTGATCTCTTTCCAAAGAACCCTGCGGGTGCCGGATGACGGCCGGAGATGGGACCTTCCCCCGGGCCTCGGGAGATTTCCCATCCGGCGGGTGGATGACTACGCCTCCCGAGTGCCCGCCTCATGGCGGCGCCAGGGGGGAGTGATCATCCCCATGTACCAGCGGGAGGCCCTATGGATCGACTTTCGCAGCTCCCAGGGGCCTGCGGCGGTTAAGGTGGCGGCGGGGATGATCAACGCCCTGACGGGTGATTCCTGGTCCGACCGCCTTTCTCCCCGTCAGGACTATCTGGTGGTGCCCGATCAGCCCTGGTTGGACGGCTTTAACACCGGTCGGGGGGCCGTGCGCCAGTTTGTGGCCATGCCCCTGGGATCTGGTGGCACGGTGGAGGGGCAGCTCACCGGGCAGGAACGTTACGGGGGCATACAGATCATGGTCTACCCCGCCAAGGAGTTTTGGAGGGATCGTTTTGGCGAACAGGGGAAGGGCTCCTCGTTGGGATCGGCCCAGGGCTCTCCGGGCATGGGGTTGGGAGAGGGGGGAAAGATCTCCCAGCGGATCGCCGAGGACTCTTACGGGTACGATACCTGGGATCAGCGGCGTCCGGGGCGCATCTACGTGCACATTGTGAACGGCCGCCTCTGGCGGGCCATCACGGGGGAGCCGTTGCCCCCCACGCCCATCCGCTTTGAGACCTACCAGCAGTACCACTTCCCCTGGAGCGACATCTTCGACGAAGGGGATGAGGGGTGGGGAAGCGGAGCCCCGGCGCCGAAACCCAAGGGTTGGACCTACGATCGGGTGCCGGTGGACGACGACGACTTGGTGCGAGACGGGGATTGGTGACGAAAAAAGACCGGGGGCCGACATCTTCGGCCCCCGGTGCGTCTTCGGAGCGCTTTTTCCCTACGGCTTGATCCTGCGGGCCTCCAGGTAGTAGCGCTTTTCGGCGGCTTCGCCGATGGAGAAGGTCTTGCGGGGGTAGACTCCCACCGTGACGATGCGGGAGAAGAAGGTCTCTTCCGCCACGGGAGGGAGGAAAAAGCCCGCGCTCCCCGGGGTGCGGGCCAGGGCCTCCAGGGCCCCTTCGCCGTGGATGTAGTCGATGGAGACCCCCTGGTGTCCGGCCAGATAGTCGTCGAGAAATTCCTGGAAAAATTCCACCGTCATGCGGTTTCCCGGACGATCGAAGACGAAATTCCCCTTTTCCGAGGGGAAGACGTATCCCAAGGAGTGATGGGATCCCTCCTGGCGCGGGGCCACCTCTCCCGGGAGGAAGGAGCCCCCCAGGCGTTGCCCCATGGCGTGCTTCAAGTGGGAGATATCCACGTGGAAGAGGGCGCGGTGGATGGGGTGAAAGAGCACTCCGTCGTCGTGGAGGTTTTCCACCTCCACCAGGGCCCACCGGGCGGGGTGGTCCGCAGGCGCTCCCTGGGCCTTTTTCTCTTCCCATAGTTGCTTGGCCGCCGCCAGGGAGTGATTGCCGTCCCCCACGGCGAATAGCATGCCCCCTTGGGCGAGGCCCTCCAGGGCGGAGGCGACGGCGCCCATGTGGCTCTCCGGCACGTGCCATCCGGTGATGTGCCCTCCCCCCTGGATCAGATCGAAGTCATAGACCTGCTCCAGGGCCTTTCGGGCCGCGAAGAGGGGCTCTATGAGGGTGTGTTCCGGGTCGTCCACCAAGAGCAGGATGTGGGGCAGGTCCAGGGCGGCGCCGCGCCGGATGGCCATCCGGGGAGGCAGGCGCTTGAGGATGGTCCCCTCCGTGGGGCGGATGAGGGCGGTGCTTCCCGGTTCGAAGCTATAGCGTTCCAGGTCCACCGCCAACATCATCCCCTTGCGAGACGTCACAAAGGGCGTGCTCCGGTCCAGCAGGATGAAGCCCGGGGCCAGGGGGCGCAGGTGCCCCTGGGCGAGATAGGCCTCCATGGCGGCGTCTATGGCCTCGATACGCGGGGCGGGGTCGCCGTCTTCCAGGTAGCACTCGGGCAGGATGAGGCGCAGCGTGGAGGGGGCGTCTCCCACCAGGCGGTCGGTCTCCTCCCAGTAGGATCGCTCGGAGGAAAACTGGTCGCAGGCCACCACGGCCCATTTGGTCAGATCTGTGCCGGGGGTGGGGAGGAGAATTTCGGGGATGCCGACTCCCAGCTTGGCGAGGCGTTCTCTGGTCTCCGACAAGGTAGAGGTCCTATCCATTCTTCGCGGCAAAGTCTTTCATGAAAGCCGCCAGGGCCTGGCTTCCTTCCAGGGGCATGGCGTTATAGAGCGACGCCCGGCACCCGCCCACGCTGCGGTGTCCCTTAAGGCCGATCATGCCCAGGACCTCGGCTTCTTTGACGAATTTCTTTTCCAGATCCTCGGAGGGGAGGCGGAAGACCACGTTCATGTCGGAACGGTACTTGGGATCCACAGGGCAGCTGTAAAACCCGCCGCTTTTGGCGATGGCCTCGTAGAGCACGGCGGCTTTGCGGGCATTGTGGTCCGCTGCGGCGGCGAGGCCGCCGAGCTTTTTCATGCGCTCCAGCACCAGCTTGATGGTCCAGATGGCAAAAACCGGCGGTGTGTTATAAAGGGAGTCGTTTTCCACGTGGTTTTTGTAGTTGAGGTATGCGGGTAGGGTATCGGGAATGCGTCCCAGCATGTCCTCCCGGAGGATGGCCACGGTGGCTCCGGCGGGCCCCAGGTTCTTCTGGGCCCCGGCGTAGATGTAAGCGAATTTCTTCACCGGCACGGCCCGGCTGAAGATGTCGCTGGACATGTCGCAGATCAGGGGCACCTTTCCGGCATCGGGCCACTCCTTCCACTGGAGACCGCCGATGGTCTCATTGGAAGTGAAGTGCAGGTAGGCGCTTTCGGGATCGACCTTCACCGAGGCGGGGTCGGGGAGCGTGGTGAAGTTGCTCTCCTTGCCGTCGAAGACGATCTGCACCTGGCCCAGTTTCTTGGCGTCCTCGATGGCCTTCTTGCCCCAGGCGCCGGAGTTGACGTAGGCGGCGCTCTTGCCGGCGGCAAGGAAGTTCATGGGGACCATGGCAAACTGCAGCGTGGCCCCCCCTCCCAGGAAGAGCACCTTATGGCTCTCGGGGATCCCCAGGAGCTCCCGGAAGAGCGCCACGGCCTCGTGGTGCACCGCCTCGTAGGTGGGGCCCCGGTGGCTGTCTTCGAGGAGCGAAAGCCCCATGCCCTTGTAGTCCACCAGGTCCTGCTGAAGCTCCTCCAGCACGCTCAGCGGCAGCGTGGAAGGTCCGGCGTTGAAATTATACTTACGGCTCATAGTGTTCCCTCCTTCTTCATTGTGCCGATAATATCCACCACTTCGTCGCCGATGCGGAGCAAGTTCTCCTTGCTGTTGCCTCCGATGTGCGGCGCCATGAGCACGTGGGGGGCCCGGAGCAGGGGGTAGTCCTCTGCGGGGGGGTCTTTGGGCCAAACGTCCGTGCAGTACCACGCGAGCTGGCCGCTCTCCAGGGCAGCCTTCACGTCCTCGGGGACCACGATGGCCGCCCGGGCGGTGTTGATGAGGACCGCGCCCTTTTTCATGATAGCCAGAGTGTCCCGGTTGATCATCCCTCGGGTCTCGTCGGTAAGGGGGGTATGGAGCGAAACGTAGTCCGCCCCGGCGAGGGCTTCTTGGAGGGTGGAAACCACCTGGGCGTCGGGGGAAGGGGCTCCGGATTTCCGGAAGGCCTTGACCTTCATGCCAAAAGCCGTCGCCCTCCGGGCGATCTCCGTGGCGATGTTGCCCATGCCCACGATGGCGAGGGTCTTGCCGAAGAGCTCCGTGCGCTTCAGGGTGTCCTTCTCCCAGCGCCCTTCGCTCATGCCCATGTGCCCCTCCACCAGGCGGGTGGGGGGGGCGATCATCATGGCAAAGGCCAGTTCCGCCACGGTGATGGACGAGGCCTTAGGGGTGTTGCGCACGGCGATGCCCTTGGATGCGGCATACTTGGTGTCGATGTTGTCCACGCCCACGCCCCCCCGGATGATCAGCTTCAGCTTGGGGGCCCCGTCGATGTACTCTGTTGTGCACTTGGTCTTGCTGCGTACCAGGACCACCGAGGCCTCAGAGAGGCGGGCCGGGTCTTCCGTCACCTCGCCGAAGGCCTGGAGACGGCCGGGCAAGGATGGGTCAAAGGCATCCGATATCAAAATTAACATGTTTTCTTCCCCCTTTGTGTTCTGGTTGGCCCTGCCACCGGGAGCGCTTCCTGTGGCATAATGGGGGGGAAAATCCCTCCCTTTGGCATGAGAGAGAGTATACATCAAGGGGGCTTTTTTTCGCACGCCCCGGAAAAAAATTTTCGAAGGCCGGAAGAGATTTGGGCAAAGTAGGTTAACTAAAAGACGGGGCATGAACCTCGACGCGATATCGGTATTGTTTTTTAAGAAATTATTATTTCCCCGGGGCGAAGAGATCGTAGATCCCCGAGGGGCGATCAGACGCCGAGGCCCCGGGCCTTTTTGTCCCCAGGCCCCGGGGCGCGCGCCCGAAAGAGGGCGCCGAAAGGATGCGAATCATGGATCAAAAACGGGTATCGCAGGAAGAAGATCGGGCATCGCGGAGATTAGAGGGACTTTGCGAGGGCGGAAGGGTTCCGGGCGACGAAGAATCGGCCGAGGGCCCCCGGGGGCTGATGCGCCGCAAGTTAGCATCCCTCTGGGGAGAAGAAGGAGCCCAAGAGATCTGTCAGGCCCTGGCCCGTCGTCGGGCCGAAAACCGGCGCGCCGTAGAGCGGGACTTCCTGGGGGGGCTGGAAGTGGGGCTTGCCATCATCGAAGAGGAGATGGGAAGGGGAGTCCTGGCCGATCCCCTCACGGGGGCCTTGTCTAAGGTGCAGTTCATGGAAGCCGCCGAGAGGGAGTTTCTCCGTGCCCGGCGACACGGGGTGCCCCTGGCGTTGCTGTTGATGGATCTGGACCGCTTCAAACAGATCAATCTGCGCTTCGGTCGCGCCGTGGGGGACGAGGTGTTGAGGCATGTGGGGATCCTCTGGCGACGGTGTATGCGAGGGGAAGACGTGATGGGGCGCCTCGACGGCGAGGAGTTTGCCGTGCTCTTGCCCGAGACGGATCTGGCGGGGGCCCTGTCGCTGGGGGAGAGGCTGAGGTGTCTGGTGGAATCCTGCCCCCTGGACAAAGGGGCTCTGGGGGCGGCGGCGTCCGACGGGCTTCCCGGCGACGAAGACCTTTCGGTCACCGTGAGCGTGGGTGTGGCGGTCTTCCGGGATGGGGACCCGAGCTTTCGCGCCGTGATGGGACGGGGGGACCGAGCCCTGAGCCGGGCCATGCGCCAGGGCATGAACCGGGTGGAATCCTACGGAGATTAGAGGGGAAGGGATCGTGGATCTGGAAACTTTCACTGCCCTGGCTCACCGCCTGGTGGACGAAGTTCCCCCGGAGCTCTGCCGAGAGCTCTCCGGAGGCTTTCTGGTGCGCCCCGAAGAGCTGTGGGACGGGCGGTACGCCATATTGGGACAGTATATCCAGGACAACCTGGGCAGCCGGGTGGTTTTTTACCACGGCTCGTTTCGGGCCGTCCTGGGTGACGCTCCGGCGGAGGTTTGGGAAGAAGAGCTTCGGGAGACGGTTTTTCACGAAATGAGGCATCACGTGGAGCGCCTCTGTGGCACCGACGAGCTGGCGGAAGAAGAGCTCCGGGCCCGCGCCATGGAGGAGCGCGGGGCCTTAAGGCGCCGCCGCTTCCCCGGAGGGGGACGCCGGAGAAGAGATCTTCGAGGGGACGAGGGGGGAGAGAAATCATGACGATGGGTTGGGCGGCGGGAGTTCTGCTGGCGTTGGCCCTGGGGGGCGTCATCCTGTATAACGGCCTGGTGCGAAAGAGAAACGACGTGGAAAACGGTTGGAGCCAGATCGACGTCCAGCTCAAGCGACGGCACGATCTCATTCCCAATCTGGTGGCTACTGTTCAGGGCTACGCCCGGCACGAGAAGGAGCTCTTCGAGCGGGTGGCCCTCTTGCGCTCCCAGGCTCTGGGGGCTTCCGATCTCGCCGGGCGCCTTCGGAGCGAGGGGGCCCTGTCGGGGGCCATGAAATCTCTGCTGATGGTGGCGGAAGCCTATCCGGATCTCAAGGCCAGCGCCAACTTTCTGGCGTTGCAGGAAGAGCTGGCGAGCACGGAAAACCGCATAGCCTTTGCCCGGCAGTACTACAACACGGCGGTGAACCGATACAACACGGCGACGGAGACCTTTCCGGGAAATCTCGTGGCAAAGGGCTTTTCCTTCGGTCGCCGGGAACTCTGGCAGATCGACGACGTCGCCGAACGGGCCCCCGGGCGGATCGCCGATCTGGCGGGTGACGGCGTCACGAAGGAGGGTTGAACCATGGCCGCCTTTCTTGGAGATCTCATTGCCCACAACAAGCGTCTGAGCCTCCTGCTCTTCGGGGTCATGGCCCTTTTTCTGGGGGGATTAGGGGCGCTCTTTGGGGAGTACTACGGAAATTGGCAGAGCGGCCTGACGGTGGCGCTGGTGGGGAGCGTGATCTATTTTCTCGTGAGTTGGTTCCTGGGAGACGCCATGATTCTCTCCACGAGCCACGCCCGGGAGATTTCTCACGACGAAGCTCCTCAACTCTGGAACGTGGTGGAGGAGCTCGCCATCGCCAGCGGTAATCCCATGCCCCGGGTGTTCATCATCGAAGACGATGCCCTCAACGCCTTTGCCACGGGGCGCGACCCTTCCCGGGCCAGCGTGGCGGTGACCCGGGGTTTGCTGGAAAAGCTCAACCGCGAAGAGCTCCAGGGCGTCATGGCCCACGAGATGTCCCACGTGCGGAACTACGACATCCGCTTTGCCATGCTCATGGCGGTCATGGTGGGCATGGTGGTCTTTCTCTGCGACGTGTTTTTGCGGTCCCTCTTCTGGGGGGGGCGCCGCCGTCGGGGAAACGACAAGGGCAACGCGGTGGCCATGGTGTTGGCGCTGGTTCTCGCCGTGCTGGCGCCCTTTTTTGCCACCCTGATCCAGCTGGCGGTGAGCCGCCAGCGGGAATATCTCGCGGACGCGTCGGCGGCGGAGCTCACCCGCAATCCCCGGGGTCTCATCTCCGCCCTGGAAAAACTTTCCACCGATCCGGCGGAACTTGAAGGGGCCAACCGGGGAACGCAACATCTCTTCATCGTGAACCCCCTCAAGGGCAAGCGCCAGGGCAAGGACAGCCTCTTCAGCACCCACCCTTCGCTGGAAAGCCGGATTGAGCGGTTGCGGGAACTGACGATCTCCTGAAACTGAGGCGGGGGAACTTCTGTTGTTCTGTCGAAAAAGGCCGCGCCCCCGGGATCTTCCGGAGGTGCGGCCCTTTGAACGTGTGTGGGGGCCGAGCGCCCTTCTTCGCTGCGGGGAAAGCTGGCCCACCTCTGGCCATTTCCGGGAGAAAACTACGCTCTACCTCGGGGCGAACTTGGCCCGGAGGTTTTCCACCATGTCCCGGGACATGCGGTCGATATCCCATGCGGGGGCCCAGTCCCACTCCTCCCGGGCCGCCCGGTCGTCCAAGTGGCGGGGCCAGGAGTCGGCGATGGCCTGCCGCTGGTCGGGTTCGTAGGTGGCCCGGAAATCCGGCAATTGGCGCCGGACGGCCTCGGTGAGCTCTCCGGCGGAAAAGCTCATGGAGGCCACGTTGTAGGTGCGGTGCCTCAGCCGGGATCCATCGGCGTCGGCGAGGTCCACTAGGGCCTTCAGGGCGTCGGGCATGTACATCATGGGGAGCACGGTGTCTTCCCGCACGAAGTAGGCGTAACGCCCCGTCCGGAGGGCTTCGTAGTAGACCGCCACGGCGTAGTCCGTGGTGCCCCCGCCGGGTTCGGTCTTCCAGCTTATGATGCCGGGGTACCGCACGCTCCGCACGTCCAGGCCGTACTTGGCAAAGTAATAATCGGCCATCAGCTCGCCGAAGACCTTGGTGACGCCGTACATGGTGGTGGGACGTTGGATGGTGAGTTCTGCAGGGCTGTCCGGAGTGGAGGGGCCAAAGGCGGCAATGGAGCTGGGGACGATGACTTTCTTTACGCCGTACTCCCGGGCGACCTCCAGTACGTTGAAGAGGCCGTCGGCGTTGATGCGATAGCATCGTTGGGGATTTTTCTCCCCCGTGGCGGAAAGGATGGCCGCGAGGTGGAAGATCGTGTCGAATCGATGGGTCTCCACCAGATCTCCCAGGCGTTTGCCGTCCAAGACATCCAGGACTTCGGCGGGACCTCCGAGCTCCTCGGAAAGGTCCCGAACATCCGAGACCACCACAGCGTCCGAGCTTCCCCTGGTGCGCAGCAACCATGCCAACTCCGAGCCGATCTGTCCTCCGGCGCCGGTGATGAGAATTTTCTCCATGGTAAGAGATCCACCTCCTTGCAGGATGGCCTCATTGTATCAGTAAGGCCGTTGTCCATCCACCGGCTTTTCGAAAAGAGGCGACGCTCCCCTTCCCGGGTCCCCTTCCCCGGAGAGGCGTTTTCCTCTTTCTGGCGGGGGATTTTTTTCCAGTGGGAGCCCCTTTTTTGAGATAAAGAAAGCATTCACAAGCTTTGGGTAGTACAATGACTCCATGGGTGAACCCGGTACGGGCGTCCTTCCGTCGTGCGGCGGAGGGCGCGGGGCCGTAGGGGTGAGGTTTGGCGGTCTTTTTTCGAAGGAGGTGGGCGTGGGTGTGTATCTTTCTGCTCTCCGTCGTGACCTACCTGCTCCTGGTTTGGAGCGGAGGTCCCATCGAACCGGCGGAGGTCGTCATCGCGGTGGTCCTGGGCGGAGTCCTTGCCCGGGCGGGCCGCAGCTGGGCCGAGGGGGAGAGTTGGTTTCCCCGAAGCTTCAGCTTCATCCGGCTGGGGAGGTTTCTCTTTTACCTCTTCGGCCCCTTTGCCGTGGCCCTCTTTAAGGCCAATATCGACGTGGCCCTGCGGGTAATCAGTGGTGAGATCCGTCCCGGCATCGTGAAGGTCCCTTCGCATCAGGAGGGGGACGGAGCGCTGACGTTGTTGGCGAACTCCATCACCCTCACCCCCGGCACTCTCACGGTGGATGTGGATGAAGAGAGCCGGTCGCTGTACGTGCACTGGATTTATGTCACCGATCCCTCCCCGGCGGAAGAGGAAATCTACGGTTCCTTCGGGGAGTGGGCAAGGAGGATCAGCGCATGAACGTCTTTTTGTTTTCCTGGAGCGCGGGGATCCTGGGGGTAGCGGCGGTGCTGGTTCTGGGGCGTCTGGTGGGAGGCCCCACGATTCCCGACAGGGTGGTGGCCCTGGACACCATGAACACCCTGGCAGTGGCTATCATGATCCTTCTGGCGGTGGTCTACGACTCGGTGGTGATGGTGGACGTGGCGGTGGTCTATGCGGCCCTGTCGTTTGTCACCACGCTCTTCATCGCCCGTCACCTGGAAGGGGGAACGGGACGATGAGCGCCTTTCTCATGTTTTTGATCCTGGCCCCCCTCCTGGCGGTGGGGGTGGCGTTCAACATCCTGGGGGCGGTGGCCCTCTATCGCTTCCCCGACGTGTACACCCGTATGCACGGCACCACCAAGTGCACCACCTTCGGCACCCTTTTCATCGCCTTCGGAGCCCTGGCCTGGTCCCTGGGGCGCCTGGCGGCCACGGGAGACGGCCGCTTTATCACCATGGCGCTCCACGTGGGCGTGGCGGCGGTGGCCCTGCTGGTGACTAACGCCACCGGGGCCCATGCCATTGCCCGGGCGGCGCACCGTAGCGGCGTGGGGCCCCGCCAGGCCGTGGTGGATCGGCTGGCGGAAGATCGTCGGAAGGGAGGGGAGGCATAATGCCCCAAAACGACCTGGTCCACGGGGCGGTGTTGGTGCTGATAGTGGTGGCGGGATTTTTTGCCATCTGGTTCCGGGACCTCCTCTCGTCGATCATATCCCTCTCGGCGGTGAGCCTGCTCTTGGCCGTGGAGTTTTACATCCTCCAGGCTCCGGACGTGGCCATCGCCGAAGCGGCCATAGGCGCGGGACTCTCCACGGCGATTTACATCGTGGCCCTGCGGGGGTGTCGTAAGGCCCCTTCTGGAGGATCCCTTTCGCCGGAGGAGGCCACCCCCGAGCCCGGAAAGGAGGAGCCGAAGCCATGAAGTTTCGTGTTTTTTTCGTCATCGCCATCTTAGTGGTGGGAGGGCTCTTCTGGGGGGCGGCGGACGCGGTGCATCCCTTCGGAAACCCCGGGGACGTTCCCATGGACGGGTACTTCCTGAGCCATGCCCAGCGTGAGCGCGGCGTGAACAACGTGGTGACCTCCATCGTCTTCGACTACCGGGGCTTCGACACCCTGGGAGAGGCGGCGGTGCTCTTCACGGCCGTTTCTTCCGTGGCGGCCCTCTTCCGAGGAAAGGGGTGGCGGTGATGCGTCCCCTGTCCGTCATAGTCCGCACGGTGTGTAATGCCTTTGCCTGGTTCGTGGCGGTCTTCGGCGTCTACGTCATCGTCCACGGCCACCTGTCCCCCGGAGGAGGGTTCCAGGGAGGGGCTGTGGTGGCTACCTTCATGGCCCTGCTTCTGGTCTCCCACGGCGCCACCAAGTGCCTGGGGTGGGTGCGCACCAACTTTTTCTACGCCTTTGAGCACGTGGGCCTTCTCACCTTCATCGCCGCCGGTTTTTTGGGTATCGGGGTGACGTTTTTCTACAACTCCCTGGCGCTCTCGGGGGGGCTTTTCGGCTCGGCGGTGCCCCTGGGGCCCAACGGGGGCTCCCTGAATACCTCGGGGACCATCGCCCTGATGAACTGTGCCGTGGGCATTGAAGTGGTGGGAGGTCTTTCCATGATCCTCCTGTACATGATGCAGGGGGTCTTTCACGTCGACAAACCGACCCTGCGGGGAAAGGAGGAGGCGGGGCATGATCGGTAACCTACCCTATTTTGCCGTGGCGGCGCTGGTGATCTTTGGCCTCTTCGGCGCGATCTTCGGGAGAAATCTGGTGAAGATCGCCGTGGCCGTGAGCCTGGTGGAGGCCGCCACGAACCTCTTCATCATCGCCCTGGGCTATCGAAACGGGGGGAGCATCCCCGTCTTCACCCAGGCCGGGGGGTATGCGGACTACATGGTGCTGCCCACTCCCCAGGCTCTCACCCTGACGGCCATCGTCATTGGCATGGCCACCACGGCGCTGCTTTTGTCGCTCATCATGCTGCTCTATCGACACTATGGTACCCTGGACGTGCGGGAGATCCGGAGGTTGCGGGGATGACGATCTGGCGCGAACACCTTCCCGCCCTGCTGTTGGCGCTGCCCCTCCTGGGGGCCTTTGCCGCGCCCGTGGCGGGGCACTTCGGGTCCCGGGCCCGAAACGTCTGGTTTGTGAGCATCACCGCCCTCACGGCCCTGGTGGCCTGGGGGTTGTGGCAGCAGGTCTCCGCCTCGGGGATCGTGGTCTACGTCATGGGGGCGGAGCACTCCCGATTGACCCTGCCCTCGGGCATGGCGTTGCCCGTGCGCATCCTCCTGGAAGTGGACGCCATGAGCGCCCTCATGGCCTTTATGGGAGCCATCGCCGCCCTGGCGGGAGCCCTCTTCTCGGTGCGGTCCATGGAGCGCTTCTCCGGCCTCGATCAATTCGTCGCCCTCTACCTGCTCCTCACGGCGGGGATGCTGGGCATGGAGATCACGGGGGATCTCTTTAACTTTTTCGTGTTCCTGGAAATCGCCTCGGTGGCCTCCTGCGGCTTGGTGGCCTTCTGGCGCGACCGTCCCGAGGCGGTGGAGGCCTCGTTCAAGTACATGCTTCTTTCCACGGTGGGAGCCCTCATGGTGCTGGTAGCCGTCGCCTTCTTCTACGGCCGCTATAACACCGTGGCCATGGCGGGGGTGGCTTCCCATCTCCAGCTTGGCCTGGCGGAAAAGGCCGCCTTGGTCTTCCTGGTCTCCGCCCTGGCCATGAAGTGCGGCACGGTGCCCATGCACATGTGGACCCCCGATGCCTACGCCGAGGCCCCCGCCGGGGTCACGTGCCTGCTGGTGGCGGTGAGCCAAGCGGCCCTCTACGGGCTCTTCCGGGTCTGCTTCACCCTCTACGGCGCCTCCCTGGGGAGCTCCGCCGTGGCCTGGGCCCTCATCATCATGGGCCTTCTATCCATGTTCATCGGGGTCACCATGGCGGTGATCCAAAAGGACGTGAAGCGCCTCATGGCCTATCACTCCGTCTCCCAGGTGGGGTACATGCTCCTGGGGATGGGGGTGGCTCTGCTGGTCCTGTCCGATCCCCAGAAGATGGCGGCCTACGGCGCCATGGCCCTCCAGGGGGCGGTATATCACCTCTTCAACTACACCATGTACAAGGGACTCCTCTTCTTGGTGGCGGGGGCCCTGGCCTATGCCGCCGGGAGCCGGAACCTGAACGACCTGGGAGGGTTGGGGCGCCGCATGCCCCAGACGGCGGCGCTCTTTGTCATCGCCGCCGCCGCCATCGCGGGCCTTCCTCCCTTCAACGGTTTCGTCTCCAAGCTCATGATCTACGAGTCTTCGTTTGCCGTCCACCCCTTGCTTCCTGTGGTGGCCATGGTGACGTCGATGCTTACGCTGGCATCTTTCGTCAAGGTCTTCCAGACCGCCTTCCTGGGGCCCGAGAAGGCCGCCCTGAGAGAAGTGCAGGAGGTGCCGGGATTCATGCGGGGAGGCATGGCCCTTCTGGCGGTGGTGGTCCTCGTGCTTTCGCTCTTCCCCACTTGGTCCGTGGGGTCTTTCGTCGAACCCGCCGCCCGGGCCCTGATGGATCGGGCCGCCTACGTGGGCGCGGTGCTGGGAGGAGGGCTCTAGCATGTGGTCCCTGATCGATACGGGTTTTGGGTTCTGGGACGTTTACGCCTGGATCGCCTTTTTCCTCCTGGCGGGCGGGGGATTTTTCTACCTCCGCAGCCAGGGGCGGAAGGACTATCGGCGCGGCACGGACCAGGACGATATTTTCTACGGAGGGAACCCCGTCCCGGAGGATGGGGAGGAGATCACCGTCCCGGCGTCTTCGGCGTACTGGGGGTTCACCCGGGCACTGGAGGGATGGTATAAAGGGCTCACGGCGTGGCATTCCGGCATGGCCACCGAGTACCTGGGGTACATGGTGCTCGTGATGGGGCTGCTGGCGTTGGCCGTGGTGCGGTAGGAGGAGAGCCATGTTTGGGTGCTTGAAAAACTGGCCCCCGAGGCTGGACCTTTTGGCGGAGGAGGCCCTTCCTAAGTCCATCTGGGTCTTCCACTGCAACAGCGGATCCTGTAACGGCTGTGACATCGAGATCGTGGCCACCCTCTCCCCTCGGTATGACATCGAGCGCCTGGGGATGAAGCTCGTGGGCACTCCCCGGCACGCCGACGCTTTGCTGGTGACGGGGCCCGTGACGAAGTACATGACCGATCGGCTGCGCCGCATCTACGCCCAGATGCCCGATCCCAAGGTGGTCATCGTGGTGGGCAACTGCGGTGCCTCCGGGGACGTCTTCTACAAGTCCTACAACCTGGACGGCCCCGTGGACCGCATCATTCCGGTGGACGTCTACGTCCATGGTTGTCCCCCGCGCCCCGAAGCCATCATGGAAGGAGTGGCCAAGGCCATCGTCAAGCTCGAAAAGCTCCGCCAGGAGCGGCGAGACCTCGAGGCCTCCCTGGCGTCGCCTGCGTCCCTGGGGGCGAGCGACTTCGACGAGGATGCGGAGGCCCTTTCTTCCCAGGGGTCGCCCGAAACGGCGGCGGCTTCTGAGGCCCCATCGGAGGTGAAATCTATATGACTGTGGCGTACAACGCCCGATTTGTCCCTGCGGCGTTCCCCGATGTCCTGAAAGGCCTTCTGGGGGATCGATGGAAAGAGGTGAGGGTCCACGATCGCCCCGGGGGCAAGGAAGGAGCGGTCCAGTACCGGGAATACTGGTTCGACCTGGCCCGGGAGGAGCTGTTGCCCTTGGTGGACGCCCTCAGCTCCCTGGATGCGGTGCACTTTCACGTGCTCTCCGGGGACGACATGGGAGATTGCGTGGCCCTCGTCTACCACTTTTCCCTGGGGAGCGCCGCTGGCCGGGGCGCCCGGGTGGGGGTCTTCCCCCGGGTATGCCTCCCCAAAGACGACCTTTCGGTGCCCTCCCTGTGGAGTCGGATCCCCGGGGTGGAGTACAGCGAGCGAGAGATGAGGGAATTTTTGGGCGTCACCTTTGAGGGGCTCCCCAATACCGCGTCCATCTTCCTTCCCGAAGACTGGGACGAAAACGTGAAACCCTGGCGGCGTGACGGCGCGGGACTGGCGCCGGAGCACGTGCGGGAACTTTCCTGAGGAGGAGGTGGGGACCGTGGCCACTGGAGAGGGAAAGACGTATAAAGTCCCCATCGGGCCCGTGCACGTGGGACTGAAAGAGCCCATCACCGCCTGGCTCGACGTGGACGGGGAGCGAGTGGTGAACGCCACCATTCGCCCGGGGGCGATCCACCGGGGCATTGAGTACATGGCCCGGGAGCGGAATCCCATTCAGGTGATCTACCTCGCGGAGCGCATCTGCGGTATCTGCTCTTTTGCGCACATCACGGCCTTTGTCCGGGCGGTGGAGGACGCGGCGAAAATCCCCGTGCCCCTCCGGGCCCAGTACATCCGTACCATCCTTCTGGAGCTGGAGCGCCTCCATTCCCACATCCTCTGGGCGGGGGTGGCGTGCTACACCATCGGCTTCGACGCCGCCTTCCATCTGGGGATGCAGCTCCGGGAGCAGATCATGGACGTCCTGGAGATCATGACGGGTAACCGGGTAAATTACGGCGTGGGGACCGTGGGAGGGGTCCGGCGGGACATTACCCCGGCGGTGGCCTCCGCCATCCACGCCATGGCCAATTTTTATCGCATACACTTTCGCACCTTCGTGGACGCGGTCTTCGAAGACCCCGTGGTCAAGGCTCGCATGAGGGGCGTGGGGGTCCTTTCGGCGGAAGACGCGGTGCGTTGTTGCGCCCTGGGGCCCACGGCCCGGGGAAGCGGCCTGCGGCTCGATCTGCGTCATTCCGCTCCCTACGAGGCCTACGGCGACATCGTCGTGAAACCCGTGGTACCCCAAGACATCTTCGGAGAGGTCCATGGCGACGTCTTCGATCGCTTCGCCGTCCGGGCCCTGGAGGTTTACCAGAGCCTTGACATCATAGAGAAGGCGATGGAGGGCCTCCCCGAAGGGGATCTCATGTGGGAACCCAAGCTCCCCAAGCTCCTGGCGTACCTGAAACAGGCCGAGGGCGAAGGATTTGCCGCCCTGGAGGCCCCCCGAGGGGACGACACCCACGTGGTGCGCCTCGTCAAGGGGGACGAAAACGTCACCTCCTGGAAGGTCCGAGCCCCCACCTACAGTAACGCTGTCTCCTGGCCCCTCATGTTCCGCCAGCAGGAATTGGCGGACGTGCCCCTCATCATCAACAGCATCGACCCGTGCATTTCCTGCATGGAGCGCGTCCTTACCACGGACCGGAGCGACGGCTCTTCTCGGGTGCTCGAAGGAAAGCACCTTTCGGACCTTTGTCGGGCCAAATCGAGGGCCTGGGGTGTGGCCTCCGACCTTCCCCGGACCGGAACAGCGAGGAGGATGGGAGCATGAGCGTGGCGCTCTTTCTCTTCAAAATCGTGGCGGGAGTCATCCTGATCAAGCTTTCTGTCCTATTGGCCTTGGGATACGAGGGGGTGGATCGAATCATCTCTGCCCGCATGCAGAACCGCGTGGGTCCCCCCCTGTACCAGCCCTTCTACGACGTGCTGAAGCTTTTGGGAAAGGAGACCATCGTCCCCCGGCGGGCCCTGGGTTGGGCCTTTGAAGGGGCCCCTTGGCTGGCGGCCACCGCTGCGGCCCTGGTCATCCTCTATGTGCCCATGGGATCTCTGCCCCCCGTCCTCGGCGGTGAGGGGGATTTGATCCTGGTCCTTTACCTTTTTGCCCTGTCCGCCGTGGCCATGGTGGTCGGGGGATTTGCCTCCGGCTCCCCCTACGCCAACATCGGCGCCCAGCGGGAAATGACCCTCATGATGAGCTACGAGACCCCGCTGGCCATGGTGGCGTGCACCCTGGCCTGGGCGGCGCTGCACCGGGGTCTTCCCGGAGCTCCCTTTAGCCTGGAGACCCACATGGCCACTTCCCTCTGGTCGGTGCTGGGGGGCATGGGCCTCTGCGGCATGGGACTCTTGCTCCTGGCCCTCCTGGCGGTGGTCCCCGCCGAAGTGGGTAAGGTGCCCATGGATATCCCCGAGGCTAAGACCGAGATCCTCGAAGGGCTCATCTCGGAGTACTCCGGTCGTAACCTGGCCCTCCTCAAGATCACCTTCGCCGTACGAACCCTGGCCATGTGTGCCGTCCTCACCTCGCTCTTCTTTCCCTGGTCCCTCGGCGACGCCATGGCGTTGCCCCCATACCTCGCCTACCCCGTGGACTTCGTCTGGTTCTGGGTGAAGGTCCTCTTGGTGCAGACCGTGGGGGTTACCCTGGTGCGCACCGCCCTGGGGCGCTACAAGATCTGGCAGGCTTCCCAGTTCTACTGGGTGCAGGCTGCGGGGATCGCCCTGGCGGGCATGCTCCTCATTACCCTGGACGTGGGACTCTAGGAGGTCGGGCCATGTTGAACCGCATGATGATCGAGCTCTTTCGACAGGTGCGTCGCAAGCCCTTCACCAATCCCTTTCCGGTGAAACACCTGCCGGAGAACCTTTCGGAGGCCCTGGAGGCCGCCGGGCGGGGGGAGATCACCCTCAACCCCCCCGTGCCCGTGCCCGAGCACTTCCGGGGGCGCATCGCCTACCACCGGAAGGCGTGCATCGGCTGCAAACTGTGCATCAAGGTCTGCCCGGCCAACGCCATCGAATACCTTCCGGAAGAGAAAAAAGTGGAAATCCACGTGGACCGCTGCTGCTTCTGCGCCCAGTGCACCGAGATTTGCCCCGTGTCCTGTCTTCACATGACCGAAGGGTCGTTGAACTCGTCCTATGAGCGGCGGGAAGAGGTGGTGCGGGACTCGGAAACTCCCGAGGGCCCGGAGGGATAAGGGTCTTCGGAGGCTAGGGGGCCGAAAAGCCCGATACTCCGTTGCACCCCGGAACGGGGGCGCTACAATGGGGCCGGAGGCGAACGATCCTCCGGCCCTCCGCTTTGCCCCCTTTCTGACCCTGGGAAGGGGCAGGGGACGGCGGACAGTCCCCCGGGGAGAGGATCGGTCGGGGCGCCCACGAAGGGACGCCTTAGCTAGATGCCCGGGAAAAGATTGCGAAAGGGGGAAAAGACATGAAGCGCATGCTGGCTCTGCTCACCGGAGGTACCGTGGGGAGCGCCGTTCAGGGAGGGAGTGCCACGCCCTCGGAGGGCGCTCGGAATCGTCTGGAAGGGCTCCTCAGCGCCTTCTTCGGCGAGAGGGAGTTTCAGCTCGTCCTCCGGGAGCCCTGGGGGAGCCCCGGTTACGACAGCTCCGACCTGGAACCCCGTCACTGGATTACCATGACTCGCATCCTTTCGGAAGAAATGGCCCGAGGCCTCGATGGCGCCATCATCCTCCACGGCACGGACACCATGGCCTATACCTCGGCGTGGCTCAGCGTGGCCCTGGGGAGTGTTCCCATCCCCGTGGTGCTCACCGGCAGCCAGCTCACCCTGGATTACACCCCCGAAGACGTCCTGGTGAACCTTCGGGGGGCGGCCCAGGTCCTATGCGCCGGACACCCCGGGGTGTGGATTTACTTCAATTGGAAGCTCCTCCCGGGGAACCGGGCCCACAAGGCCCGGGCCACCCATCCCGATGCCTACGTCCCCGTAAACGGCGTCCCCGTGTACTTCAGCCCCGACTGGCTCAAAGACCCCAAGGGGGCGGAGGTGCCGCCCCGGGCTCCCTGGAGCCCTTCCCCCGAAACGGCCCGTCTCCTGGCCCTTTCCGACCGGGAAGACCCCTTGGACGGGGCCCTGGGGTGGCACTTCTGCGCCCCCGGGTGCCCCGCCACCTTCTCGGGGAGAGAGCGCATTCTCGGGCTCATCGGCCTGGGATCGGGCAACGCCCCCCAGAGCGTCCTGCGGGCCTGCGTCGATCGTTTCCGATCGGATCCCAAACCACTGATCCTCGGATGCAGCCAGGCCGAAGGGGACAGGAAAAACCCCTCGGCGTACAAGCACGTGGGCATCGCCTCCTTGGCGGAGGAGGGCTTTTCCGTATGGAGCCAGGGAGAGTACCCTCTGGAATTCGTCCACGCCCTGGGGGCCTTCGCCCTTCTGGGGGCTCCGGAGGACCCTTCTGCGGTGCTGGACCGCTACCTGCGCCGTTCTCCAGCCCCCTAGGGGCTGGTCCCGGCGAGGGCGGCGGCCCCCGGAGCGATGGGAAATGAGAAAGGGGATGACGACATGAGGACTCTCCTCGGTTTCTTGGGGGCCTTGGGGGTGTGGGGGTGTCTTACCTTCCCTTCTGGGGGGGGTGGGGGGGGCGAGGTAAGGGGTGAGGTGTGGAAAGACGGGGGTCAGCCCCTGCCGGGGGTTCTGGTACGGATGGAAGGGGAGCTCTGCCCGAGGGCCCGCACCGACGATCGGGGGAGCTTTTCCCTCCGATCCCCGTCGGAGGATCCCGTCACCCTCCTGGTGTCCCCCGATACCCTTCCCGCCGTGCGCATCTCAGGGCTCGGGGGAGGCCCGGGGAATAACGTCCGGGTGGACCTGGGCTACCTCTTTGCCCGGGCGGGGGAGCCCCTGTCCTTGGACCTTCCCTCCAACCCTTCCACGGGATATGGCTGGTCCCTGGCGGAGTCCGGAGATGTCCCTTTTACCGCAGAGAGCGCCTTCATTCCTCCCCCGCCCTCGGGGCCCCGCCCC
>CALMLW010000131.1 GCA_937868015.1 uncultured Synergistaceae bacterium | reverse complement strand
AGGGCGCAGAGGATGAGGGCGATGGTGTTCATCATGGACATCATGCCGCCCCGGGCCAGCAGGTCGTTGATCATGCCCCCCGCTTCCTTGGCGAGCTCGGGGGTGATGCCCGCGATGCCGTGCTGGGCCATGAGTTGGGTCACCGCCGCCATGTCGGCGGCGTTGGCGAACTCAGCGGAGAGGGTGGGGACGTAACCTTCAAAGATCACGTTGACGAGATTACCCAGCCCCGTGCCCTGGAAAACGGCCATGACGCAGGCCACGATGACTCCCGCAAAGAGCCCCGGCAGGGCGGGGATCTTCGCCAGAGCCGTGCCGATGACCACGAGGGGGGGCAAAAAGCCCAGGTAGCTGATGGGGCTCTCGGCCGCCATCACCGCCTGCATGGCCGTGATCTTGGCCGCGTCCAGCGTTCCCGCAGCGTACTGGGATCCCATGTACATGGCGATGCCCATGACGATGATGTACGTGGGACCCGTGGTCCAGCACATGGCCCGGATGTGGCTGTAGAGGTCCGTGCCCGCCATGGCGGGGGCCAGGTTGGTGGTGTCCGACAGGGGGGACATCTTGTCGCCGAAGTACCCCCCGGAGATGCAAAATCCCGCCGTGACCGCCGGGGGAACGCCGAGGCCCGCCCCCACGCCCATGAGGGCGATGCCCACGGTGCCCGCCGTGCCCCAGGAGGTGCCCGTGGCCAGGCTGACGACGGAACACACCAGGAAAGACGCCAGGAGGAAGTACTTCGGGGATAGCAGATCCAGGCCGTAGTAGATCATGCTGGGGACGGAGCCGCTCTGGATCCACGCGCCGATGATGAGACCCACCATCATGAGGATGAGGATGGCCTGCATGGCCATGCTGATGCCGGTGATAATGCCCGATTCCAGCTCGTCCCAACGGTGATGCAGGACGAAAAAGCCGTAGGTCGCCGCCAAAACGGCGCAGGTGAGGATGGGGATGTGGGCAGAGACCCCCAGAGCGAAGGGCACTGAGTCGGGCGATAGGACGCTCAGGGCGATGATGAGCGCACAGACCGCGAGCAACGCGATGGATTCGCCCAAAGATGGTTTACGAGCCGTTTCTGTCATGAAAAAAAAGCCCCCTTTCCCAGTTTTACCTTTAACTTCGCTTTCGCTGCCTGGTCCTTTGTGCCGCCAGATGACCAAGGCACCCCCCCTTTCCTGCGAAGGCGCTCCGCACTTCTTCGATTATACCCCGCCCTTCCGGGATGTCCAGAAAAGTATGGGCAAAATCGAGGGAGGGACGAAATTTTTTCCCCTTCCCGTCCGGTCCAATTGTGACATCTCCCCTTTTGTGGGGCTTTCGGCGGGGGTGAAAAACCCTTATCCTCCCGGCCCCCGCCGAGGTTAGCGAAGACCGGGCCCCCTTCCCAGGAAGATCGGGAACTTCCTTAAGAAGGGGGCCCGGCTCGGGCTCCCGGAGATCCTTCCGTCACGGCGTCGGCGCGGGGGCTGTGGTGCAGGAAAAGGCTATCGCCCCGTCGACGAGCCCCAGGGACACCGCCCCCCCGCGCACCGCCTCCCCCGCCAGGAGAAGGTCGGCCAATCGGTCTTCCACCATGCGCTGGATGGTGCGCCGCAGGGGGCGGGCACCGTAACGCGGGTCAAATCCCTTGTCCAGCAAAAACTCTTTCACGTCGTCGGGGATGGCCAAAGTCACCCCTTGCTCCCGAGCCCGGCGCTCCACATCGCCGATCATGAGCCCCACGATCTGGAGGAGCTGGCTCCGCTCCAAGGGCTTGAAGACGATGATGTCGTCGATGCGGTTGAGAAACTCCGGGCGGAAGGTGCGTTTCACCTCGTCGAGGAGGCGCCCTTCGGTGCGGCTCCAGTCGCCGAAAACCCCGTCGACGGAGACGAAGCCCAGGCCCCGCCCCTTCAACATGTCCGTGGCCCCCACGTTGCTGGTGAGGATCACCACGGTGTTCCGGAAATCCACGGCGTGGGCGTGGCCGTCGGTGAGGCGGCCATCTTCCAGGATCTGGAGCAGCAGGTTGAAGGCGTCGGGGTGGGCCTTCTCGATCTCGTCGAAGAGGACCACGGAGTAGGGGCGCCGCCGCACGGCTTCGGTGAGCTTTCCCCCCTCTTCGTATCCCACGTACCCCGGGGGGGCGCCGATAAGTTTGGACACCTCGTGGCGCTCCATGAACTCGCTCATGTCGAGGCGCACCAGGGCGTCTTCGCTGCCGAAGAGGAACTCGGCCAGAGCCCGGGCGAGCTCGGTCTTGCCCACCCCCGTGGGCCCCAGGAAAAGAAAGCTCCCCGCAGGGCGCTTGGGGTCTTTCAATCCGCTGCGGGCCCGACGGATGGCGCGGGCCACGGCCCCCACGGCATCCACCTGGTCGATGAGGCGTTTGTGGATCTCTTCTTCCATCCGGAGGAGGCGCGCCGCTTCTTCTTCGGTCATCTGCACCACGGGGATGCCGGTCCACTCCGCCACGATGTGGGCGATGTGCTCCCCGGTGATGACGGGCTCTTCTTGGCTCCGGGCCATCTGCCATTCCTTGCGCCGTCGCTCCAGGGCCTCGGAGATGAGGCGCTCTTCGTCCCGGAGCCGGGCGGCAGCCTCGAAGTCCTGGCGGGCGGCGGCGGCCTCCTTTTCCGCGCGCACGGGCTCCAGGTCGCGCTCCATCTGGCGGAGGTCTTCGGGGGCCTCCATGGTCTGGAGCCGGGCCCGGGCGGCGGCCTCGTCCACGCAGTCGATGGCCTTGTCGGGGAGGTAGCGGTCGGAGATGTATCGGCTGGAAAGCCTCACCGCCGCCTCCAGGGCGTCGTCTCCGATCTTCACCCGGTGGTGCGCCTCGTAGGCGTCCCGGAGGCCCTTCAGGATGGCGATGGCGTCCTCTTGGTTCGGCTCGTTCACCAGCACGGGCTGAAAGCGCCGTTCCAGCGCTGCGTCCCGCTCGATGTGTTTGCGGTACTCATCCAGGGTGGTGGCGCCGATGACTTGAAACTCCCCCCGGGCCAGGCTGGGCTTGAGGATGTTGGCCGCATCCACGGCTCCTTCGGCCCCCCCCGCCCCGATGATGGTGTGCACCTCGTCGATGAAGAGGATCACGTCCCGGGCCTCGCGAAGCTCCTTCACGAGCTTGCGCATGCGCTCTTCGAACTCTCCCCGGTACTTGGTGCCCGCCACGAGGTTGCCCACGTTGAGCATGACCACCCGCTTGTCCCGGAGGCTCTCGGGTAGGTCACCGGAGAGCACCCGCTGGGCGATGCCCTCCACGATGGCGGTCTTGCCCACGCCGGGGTCGCCTATGAGGACGGGGTTGTTTTTTCGGCGCCGGGAAAGGATCTGGATCACCCGTTGGATCTCCCGGGCCCGGCCGATGACGGGGTCCAGCTCCCCCCGGCTGGCCATCTCGGTGAGGTCGATGCAGATCTGATCCACGGTGGGGGTCTTCTGGCGCGGGGCCTTGCCCCCGGGCTCCTCGGGGCCCGGGGCCTCCCCCAGGGGCTTCCCCGAAGAGAGGGCCTTCGTCACCTCTTGGGAGAGCCTATGGAGGTCGATGCCCATGGTGGCCAGGATCTGGGCCGCCATGCCCTCGCCTTCTCCCAGGAGACCCAGGAGGATGTGCTCCGTGCCCACGTAGTTCACTCCCAGGTTTCGGGCCTCCCGCATGGCCATCTCCAGCACCCGCTTGCCCCGGGGCGATAGGGGCAGGTCCACGGGCTTGATCTTGGGCTGCCCTCGCCCCACGGCGCCCTCCACCCGGAGGCGCACGTCCTCCAGGGTGATGGCGGCCCGTTTAAGCACCTGAAAGGCCACGCCCTCCCCCTCGGCCAAAAGACCCATCAGGAGGTGTTCCGTGCCTATGACGTCGTGTCCCAGGGAAAGGGCTTCCCGGTGCGCCAACTGCACCACTCGCTTTCCCCGTTCGGTAAAAAACTGCCACATGAT
>CALMLW010000130.1 GCA_937868015.1 uncultured Synergistaceae bacterium | reverse complement strand
CGCAGTGGTGACGTCGGCGTTTGTTTTTATGAATGTTTTTTTGCTAGTTCTCGTGGCGCTTCTTGATGGGAAAGGTGTTCTCTCCATACTGCCGATTTTTTGGTTTTGCGTGCTTTTTAGTATTTGGTTCATGGTACGGAAATCGGATCAAAGATTGCTGAAGAAACCAGAAAGATAGGGCAGAGATCGTGAAAATACTGGTGACGGGAGCGAATGGTTTTGTGGGGAGCCACGTTGTGGCTCGACTACAGGAGATGGGGCATGAAGCTCTGGGTATTGTGCGCCCTTCTGCGGCTTTTGTTGCTCGGATCCCGGGGGTGGAGTATGCCGTGCTCCAAGACCCCTACGCTCCGGAAGAGTGGGGATCCTTCGTAAGAAATCGCGATGCGGTGATTCACCTCATCGCACGTACGCATCATTTAAATGAGAAAAATGAAGGTGAACAGGCCCTTTTCGAGAAATACATGCGTGTGAATTTGGGAGTGACAAAAGCTCTTGTAGAGGGTATGAAAAACGAAAAAATCAAAAGATTTCTGTATGTGAGTTCCATAAAAGCTGTCGGTGAAGGAAGCTCCGTCCCCTATACCGAAGAAACTCCCTGTGCTCCCCAGGACTTTTACGGCAGGAGCAAGCGAGAAACGGAAGTTTTTCTGTGTGGATGCGATTTTTTGGACGTGACCATTCTTCGCCCGCCGCTTGTTTATGGAGAGGGTGTGAAGGGGAATTTTTGTGAACTTTTGCGCGCCATCGCAAGGCAACGGCCGTTGCCTCTGGGGTGTCTTTCGGAGAATGCAAGAAGTGTGATATACGTTAAAAACCTTGTGGATGCTCTGCTGCTTTGCCTCCAACGAGAGGAATCAAAGGGGCAGATTTTCCATGTCAGCGACCAGGAAACGCCTTCGACGAAGGATTTGGTCACTGTAATGGGAGAAGTTTTGGGCATTTCACCGCGACTTGTACCGGTTCCCAAAAGCGTGCTCCTGTTTGTAGGAGCAGTCTTCGGAAAAAAAGATAAAATTTTGAAACTTACAGGATCTAACACCCTTTCTTGGGAAAAAATCTCCCA
>CALMLW010000129.1 GCA_937868015.1 uncultured Synergistaceae bacterium | reverse complement strand
ACAGACGTACGTCGATGATGGCCGAAACCCCCACTCCTTGAACCCGCTTAAAGCGGTCCAGCGGATTGACGGAGTCGATGGGAACGAGAATCTTTACCCGGACGGCTCCCTTGAAGGAGACCTCCACCTGGGCCACCGCCTTGGTCTTTTTCACCGCCGCCGCCGGTCCCGTGACCTGAGCCGCGCCGATATGGGTCCCGGAGCCCACGGAGACGATGGGCACCACCGCCGTGGCACCGCTGGCCTTCACACCCTTGTTGAGGGTAATGGTGTTGATGAATTCGTCCAGGGGACCCGCCAGGGCCCCCACGGCTAACCCTCCGCCCACGACGCCGATGATATCGCCCAGATCCAGGGCCAGGGCGGGAACCGGTCCCATCAGGACCATCCCCAGGAGCACTCCCCCCCACACCTTTGACAGGGCAGAGTAAAAGGGAGATCGTCGGCAAAGGCCGCCCTCCGAAGACGATGTCTGACGGAACTTTTTGGTCCATAGTTTCATAAAAAAACCACCTCTTTCGTCGTCTTACTTGTTGTTTTCGCTGGGTCTAGTCGGCCTAGGGACGGGAGTGGGTTCGACCAGGTCCCCGGATAAGATCTGGGGGGTCAAAAGCCCCGAAAGTCCCGCCGGGACCAGATAGCTCTGGGTTGAGGAATCCTGGGCGATCTCCAGGTAAAAGGGCGTCCCTGCGGGAAGGGGTTTCTCGTCGCCTCGGACAAAGAGCCCCCCCGCCAGCCCCAGAGGTCCCAGGAGGATGACTCCCAAAAAACTCGCCCCCGTGGCCGCCAAGACGGCCTTATCCGCCTGGGCGGCCCTTTTAGCATTTTCGCCTATATTCACGGCCACGCGCTCGGGCCCCAGGGGGAAGAGGTGGTCGAAACGGATCTTGACCTCCGACGGACGGCCAAAGCTCCGGGGGGGCGCCACGCTCTCAATGGTTCCCCACACCAGACACCCCCGGGCCCCCACCAGCCTATTTTCCACCGCCAAGTCCCGATTCAGCCGGAGCTTCACCGCATCTCCCGCTTTAGCCGTCTTCGGGGAAAGGGTCTCCGCCAGCTCCACCCTGATCAGCGTGCCCGCCGGCACCGTCACCGATTCCCACGCCACGGGCTCTCCTAAAAGCATCTCCAACACTCGCTCCAGGCGCATGGCCAGGGCTCCTTCTTCCTGTTCCTTGCCCTCGATGGCCCTTTCCAGGCGGCCGATGCGGTCGGACACGGAGTCGTCGGGATAAGTGATCTGGCCCACGGCCCATTCCCCCACTCCCAGCTTGAAGAGCAAGGAGGGCTGCCCCTCGCTCCCCTGCTCTAGGAAAGTGGAAAGGGCCTGCTGGCGATCGGTGATGTTTCCCGGAAGCTCCCGCCCGAAAAGGTCTTTTTCCGTCCGGGCCAGACGATCCACGATACCCCCCGCCTGGGGGCTACCATAGAGCTGAGATTCCACCCTCGCCAGAATTTGCACCGTGCTCCCCTCGGCCCA
>CALMLW010000128.1 GCA_937868015.1 uncultured Synergistaceae bacterium | reverse complement strand
GGGCATGGTACCCCGGCGGCGGCTTTAGGGGATCCATCGCGAAGGGGTCGGAGAGGGACCCCCGGCCTGGGGGGCCAAAAAGGGGCTCCGGAGGAGGGATACCGCGACGACCCCCTCCGGGGCCCGGGTCTTCTCCCGGGGCCGAGGAAGGGCTTTCGACCTCGAAAGGGTATGGCGAGTTTTCTCGGATCATTTTTATCCCCCGCCGAACGATGGTTTGGGCGTCCTTTGCGCTATGATAAGAGGGGCGCCCCGAAAGAGGAAGGGGGGGCGGCGTAAAGGGATCGAGGGGGCGAAAGGGCCTTTGTTGATGTCCTCTAAAAGGGGACGACCGATGGGGTGATGCCTCGGCGGGGTGGGACGATCGAAGGCAGAAACCGAAAGGGTTCCGATCTTTTTCGGAGAGTCGAGGCGAGACGGTAACGAAAAATCAGGGAATAACCGAGGAGGAGAAGAGATGAATCTCATCGCCATGTGCGGATTGGACTGTGAAGGCTGTGACGCCCATCGGGCCACCCGGGCGGAAGATCAGGAGGCCAAGGAGCACATTGCGGCCCGGTGGCGGGAGGAGTACCAATCTCCCGATATCACTGCGGCCCACGTCACCTGCGACGGATGCCTCACGGGGGATCGCCACGGGGGATACTGCGCCTTTTGCGCCGTCCGGGCCTGCGGCCTGGGGCGCGGAGTGCCCAATTGTGCCCATTGCGAAAGCTACGACGGGTGTTCCACCCTGACGGAGTTTTACTCCCACTTTCCCGAAGGGGCGGAGTCATGCCCCCCCAAGGCGTACCTGGACGGAGTGCGGCGTACGCTGGATATGAGGCAGGGGAGCTGAGGCGGGACCCCCGGATAGCAAAGGCCCCCCGATGTCTCCGGGGGGCTTTTGCTCATGGCCGGTGTTTCAAGATATTTTTCAGGAAACTACTTTTTCCCCAGCAGCACCAAGGGCAACAGGAGCAGGGCGAAGGGCAGGAGGCTGCCCCAGGATTGGACGGCACATCCCCCTCCCCCCGTGCCCGCAGGGGCGCCGGTGGGGGCCGTCGTGGGAGCGGGAGCCGCCTTGGGGGCCCCCAGTAGGGCCATGGCGGTGCGGCTTTGTACGATGCCGTTGACTGCGCCGTCCAGGTCGTAGGGCCCACCGTCGGCGATGCGACTCCGGAGGGTGGTGGCGGTGGCCTCAAAGGCGGGAAGGGCCGCGCCAGCGGTGGTGATCTCACCGGTGACGGTTTCCCAAAGCTCCGTGGCGTTATTCCAGATCACCATGATCCACCGGTACACCACTTGCCCTTCCTCTATGGCGGTGGAGGTGACGGTGAGGGTCACATACCCCGTGGTGGTGGTAAAGGTCTTCTCTTCGCCGTTTTTCACCTCGACTAGCTGATAGACATCGGCGCTCACCTGGTCTCCCAGGATCTGGCGCACCACGTCGGGAGAGATGACCACGTTGCCTTGGGTATCCCCTCCGGTCTTGGGAAGTTCATCGGAGGACAGAGGCGTGGGAGCCCCCGTGGGGGTGCCTTCCTGCACCACCGGCGTGGGCTCCGGGGGAATCACCGTGGGGAACGGGATGTCCGTGGGGGCCACCGTGGGCGTCGGCGCGCTTGTGGGAGAAGGAGCTACCGTGGGCTCCGGTGTGGCCGTGGGCTGCGGTCCCGGTGTGGCCGTGGGCTGAGGCGCCGGCGTGGCCGTGGGAGGCACCGGCGTGGGGGTGACGACCCCTGACACGGTCATGGTCACCGGCACGGTGAGGGCGCCGTAGGGGCCTGGATACTTCACCCGCACTTGGGCTTGGTAGGTTCCCGGATCGCGGGCCTCGGGCACGTCGGCCCGGAAGAGCACCTGGATGGGCCCGTTCCCCCCCGCCGGGATCGCCCCCTGGTCGGGGGAGAAGGAAAGCCACGTCAGGCCCGCCGGAGCTCCTACCATGAGGCGCTCGTTGTGGCGGTAGGCCGTGCTGGCACCGCTGTCGCGCCCGCCGATGACGTAGAAGTAGCCGTCCTCCGCCACGTCTCCGTCGCAGTAGACCCGCGGCTGGTTCAGGAGGGGAATGGTGGGAGAATCGGTCCAGGTGTCGGTATCCGGCGCGTAGAACCCCGCATGGTTCAGGATATTCCAACCGGTGTCCCGCCGTCCGGCGGCGAGCCAGAGGCCGTCCTGGCCGACGCCGTCGGCCATGTAGCTCCACCGGGTGTAGGCCCCTCCTCCGGAGGGCACGGGGGCGCCGTAGCTCCAGGCGGTGCCGTCAAAGATCTCCGTGGTCATGTCCGGAACGAAGCCCGGAAAAGCCACGCCCCCCGCCACGTAGAGCTTGCCATCCATGGCTCCTAGGGCGAAGTCCATGCGGCCGTGCTGCATGGGTACGCCCGGGGTCCACTGCCCCGTGTCGGTGTCGAGGATCCAGACCTCGTTCGTGGAGGTGCCTCCCGCAAGCCCCCCCACCACGTAGATCTGGGGTCCCAGGGCCGCCACCTTGTAGTGAGACCGGGGGGTGTAGCCGTTATTCGCGGGGATGGCGGACCACGTGTCCGCCGCGATGTCGTAGACGTAGGTGGCGGTGGTGTTGTCGCCGGGGATGTAGATCTTTCCCTCCACCGCTACGCCGTCACTCTGACTGAGAGGAACGGGCAGAGGAGCCAGGGAGCTCCAACTGTCCGATGCGGTGTCGTACCGGTAGAGGGTGTCCTCAGGGATGTCTCCATCTCCGTCGGATGCGCCCCCCGCCACGTACACGTACCCGTCTTCCCCCGCCACCACAGCGGCGAAGACCCGGGGCTCCGGGAGAGGGGCCATCACTTCCCAGGCGTCTCCCACCTGGGAGGGCTTGGGCCCCCCCGAGGCGGGGCCCATCACGGGCCTGCCGCTGGGCGTCCCCCGGTCGGTGGTGTTGGAAGACGCCCCAGCGCCCTTTTTCGCGGGCCTTTCGGCGGTGCCCCAGGGCTTGTGGGCGGCGGAGGTGTGCTGGCGAAAGGCCAAGATCTGGAACGGTGCCCCCACGCCCCCCGTGTTGGCCAGGGTGAGGGTCGCCGTGGCGGTGGTCCCCGTGGTCAGATTGGCGGAAAGGGACGAGGGTTGGGCCTCAAGGCGCGGCGCGAGGAGGTTCAGATCCCGGCGCACCGTGTCCCGGTCCGCCACCGTCACGCTCGCCGCCGCCGAGCCATATTGAGGGGCCTTGTCGGCGGAGATGGTGTGGGAGCCGGGGAGGGCGAAGAGGGTGTAGAAGCCGTCATCCACCGCCGGATCGTCGGGGGTGGCCTCCGACCAGGTGGTGGCGCCCCCTACCACGGTGACGTCGACGTCCACGACGCCCGACCCCGTGTTGGCGTCCCGGACGTTGCCTACCACCAGCCCTCCCGCTGCGGGAGCCTGGCAGTGGCCGATGGCGATGTCGTCAATGTAGTATCCGTTGAAGCACACGCTGTCGTCGGTGACGATGCGGAAGCGGAACTGGACGGTGCCCCCTGCGGCGGCGGAGAGATCGAAGGTTTGGGGCGCCCAGTCCTCCTGGACATCGTCCCCATCGTGGGCCCACATGACGGTCCAGGGGCCGCCGTTGATGCTCACTTCGGCGTAGGCCTTGTCGCAGCCGCTGTGTTCCATCTCCAGGGCCTGCCACCAGCGCACCATGAGGGGCCCCGAGGCCCCCTCCAGGGAGATCACCGGCGAGGTGATCGTGACGTCGGCGTCGGGGGCGTATGTTCCGTCGAGGTTTGTCCCCCAGCACTTGGTGCCCGAAGCGGCCCGGCCGGGCCAGGCCACGGGGGTTCCCCAGGCCCAGAGATCGGCGGGGGTGCCGGAGGCGGTGAATCCGCCGTTGCTGCCTTCAAAGTCCTCCTGGTACAGGGGGTTCGCAAAGCTGTACCCCGGAGCGGTGCACGCATTCAGGTCCGCCGAGAGGGCGAAGTCTTCCGTGCGGTTTTCCCCCAGGGGGCCCACAGAACGGTTCGCGGTGGCGTATCCGCAAGTCTGGGCAGACGCTTCAAAGGCATAGGTGCCTCCTGCGGGGAGGGACACGCTGTACTGCCCCGAAACGGGGTCGGTCCACACCGCCGGTCCCGGATACTCCGAGATATAGATCCGGGCGTAGAGGGGCCATCCGGTGGCGCCGTCTCGCACCACGCCCTGAACCGTGGCCTTCGGGGCTTCCACCAGGGAGAAATCCTGGGTGGTGATCTGGTCTTTCACCACCGTCACCCCCGAGGCCGTGGAGGGGTTGTACCCGTAGGCCGAGGCGGTGACGGTGTAGGTTCCCGCGACGGTGGGGCGTTGGTAGATCCCCGAGGCGTTGGTGAAGGTGATCCAGGTGTTCGTGCCGTCGGAGATATCCACCCGGGCTCCCGCCAGGAGAGCGCCCCCCGCGCCCCGCACGGTGCCCCGGAGAGTCCCGGAGTTTTCCGAAGCCAGGGCCGCTTCCACGGCGCTTGCCGCGTTGATCTCTCCCCATCCCGTGGCGTAGTTCGGCACGTTCCCCGGGCCCGGAGGAGGGGTACCTCCGGAGTCGTAGGAGATGGGGGTGGCCGTTTCTTCGATCATGGTCTCCGTGGCGGCGTAGTTTCCGATGAGATTTGGCGCGGCGCTCCACATGAGGGCGATGAGCCCCGTGACGTGGGGGGCGGACATGGAGGTGCCGGTCCATCCTCCTTGGTAGGAGGTGTCGCTTCCGGGCACCGAGGAGCGGATGTCCACCCCGGGGGCCAGCACCTGGGGCTTAAGATACGCATATCCCCGGGGGTTCACGGTGTCCGGGCTGTCCGTGGGACCCCAGTTGGAGTGGGGGGCGTACTGGCCGTTGCTCTTGCCGCTGGAGCCCACGCCGGTGACGTTGCCGTACCGGCCGGGGTTTCCCACGGTGTTGAGTCCCGGAGGAGCGGGATAGCCGCAGTTTGAATTGTTGCCGTTGGAGAAGACGGGGTAGATCCCCGCGGCGTGCCAGGCGTCCACCACGCCCTGGTACCAGCCGTCGTAGGCTCTCCCGCAGTCGCCCCAGGAGTTGTTCACCACGTGGGGGCGTTTGTTGGAGTCGGGGTTTTGCCCCGCCAGGTTCGTGGGGGCGGCGATCCACTGGGCGCTGGAGAGAAGGGCGGCGTCCGTACAGTCCGAAGTGTTGCAGCCCCGGGCGGCGATCCACTGGGCGCCGGGGGCCACGCCGATGGAGTTCCCCCCGCCCTCGCCCACCATGGTGCCCATGGTGTGGGTGCCGTGGCCGTTGTCGTCCGCCGGAGCGGCGGGGTGGTCCCCGTAGGGGTCGTACCAGTTGTAGTTGTGGTCGAAGGTGCCGCCGTTATTGCCCCGGTACTGGTTCACCAGGGCCTCGTGGGTGTACCGGACCCCCGTGTCGATGTTGGCCACCACGATGTTCTGGCCCCGGTATCCCCATCCCCACACGGTGTCCGCGCCGATGTGGGTGAGGTTGGACTCCACGGCGTTTATCTGGCTCAGGACCTCGCGGGCGTCGGTCTTGTCGGGCTCGATGAGGTGCATGGTGCGTCGGGCCTTGAGGCTTTCGATCTCCGAGAACGCCATAAGGCCGTTGAAGGTGGCCCGGCTGGATTTTTTTACCACCACGACGTTGTCGATCCAGAAGGAAGTGTAGGCGGCCCCTTGTTGGGTCAGATAGGCCCGGACTCGCTTTTTTGGCTCCGCTCCGCCGTTTCCCGGAGCTGGGCCGTGACGAACCGTCCCCGGGCCTGCCATTCCATGCCCTGGGCGGCGGAAAGGTCGGCCTTCTCCCGGAAGTAGATCATGTACCCCGCGCCGTCGTCTTTCTGGATCTGACGCAAGAGGGCGGGTTCCACCGAGGGCTTGAACTCGGAGTCCGCGCCCCAGGCCGAGGGCGAAAGGGCTAGGACGAGCAAAAGCATCAGCCCCCACGCCGTGAAACGGGCAGGGGATTCCCCAAATCTCCGCTGGATATTCCGGGGAGGTGGGGCCAGTCGTTCGTTGGGCATCTTGACATCCCTCCTTTGTTAATAACGAGAACGAATTTTCCCCGTTCCGGCGGATGATGTCCGGCCGGGGCGGGCCCTCGGTCCCCTGGGACCGGGCCAGGACGGTGGTAGATAAAGACGACCTCTGGGGAGACCTTTGACCGAACCACCTCCTTTTTTGGTTCTTGCCGGGGCGCTCCATGTTCCCTCTTCGGCGCGGTGATCCGTGGACCGAGGCGAAGGAAGCCGATGATTGCCCCAACATTTGGATTTCCGGACAGCGTAGCACAGAAAATGCTTTTGTGCCGCCGGCGTAATTTTGCTGTGGCGGGACCTTGACATGGTCACTTCTGGGCGGATGCAGTCCAGAATCACCACGTCTTCGTCGTGGCCCTGCTTCGTCCGGGAAGAAAAGAAACGCCTCCACGCGGGGAAAACGCCCCCACGACGCGAGTAGTTCTTAATCCGCGCCCCGGCGATGACGAGGCCTGCGGAGGAGAGAAGTCCTGAGCAGAGAGGCGTCTTGGGAAAGGAATTTTTTTCGGCTCGGAGAATTTTGTGGAAAAGATCATGGAGATGGCCTGTTTTAGGATCCCTTGGCGGAGGGCTCTCCCCGGGGCGTGGCGGTTGACGGCCTTGGGGGGCGTGCCATACTTGCCCCCGGACGGCTCCGGGCATGGAGTCGGTCCCGGGGGTGGGGGGGCGTGGATGTGATGCGGCGCGTTTTTGAGGCGTGGCCTTGAGCCCCGCCGTATGGGGTTATTTTTCCGCCGCCGGGGCGGCGCTGACGTGGGCCCTGGCCCCTGTGCTCTACCGCCTCTTCATCGACCGCCTTCCATACAGTGTCATCAATGCGGTGCGCAGTTTGGGGTACTTGACTAGCGCGGCGGCGTATCTTTGGGCGATGGAAGGGTGGGGGAGCTTGGCGGCCCCCGAAAACCTGCCCCTCGTGGGGGCCATCATGGTCATGGGAGTGGTGTGGTTCGTGGTGGGGGATCTCCTGTGGTTTGCCTGCCTGCACCGCCTGGGGGCCTCGGTCTCCTCCGTGGTATTCTCTTCATCTCCCCTTTTGGCGGTGCCCAGCGCTTGGCTTTTTCTCGGTCAGGTGCCTTCGTGGGGCGTGGTGGCGGCGGCGTTCCTCATCGTTTCGGGTCTTCTGGTGTTAAACCTCCGGGGACAGAGGGCGCCGGTGGGCACCATCCGAGGGGGGTTGCTCTTCGCCCTGGGAGCCATGGTCACGGGGCTCTCGGGGACCTTGACCAACGCATGGTTCGTGCAGCAGATGCCCGTCCCTCAGATTGAATTCTGGCGGGCGGTGGCGGTGACGGGGGTTTCCTGGGGCATCTTGGCGGCGACGGGAGAGTGGGGCCCCCTGGGGCGGGCGAGCTGGAGGTGTCTGGGAGGCATTGTGGTGGCCGGGGCGTTCAGCCTCACCGTGGGGAACCTCTTTTGGAGCTACGCGCTCCACTACGTGACGGTGGGGGTGGCCACTTGTATCAACGCCATCAAGCCCTTCGTCACGGCGACCTTCGCGGCGACCTTTCTGGGAGAAAAGGTTACGCCTCGCCTGGCATGGGGCATGGTGCTGGTGGTGGGTGGGGTGCTACTCCTCGGTCGATGAGCCCCGAGACGACCCCGCCCGCCAGGGCCTTGACGGAGGTGAGGATCGGGGACGAAGGTTCTCCCGGGGATTGCTGCCGGTGATCGGACCCTAGAAGAGCTTCTGGAGTTCCGAAAGGGCTCCCATCTCCCCCTCGTATCGGAGCTTTTCCCGGTGTATCAGCTCCTGGGCCAGGGACGAAAGGGTAGTTTCGGCGTTTTGCGTGAGGTCTTCCAGGAATTTATCGCGAAGGGCCTTTAGGGTCTTCCCGCTCCAGAGGCTTCGCGTCACGGACGGGGGAAGGGAAAGGTCTTCCAGCTTCTGGCGAGACCACTCCCGCCCCTGGGTCAGCAGGGTCCATCCGGCGACTAGCCCTAGCCCCGCCCCTATCGCCAGCCCCAGAGGGCCACTGGCGATCAGAGCCATCCCTCCCCCTCCGCTCACCACGGCTCCCGCCCCGGCGAAGAGGGCCAATACCAGGGTTTCCGCAGGCCGTGACAAGGGATCCAGGGGGTCGGGGGCGACCAGGATGGCCCCTTCGACGAGGGGGGGTAGGGCCTCCTCGTCCTCCGCCATCTGGAATCCATGGCGGCGAAAGAAATCTTCGGTACGGCCCCCCAACTCTTCGGGGAGCTTCTCGAGAAGCCCTTGTCCCAGGTGGACCCCGATCTCCCGGTGCCGGGGGGAAAAGGCGACGGCGGCTTCCCCCAGCTCCCGGCGGAGCTGTCCCAGGGAGCCCCCCTTTTCCTGAAAGAGGCGGAGTCTCTGGAGGATGGGGCCGTCGAAGAGTTCTCGGGTCACGATCTCCGCCCCCTCGCGGGCGGCGGCGATGGCGTAGCGGCGTCCCAAAGGTTCCAGCTCTTGGGCACAGAATCGAGGGAAGTCTTCCTCCAAGGTCCGTCGGGCCTCGCGATGGGCCCGCCGGAGGGCTGGGAAGAGGGCCAACCCTTCGGCGATGGCGGCATTGGGGCGATCGCTGCGCATGATCCGATCCTCCCCGACCCCCAGTTCCTCCTTCA
>CALMLW010000127.1 GCA_937868015.1 uncultured Synergistaceae bacterium | reverse complement strand
GTTGCTCCTCACCCCCTTCGCCCTGCCGGGAACCCTCATGGGGATAAGCTACATCCTGGCTTTCAACAAGCCCCCTCTGGTGCTGGTGGGCACCGCCGCCATCATCGTGATCAACTACGTGGTGCGGGAGCTCCCCGTGGGGGTGGAAGGGGGCATCGCCGCCCTACGCCAGATTGACCCCTCCATCGAGGAAGCTGCGGCGGATTTGGGGGCCGATGCCGCCACGGTCTTCCGGGACGTGGTCCTTCCTCTGGTGCGTCCCGCTTTTATTTCCAGTCTGTCCTACACCTTTGTTCGCTCCATGACGGCGGTGAGTGCGGTGATCTTCCTCATCTCCGCCCGGTGGTACCATCTCACGGTGTTGATCTACAACTTCTCGGAAAACCTTCGGTTCGGCCTGGCCAGCGTGCTGGCCACGGCGCTCATTCTCATCGTGCTGGCCACCTTTGGCCTTCTGCGGCTTTTGGTGCCCAAGAACGTCCATCTGGCGAAAACCTTGGGGCGTTGACCCTCCGGCAAGAAATATCGGGAGGCGCCCCAACCCCCGGGGCAGAGGATCGGCGGAAGATAAAAATCATGGCCTGGCCGAAAGGTGGAGGAGCATGACTACGACGGTGGGGCAAAAAGGTGTCGGCGAAGGGGAGCTCGAAGTAAGGGCTAAAAGCAACCGCTCCAAGGGGGTGGAGATCGATGGGGTCACCAAGATCTTCCGCGATCCCCAGAGCGGCAAGGATGTGGTGGGAGTGGACGATATTTCCACCACCATCGCCCCGGGGGAGCTGGTGACTTTGCTCGGTCCCTCGGGGTGCGGAAAAACCACCACGCTCCGCATGATCGCGGGATTCGAACTCCCTACCCAGGGGAGAATTCTCCTGGGGGGAGAGGATATCACCACGCTGCCCCCAAACCACCGCGATACCGCCATGGTCTTTCAGAGTTACGGCCTCTTCCCCCACATGAACGTCTTTGACAACGTGGCCTACGGTCTCAAGCTGCGGAAGGTGGGGCGGGAGGCCCTTCGGGAAAAGGTGGGGCGTTTCCTGCGGATGGTGGGGCTGGAGGAGCTGGCGGAGCGCCCCCCGTCGCGCCTGTCGGGGGGGCAGCAGCAGCGGGTGGCCCTGGCCCGGGCGCTCATCGTGGAACCCTCGGTGCTGCTGCTGGACGAGCCCCTCTCCAATCTGGATGCCCTTTTGCGGGAGTCCATGCGGGTGGAGATCCGACGCCTCCAGCGATCCCTGGGGATCACCGCCGTGTATGTCACCCACGACCGCACCGAGGGCATGAGCTTGTCGGACCGCATTGTGGTGATGCACAAGGGGCGCATCGTCCAGACGGGCACGCCCCGGGAGATCTACCGCGATCCGGTAAACGCCTTCGTGGCGGAATTCGTGGGCAAGGTGGCGTTTTTCCCCGCCGAGGTACGGGAGCTCCGGCGGACAGAAGGGGTGTGCGCCGTGCGGGTGGGGGAAGTCCCTCTGGCGGTGCCCCGCTTCGCTCCGGAACTTCGGGAGGGCGATCGAGCCCTGGTCATGTGCCGCCCGGAGTCCATGGTGCTGGCCGACCCCGGACAGGGGGTGGCCGATGGAGTGGTGACCACCAACGTCTATCTGGGCAACAGCGTGGAATCCTTCGTACGGACGGATCGGGGAGAAGTGCTCGTGCAAGTGGATAATCCCGATGCCCGAAGGCTCTACGGAGAAGGAGAAGCGGTGTCCATCGGCATCGTCCCCGCCCTGGCCAAGGTGCTTCCCTTCCAGGAAGGCGCTGGGGTGTAGGGGGGGAGGACGAAAAAGCGGGGCCGGAGGCATCTCCGGTCCCGCTTTTTTTGTGTCCGTGCGTTCAGGGGTGACGAAAAGCTACTTCATCCACTTGTCGTAGAGGGCCTTGCGATGCTCTTTGACCAGTTCGTC
>CALMLW010000126.1 GCA_937868015.1 uncultured Synergistaceae bacterium | reverse complement strand
TGCCCGCCATCGATCTCTACGAGGGGCGCGTGGTGCGCCTGCGCCAGGGAGATTTTGACCGGTGCACCGCCTACGGGGACGACCCGTGCGCCGTGGCGGCGTCCTTCCGGGACGCGGGGGCCCGGGAAATCCACGTGGTGGACCTGGAAGGGGCCCGGCAGGGTGCCCCCGTGCACCTTTCTCTTTTGGCGCCCCTGAGGGCCCTGGGGGTGGAGGTGCGCTACGGCGGAGGGTTGCGCACCGCCGAGGACGGAGACCGGGCCCTGGCGGCGGGGGCCACCCGCATCATGGTGGGAAGCCTGCTCTTTCGGGATCCCCTCCAGACCGCTGCCCTGGGGCGACGCTTTGGCAAGGCCCTGGTGGCCTCCGTGGACGTGAAGGAAGGGCGGGTGGCCGTGGGGGGATGGACCGCCACGGTGGATCGCCCCCCCGCAGAAGCCCTGGAAGAGCTCGCCGCCGCCGGATGCGACGAGTTCCTCGTCACCGCCGTATCCCGGGACGGCACGGGGGAAGGCCCCGACTTCGACCTCTACCGGGGGTTGCGGTCCCGATGCCCCCACGTCGCCCTGGTGGCCGCCGGGGGCATCGCCCACCTGGATGACCTCAAAGGGCTCCACGCCCTGGGCCTGGCGGGGGCGGTGGTGGGGCGCGCCCTCTACGAAGGCACCGTGGACCTCGCCGAGGCCCTGAGAACCTTCCCTCCGTAGGCCCTCCCTTAAGCCCATACCGATGGTCGTTGATATAAGATTAAATCCGTTCCGGAGGCCCCCTGGCGCTCCGAAAAAATTCTATACTTTAGCAGGAGGTACTTTCATGTTGACCAAGCGCATCATCCCCTGTCTGGACGTCAAGGACGGACGGGTGGTCAAGGGCATCCGCTTCCGGGAGCTCCGGGACGCGGGGGACCCCGCCCACCTCGCGGGGGTTTATCAGGAGGAAGGGGCAGACGAGCTGGTCTTTCTGGACATCTCCGCCTCGACGGAGCGCCGGAGCACCCGGAGGGATTGGGTGGCATCGGTGGCGGACCGGCTCTCCATCCCCTTCACCGTGGGAGGGGGCATCTCTTCGGAGGAAGAAGCGGTGGAGCTCGTGGCCCTGGGGGCGGACAAAATATCGCTGAACACTGCGGCGGTGCGGCGCCCGGAGCTCTTTTCGGAGTGCGCCCGCCGCCTGGGCCAGCAGGCCGTGGTGGCGGCGGTGGACGTCTGTCGGCGGGACGATGGGTGGGAAGTGATCATCGAAGGGGGGCAGACTCCCACGGGACTGGACGCCCTGGCGTGGGTCCGGGAGGCCACGGCCCGGGGGGCGGGGGAAATCCTCCTCACCTCCATGGATCGGGACGGCACGGCCTCCGGATACGACCGGGAGCTCCTCGTCGCCGTCTGCGCCGCCGTTTCCGTCCCCGTCATCGCCTCGGGCGGAGCGGGGACGGTGGCCCACCTGGCCGAGGCCTTCGAGGCGGGGGCCGAAGGAGCCCTGGCGGCTTCCATCTTTCACTACGGCACCCTCCGCATCGGCGAGGTAAAAGAGGCCCTCGCCGCCCGGGGAATCCCCGTACGACGCGGCGGCTCCGGCCCCACCGGGGAGAACCGGCCATGGGCCTGACGCTCACGGGCCTTGAAACGCTGCGCTTCGACCCGCAGGGCCTCGTGCCCGTGGTGGTCCAAGACGCCCAGTCCGGCGCCGTGCTCATGGTGGCCTGGGCCAACGCCGAGGCCCTGAAACTCACCGCCGAAACGGGGGAAATGGTCTTTTTCAGCCGATCCCGGGGAAGGCTCTGGCACAAGGGGGAGGAGAGCGGGCACCGCATGGCCGTGCGGGAGCTCCGGCGGGACTGCGACGGGGACACGCTGCTGGCCCTGGTGGAGCCCCAGGGTCCCGCCTGCCACACGGGGGAGACCTCGTGCTTTCACCTCCCCCTCTCCCAGGAGCGCACCGCCGACCCCGCCTTCTTAGGGCGCCTCTGGCGCATCCTCCGGGAGCGCCGCCACGCCTCCCCCGAAACGAGCTACACCGCCCGCCTGTTGGCTTCGGGGCTCTCCCGGGTGGCCCAGAAGGTGGGGGAAGAAGGGGTGGAGACGGCGCTGGCCGTGGCGCTGGGCAAAAAAGACGAGGCCGTCTCCGAGGGGGCGGACCTGCTCTATCACCTGCTGGTGGCCCTGGTGGCCCTGGACGTACCCCTGGACGCCCTGTGGCAGGAGCTCGCCTCCCGCCATTGTCCCGCCCCGGGGACCGAGGCCCCGGAAAAAACTCCGGGAGAGCGGTAAAACGGAAAGCCCCCCGGCCCTTTAGGACCGTCGGGGCTTTCGCGAAGAAGGTAGGGGGAGAGCGAAAAAGGCGAAAGACCTCGGCCCCCCCGGGGAAGGGGGGCGTTATCCTTCCGTCTCGCCCCAGGGCCAGTACACCCTCCGCCCCCCTTCCCCCCGGAGGGCCCGGGCCACTTCGTCAAACGTGGGTTCCGCCAGCATCATGCGACACCCCCGGCGGACGGCAAGGTCCTCCAGCCGGTGGGCATCCGAGCTCCGCACCACCGTGCGCCCGGGAAAGTGGCGTCGCCAGCGCTCCGCCGATTCCCGGGATAGGCGCCAGGAGAGCTCCACGGCATCCACGGGGAGGTCGTCCGGCACCGGCCCCAGCACCGCCCAGTAGGAAAAGGCTTCCCGGTCGAGGTGGGCCAGGATGGAGAGCCCCCCATCCTCCCGGATGCGGCGGATCACTTCGTCCACGGAAAAAGACACCCCCTGGACCAGGAGGGTTTCCACCTCTTCTATCACCTCGTGATCGGGGCCCACCACGAGCTGGTACCCAAAGGCCTCGACCCGGTGGGGCACCGGAGGGAGGCCCGTCCAGAGCCAGGCCTCGAATCCCCGGGCGGCCTCTTCGTGGGGAAAGAGGGCCACCACGTGGATGTCTTCCGCCGTCTGGACCTCCAGGCCGAAGAGCACGGCGGGGCCGCCAGCCTCGGCGGCGCAGGTCACGAGGGCCGGAACATTCCGCATGGCATTGTGGTCCGTGAGGGCCAGAAGTTCTATGCCCTGCTCCGGGGCCCGGGCGACGATGTCCCGGGGGCCCATCTCCAGCTCGGCACAGGGGGAGAGCACGGAATGACAGTGCAGTTCCACCCGATAGGGCCGTAACGTTTCTTCCACCGGTTTTCCCCCCTTATACCAGATACCAGGCGGTGGCCAGATCGGACGCCCCGCCCCCGGAACACCACCCCGGGGCAAGGGAGGAGTGCGGAGCCCCGGCCCGTCCGATTACCCCTCTCCCCGGAGCCCCAGTTCCCAGAGGGCCCCGCAGAGGTCGAAGGGGCTCCGGGGGCTTCGCCCCACGGCGATCTCCTCCCGGCGACATCGTTCGATGAAGTCCGGCGCCGCCTCGCGGTCGGCGGCGATGAGGATGCACGGCATGTCCTTAAGTACGGCCACCGCCGCCACGTTGGCGTGGGCCACCACGGTGACCCACACCGCCCCCTCCGAGGCGTTGCCCATGACGAAGCTCAAGAGATCTCCCACCACCGCGCCCTTCACCGGGCGATCCGCCCCGGCGTCGCAGAGCACTTCGGCTCCGATTTTTTCCAACACTTCTCGTACGGTCATGACTCCTTCTCCCTCGTCCTCAGCGTGTGGGGCACGTTCCGGGACAGCCCCTCGATTTCCCCCGCCAGAGCGGCGATGCGCTCCCGCAATTTGAAGACGCAGTCCGTCACCTCGGCGTTTCCCCGGACGATGTCTTCGGCCATGGCCTGGCAGGAGGGGCGGCCACAGGCCCCGCAATCGATGAGGGGGAGCTGGCCCAACACCTCTCGGAAACGGGCGAGCTGGTCCATGGCCTCGGAGAAATCCCCCCCCAGGGGGAGGCGATTCTGCGGCTTGATGTCCTTACGGAGCCGCCAGATCCCCGAGGCGTGGAGATGCTCCAGCTCCTCCCGGTCTTCTTCGGAGAGGTCCCAGGAAACTTCCGTGGTCTTCACCCGGATTTCCGCCAAAAAGCGCGACTCGGCGTTGGCCACGCCGCCGATGCATCCCAGGTCGCAAAAGCGGCATTCCACGTAATCCACGCCCTGGAGACGCCCCAGCTCCAGGTCTCGCAGGACGTCCAGGGTGTTACGGAGCCCCGATACGGCGATGGCCCGCACGGGGCGACGGGCAAAGCGGCGCACGTGCTCCGCCTCTCCCCCTCGGAGGGCCCAGAGGAGGTCCCGCCGGGAGGAGAGCTCCGCCCGGGGGGAGTGATTTTTTATCCCCGACGACAGCAGATCCCGCACCACTCGACGGACGGACACGGCGGCACCGATGGCGCTCCGGTCTCGCCCCAGGGGCTCCCGCACCATGGTGATCTTGGCCGGGCAGGGAGCCAAAAGCACGGGGGGGCACCCCCCGGACTCTCGGGCCCAGAGTTCGGCGGCCACTTCCAGGGGAGATTCCGCTGGCACGGTACGGGATAGGAGCTCGGGAAAGCGGATGCGGATCAGGCGCAGCACCGCCGGACAGTAGGTGGAGATCAGGGGAAGCTCCTCCCGGGGGGCCTCGTCCAGGCATCGGGCCACCGCCAGGGCCGCCAGATCAAAGGCCCTCCGGGAGTCCAAGGTCTTTATCCCCGCCATCTCCAGGGCCTCGGGGGCCCCATCGGGGCTCCAGGCGGCAAACTGGGCGAAAAAGCTGGGATCCGCCAGCACGGGGACCTGCTGGGACAGGAGCTCCCGCCAATCGTCCTCGTCGAGCCCCAGGGCCTTCTTACGACAGGTCCTCAGGCACTCGCCGCAGTCGATGCAGAGGTCGGGGAGGATGTGCACCAGGCCATCGATGACCCGAATGGCCTCGGTGGGGCAGGATTTGATACAGTGCACGCACCCCTTGCAGGCGGCGTTAAATATTTTTATCCCATGCATCATATCCGTGGCCTCCCTCTTCAGGCGGAGGGCTGGGGCTCTCCGACAAAGTAGATCGATGCCGTGAGGATGGTGCCCTGGCCCACCGTGGACTCGATGTCGAGGCGGTCGGCGTTGCGCTTGATGTTGGGTAACCCCATCCCCGCCCCAAAACCCATTTCCCGGACCTGGTCCGAGGCGGTGCTGTACCCCTCTCGCATGGCTTGATCAATGTCGGCGATGCCCGGGCCCTGGTCTTCGGTGACGAGGACCACTTTTTCCTCGTCGATGCGGGCCCGGAGCATGCCTCCCCCGGCGTGGATGACTAGATTCATTTCCGCTTCATAGGTAATGATGGCCGCCCGGCGGCAGATGGAAGAGGGCACGCCGAGCATTTTCAGGGTGTCTTTGACGCTGCTGGACGCCTCTCCCGCCGCGAGGAAGTCCTCCCCCTCCACGGGGAAATCCAGCACCACGGGATCTTTCAATGCTCCTCCCCCCCTGCCTCTCGATGAGGAATGATGCAAGCTGGCAGGCCAGCGGCAAAGAGCACTCCGCTGGTCTCGTACATGCTCTTCATGGTCACCAGGAGGGGAATGCGAGACTGAGCCGCCAGGCGGACGGTATCCTCCTGGGGGCGTTTCCCCCGGACGAAGACCACGGCGGGGATGTCCATCATCTGGGCCGTCCGGACGATCTGGATGTTCGTCAGGCCCGTGATGAGCATGGACCCCGCCCGGGCAAAGGCCAGCACGTCACTCATGAGATCTGCGGCGTAGCCAAAGTCCACATCCATATTCTCCGCCCACTCTCCCCCGCAGAGAAACTCCCCTTCGAGGATCGCTCCTATTTCCTGCACCTTCATCACATGAAACCTCCCATCGAGTTCGCTCCGATCCCGGCCTATTCGGGGATCGTCCGGGATCGGATGCGCATTTCCATCATCGGACGCCAAGATTCTCCATCGCTTTGAAACACCGTGACCATCCGGCCCAAGGGACGGTGCGTCCCGGGATCGATGTCCGGACACTCCTCCCCCAGGGGGATTTTTTTGCTCCGCCCCAGGGCGGCCAAAAGGGCCCCCCCCACCCCTCGGGCCTCGTCCACCCCTTGGAAAAACCACCACGCCAGGGCGTAGGCCCGGGCCGCCATGGGGGGATCGGCCACCCGAAAGCGGGTGCGGTCGAAGATCCTGCCCCGGAAGTCGCGCAAGGTGGGATCGTGCTCCAGGGCGTAGCGCTGATCCGCCGCCAGAATGCCCGGACGGCGGACCAAATGGCCATTCAGGCTTCCCAGATACCATAGCGCCAAGGGGAGGTGTTCCTCTCGGATAAAGCGCCAGGCATCCAGGGTTCCCATGGTGTCCAGGGCGCTCACCAGCACCGAGGAGCCCACCGCCACGGCCTCCCGCAGGCGGCTCCCCAGGTCTCGATCCCCCGCCCCCATGGCCCAGAGGGGCAGCACGGAGAGCTCCCGAAACAAGAGGTCTTGGATAAAAAGCTCCGCCGTGCCCGCCAGGTAAGGGTCAAGGCGATCCCCCAGCACCGTGATCCCCGCCGCCGGGTCGAGCCTCCGGGTGGCATATTCCGCCAGGGCTCTCACGCGAAAGCGGCGGTAAAGGTCGAGGGCAAAGGCATGGTCGAAGGGTGCATCTCCGCTACGCAACGACACCCCTTCGCCAAAACCTAATAATAGGGGAAACTCCGTTCCCGCGAGTTCCTGCACCAGCACCCGATCGGGCTCATCATCGGCGAAGCTGAAAAAACCCACCACCATGTCCTTTTTCCACCGGGGAAGGCGCTCCCGGAGGTGAGACGCCAGATCTTCCAGGGGGGGCATTTCCTCCCGGAGGAACTCCACGTCGTGATTCTGCAAGCCGTAGCGCCGCTCGTTCGACTCCTCCGCCGCCATCTGAAGGGCCGCCCAAATCGACTTCCCTGCGGGGGAATCCCACCCTTCGAAGGGGGGAAAGACCACCACCCTCCAGAGCCACCCCTCGGCCCCGGCGTCAGGAGAAGGCTTTTTTTGCCCCCGGGCCTCCGGCAGGGGTTCTCCCAGGCCTAGGCCAAGCCCCAGAATCATAAAAAACAAAAGGGCCTTGAGGAAGACGGCCCCGCCCCAAATCCCGGGCCTCCGGCGGGAAGGGCCCCCAGGCGACGGGGAATACCCCGAAAGAGCCCCTTTCGGACAAGGGACTCCGGGATCGACGGATAAATCCCTATCACTTTTCCTTCGCGCAACGCCCCTCCGCACGACGCCCCTTCCCCCTTTTGCCCTTTTTTTCACACCTCCAGGGTCCATTCTGAGATATGATACCTCACGAAACGAAAGGTGGGAACGGGGCCGGGGCCTTTCTCGGGAAAATCTTCGCTTTTTCGAAAGGAGCAGGTGGCATGGAAGTCTTCGGACTCTCGGCGACGGCGGTCATTTTTTCCTTTGCCCTGCTGGGGGTGGTGAGGGGGAGGAAAACCTCCGGGGGAGACTTTGCCCTGAGCGGGCGGAGGGTCTCTTCCCGGGGGGTCTCGGGAATCCTTCTGGGGGCCCTGGTGGGAGGGGCTTCCACCGTGGGCACCGCCGAGATGGCCTACGTCCACGGCCTTTCCGCCTGGTGGTTCACCCTGGGAGGGGGGCTGGGGTGTCTTTTGGCGGGGCTTTTTTTCGCCCGCCCCTTGCGACGGGCCCACATCGTCACCATTCCTCAGTTTCTGGGACAGGCCTACGGCCCCGCCACCGCTCTGGTGGCGCTGGCCGGATCTTCCTTGGGGACGTTTCTTTCGGTGCTCGCCCAATTTCTTTCGGGAGAGGCCCTGCTGCGATCGGTCCTACCCCTGGGGGCGGGGGGATCGGCCGCCGTCCTGGGGATCCTCGTCGCCGCCTTTCTCTTCGCGGGGGGGCTCCGGAGCTACAGCGCCGTGGGGAGCGCCAAGATCGTCTTTTTGTACTTCACCCTGATCCTCTGCGGCGGAGCGGCCTTTCTTCAGGGGGGCACCCCCGGGGCCCTGATCCGCGACCTTCCTCCCTTTCCCTATCTGTCCCTATTCAGCCGAGGGGTGTCTCGGGACCTGGGGGCGGCGGGATCCTTGGTGGTGGGAGTCCTTTCCACCCAGATCTACCTCCAGGCCCTCTTCGCCGCCAAAGACGAGACCGTCGCCCGGCGAGGGGCCCTGTGGTCCGCCCTCCTCATGCCCCCCTTGGGAATCCTGGCCCTCTGGGTGGGGCTCCATCTGCGTTGGGCCGGGGTGGAGATTCCCCCCTCCCAGGCCCTCCCCCACTTCCTGCGCACCGCCTTTCCCCCCGCCCTGGGGGGGGCGCTCTGGGGGGGGATTTTTATCACCGTGCTGGGCAGCGCCGCCGGATTGGTCTTCGGCATAGCCACCAACTTGGTTCAAGACCTGATGATTCCCTGGGCTTCCCGGGACTTTTCCGGCAAAAGCCTCCTGTGGACCCACCGGGGAGCCGTGGGAGCCGTCCTCATGGCGGCGGCCCTGGTGGAGCTCTCCCTGGAGAAGTCCATGATCCTGGACTGGAGCTTTCTCAGCATGGGGCTCCGGGGGGCAGGGGCCTTCTTTCCCCTGGTGTGGGCGGTCCTTCGCCCGGGAGTTTTGCCCGGCCCCTGGGCCCTGGCCTCGGGGCTCGGGGGCCTTGGGGCGGCGCTGCTGGCCCCGTTTTTTCCCTTTCCCGTGGAACCCCTCTTCGCGGGGCTTACGGTCTCGGGCCTCCTGGCGCTGGGGGGAGTGATCGCCGGGCGAGGGCGCCCCACGCCCCTCCGGACTCCCCCCGCCTGA
>CALMLW010000125.1 GCA_937868015.1 uncultured Synergistaceae bacterium | reverse complement strand
CTCCCGATCCCGTCACCACCAGCGTCTTGGGAGATCCTCCGAAGCGCGTTGTCCAGAAGGGCGCCAGGGTCCCCACCCTTTCGTCCCGGGTCACGAGGGGAGGAAGACGTCTCAGGAGCTCTGGAGCCGTGGCTTCGAGGGCCGCCGGGCTCCACCTTCCCCGGGAGAGGTCTGCCAGATTGGTGCCAAACCCGTCTCCTCCGTCCACCGGGGCGATGCGCCCCGCCAGCAACGACGTGATGAAAGAGCTCACCAGGGCGATGTGCCCCGTTTCCTCGTATCCTCGAGGGTAGTTCAGAAAGAAGCGCCGAATCTGGGGAGCGGCGAAACGCTCCGTGGCGCGGGACCCCGTGAGGGCCGCCACGGCGGCGTCCCCCCCCAGGGCGGCGGAGATCTCTTCGCACTCCCTCGGGGTGCTGGAATCCATCCACACCGGAGCGGTGCGTCGGGCGAGGGTTGGAGCTATCTTCTCCTTGAGCGGCGCATTCCCCGCGAGGGAAAGGAGCGTTTCGGCGAAGGAGGATTTCAGGTACACCGTGCCGTGTTGCTGGGCGGAGACCGCCACGGCCCGCACCCGGGACAGGACCCCTTCTCGGCCCAGGAGTCCCATCATTTCCTCCAGGGCCTCCACCCAAAGAAGGGGGTCGCCGTGGACCCGGGTGGGGTCCGCCGGGTCCACGATCACGCCCCCTTGGGTGCCGTAGGAGGGGAACTCCTGATCGAAATTGATCGACCGGTGACAGACCACCTCACCGCCCTCGTCCAGGGCCAGGGCGGTGAGGCTCTGGGTGCTAAGGTCCAGACCGAGAAAGAGCGAGGAGCGCGGGAGGTCCGTCATTTGGCGGCCTTGTTTTTGGTGTAGACGTCAAAGGCCACGGCTCCCAGGAGCACCAGGCCCTTGATCACCTGTTGCCAGTCGATGGAGACTCCGATGATGGACATGCCATTATTGAGCACCCCCATGATGAGGCCGCCGATGATGGCCCCCGCCACCGTGCCGATGCCTCCCGAGGCCGAGGCCCCTCCGATGAAGCACGCGGCGATGGCGTCCAGCTCGAAGTTCATGCCCGCCTTGGGCGAGGCGGCGTTGAGGCGTCCGGCGAAAACCAGCCCCGCCACCGCCGCCAGGAGTCCCATGTTGGCGTAGACCAGGAAAAACACCCGGTCGGTGTCGATGCCGGAGAGCTTGGCGGCCTTTTCGTTGCCGCCG
>CALMLW010000124.1 GCA_937868015.1 uncultured Synergistaceae bacterium | reverse complement strand
CGGCCAGCGAGACTATGGCTTGCATCCCTCCTCAAGATCTTACGAAGCGGCTAGGGGAACTCCGGCGCTGGATCTTGCATCTGTTCCAACGAACCACCTGCTTTACCGATGCTCTGAAACTTGCTCCTTGCCTGTGACACCTGCCTACTACCTACTGCCCGTTGCCTACTACCCACTGCCCGTTGCCTGTGGTACCCACCCGTTGCCTGCTGCGATGAACCGGCCGTGCTACTGCTACCTTTCACCCTTCCGCGCCGGGAAGGCTCTCGGAGGCCCTTCCCCGGCAAAAAGCTTGGTGCGTTCGCCGAAGCTCCCCGCCGCCGTGCCGAGATGTGGAGATCCGATACTCCCCTCTCACCCTTCCCTCTCGACGGCCCCATTATGCACCCCTTTACCAAAAGAAACAAGCGCAAGAATGACCGAATATCTCGGGTTAGGGGAACTTAAATGAGCAAAATGGAGGGAAAACGAAAAAAAGCTTCCCTTTTCGCCCTTTCCTTTCTCTTCCCCTCCCGCCTACGTCTTTCTTCCGCCCCCTTTGTCCTTTTTGATGAGCCCCCGCCCCGCTCGAGGCCCTCCGGGGCCCCAAATTCACTCCGGGGGCCGTAGGCGATACCCTTCCCGAAAGATCTCCACGCAGGCGTCCACCACCGGGGGGTCGAAGGCCGTTCCCCGGTGCCGCACCACCTCTTGGAGCGCCGCCCGGATGCCCAGCGAGGGACGGTAGGGGCGGTGGGACGCCATGGCCTCCACCACGTCCGCCACGGCGAGGATCCGGGCCTCCAGGAGGATATCCTCCCCCCGAAGCCCCCGGGGATACCCCGAGCCGTCCAGACGCTCGTGGTGCTGCCACACCATCTCCGCCACGGGGCCATCGAAGGGGATCCGGGCCAGGATCTCGTACCCCACGGTGGAGTGGGGGTGGATGAGCCGCATCTCTTCCGCCGTCAGCCGCCCCGGCTTGCTCAGGATTTCGATGGGCACGGAGATCTTTCCGATGTCGTGAAGCAACCCCGCCGTGCGCAGCACCTCGATGCGATCCGAAGACATCCCCAGACGCTGGGCTATGGCACAAGCCAGGTGGGCCACCATGCGCTGGTGCCCCGCCGTGAAGGGGTCGCGCTTTTCCGTGGTGGCCGTGAGGGCGTTCACCGTCTCCTCCAGCGCCGCCCGGACCCGGGTCAGGTTCTCCTCCAGGAGATGCTCCATCGCCACCTTCTCGGCGATCTCTTCTTCCAGCTCCCGGTTCATGTCCTCCATCTGGGCCGTGCGCTCCGAGACCCGCTCCTCCAGCGTGGCGTTGAGGTGGCGTACCTCTTGCTCCGCCCGGCGACGCTCCTCCAGCTCCTCTCGGACCTCTTCGCCCAGGCGCACGTTCTCTATGGCCAGGGCGGCGGTGCGGACAAATTGATCCAGCAAAAAGATCTGCTCCGTGCCGAAGACCTTCCCCGGTTTTCCCAGAAGACATAGGATCCCTTTCGTTTCTCCCGACGACACGATGGGAGCCCCCAGGACCGAGCCGTAGGTCCCCGGGGGGATCTTGAGGTTGCGCCCCTCCCAAGCGTCGTAATCGGGCAAATAAAAGACGCTCTTTGACCGGGACACCTCCAGGGAAATCCCCCAAAGATGGGCCACCGAGGGATCGCAGAACTGGGTCACTCTCCCCGAGGCAAAGGCCAGCTTCCACTGCCCCGTGGAGGGGTCATGGAGCCGGAGATAGGCGTCTTCCACCTCCAGCAGGGCCGCCGCCCGCCGCACCAGCACCTCGCAGAGATCCCCCAAGGTCCTCCGCTCCATGAGGGCCATCCCGGCGTCGTGGAGAACGCGCAGGGATTCGTTTTGACAGCGCAGGAGGTCTTCCGCCATCCGCCGCGACCCGATGTCCCGCAAAAAGAGCAGACACTGCTCCCCCCGGGGGATGAAAATGGCCTCGTAGAAGAGGGGCGTTTGTCCCGCCATCGTGTCGAACTCCATGGTGACCACGCCCTCCTGGCGCCGGGCTTGACGCCAGGCCTTCACCAGTTTTTCCCCCGCCTCCCCCGGCACCACGTCTTCCACCCGCTCCACGCGATCCGTCTGGCGCACCAGGGTGGGTCCGCTCCCCATCCCCAGGGTGTAATCCAGGATCCGCCCTTCCCCGTCGAGGCGGAAAAAGAGGTCGGGAAAGAGCTGGAAGACCGTGCGCATCTCCTCGTTACAGGAGGCCAGCTCCGTCGAGGCGGCGTCCAGGAAGCGCTCCAGCTGAGATCTCTCGACGTCGAAGCCCCGATAGGCGCTGTCCACGGCGCGAAGGAAGCCCTCCAGAGAGAGGTTATCTCGCTCTGCGGCAAGATATCGGCGGCACTGACGGTCCAGAAGCGGATGCCACTCCTCCAAAAGAGCTCTCTCCCTTCGCTGGTCAGTCCTCGGCGAACGCCGTCACGGTCATGGTCTCGTTGTGGAACAGGCATCCCCGGCCCATCCCCGATACCGGGGCCAGCTCTCCGTAGGACAAAAACCCCGCCAAAGGCACCGAGCCCCCCAGAGCCCCGGCCACCTCCAGGATCTCTTCCTCCGCCCGGGGTCCCAAAAAGCACTTCCGGCCGTAGCACCCCACCGCCAGGGCCCACTCCGGGGCCCGTCCCAGAGATTCGAGGGACGCTCGCGCCGCTTCCCGCGCCCCGTCGAGGACGCTTTCCGCGCTGCCCCGCAGGAAGCGCACCCGAGTGCCCTCGGGGATCTCCCCCACCGTGACCACCCGGCGCCCGTGGGGATCGGCGCGAAACAGCGCCCGCACCGCCACCACCTTCCCCTGGTCGTCGCAGACCCCCAAGGGAAAGGACATGAGCCGTTCGTCATCAAGGACCTCGTCCCCCACATATTGGCGAAGGAGGTCCAGGGCGTTGCGCCCGTCCAGCTCGGCGAGAAAGGCCCCTTGAGACCGGGAAATTGTCCGGGGGGGGCCAAAGGGGGACCATCCCCCAAAGACGCCGCACCCCACCCCCAGGGAAGGGCCATAAAACCCCAGGGCCAGGGCCCGCCCCGGGGCCAGGACGTCTCCTTCCAGCAGGGTGGTGCACTGGCTTCGAGCCCCGTCCCCCGCCATGCCCCCGCTCGCCCTCACCCCTTCGGGGAGGGCCTCGGAGAGCCCCTGGGCGAAGTCCGCCCCCTGAACCGTGATGCCGTCGGTGAGAACCAGGACGTGACGCAGATGGGGAGCCTCCAGGGCCCGCCCCAGGAAGTGCCCCGCCCGAAAGCTCCCCTCCAGCGCCTCCAGGGGCGTGGAGATCGCCCGCACCGTCGTGGCGTCGAAAGACACCGCCGTGACGGCCACGACGCCCTCCCGGAGGTCTTCCCCCTCGATCTCCCCCGCCGCAGAACACCCCACCAGAGAAACCTCGGGAAAAAGCCCCCGGAGCTCCTCGCGCCAAGCCCGATTCTCCCAGGCCTCCCCATCCCCCACGGCCAAGATGAAGCTCCGCTCTGGAGGGAGCTCCGCCCCATCTTCCCAGCGATCCCGCCACCCTTGGCCGGACATCCAGAGATTTTGCGTCACCCGCACGGCCCTTCCCCCCTTCGAGGTGTCAGGCTCACCCCTTCACCTTCACCCTCTCCCTTGCCACTTCGCCCAGTATAGAAGGAACGGCCAGGAGAGACAAGGAGAAAATCGCCCCCCATCTTTTCCCATCGACGCCAGGAATCCCCCGGCCCCCTTGACAGACCCCGCCGGATCGGCCATAATCCTCCACGCCACTCACCAATGATGGGCAGCCTGAGCCCGAAAGGAGACCCACCGTGTCCCACCCTCCCCTGACAGAGCCCGAATACGCCCTTATCGCCCTGCTGGGCGAAGAAACGATGCCCCTGGGGGCAGGGGCCCTTCGTCTCGCCTTGGAAACCCGGGGATTTCACCTGAGCGAAGCCACGGCGGGGCGCATTTTACAGCGCCTGGACCGCCTCGGCTACACCGAACGCTGCGGCTTTCAGGGACGCCGCCTTTCCTCCGAGGGTCGCCGCCTTTACGAAGCCCATCGCATCCTCCAGCACCGGATGCAATCCGCCCGGGGGGTCATGTCCGCCCTGAACGACGAAGATCGGCGGGTCATCGTGGAAACCCTGGAGGTGCGGCGGGCCCTGGAGGGAGAATCCGCCCGGCTGGCGGCGGAACGGGCCACGGAAGAAGATCTGGCCCTGCT
>CALMLW010000123.1 GCA_937868015.1 uncultured Synergistaceae bacterium | reverse complement strand
CGGGGTTGTTCGGAGAGCGGTGTCAGCGAAGGATCGCGATCATTACCGCCAATCCGGAATTACGCCGATGGGTCGGTGTTTTCTACGACGGGCAGATGGCGGCGGCGATGATAGACCGTCTGGTTCATCACCGTTATCTCCTGATTTTTGACGGCCAGAGCCACCGAGGGAGGGAGTCCCTGATGCGCGGGGGGTGAGAAAACTCTCTCCCCCGGTGGGAAAAAGTTTCTGCAGATCTGGGGATTTGCGTCTTGCAAAATACACCCCAGGTCGGAACCAATGCGTACCCCCGGGCATTCGGCGACTTTTCCGCGGCGTATACCATCGTGGACCGGGTGGGAATCCGGATGCGGAGGGACCCCTTCACGAACAAGCCCTACATGGGGTTCTACACCACAAAGCGCGTTGGTGGGTTCGCAAAGGACACCGAGGCGGTGAAGCTGGTGAAGTGCGAAGCGTAGCGTAAAGCAGCAGGAGCCCCGAGAGGGGCTCCTGCTTACTTGCTGACAGGGACTTTCTTTCTGCGCAGAATGTCGCGCAGGGAGGACGAAAGGACCTGGGAGAAGTTGATCCCCGCAGCCTTCCCGGCCTCGTTCAAGTCTGCCGGAATGGTGAGAGTTTTCTTGACGTAAACAGGCTCAATCTCTTCTCGTGCCTGGGGCATCCAGACGTGCACGAGGAAGATCCTCTCGTTGGGTTTGGTGGGGATCTTTTCCCCTTGGGTCGGCTCTGGAATGTCATCGCCGTCACGTTCCATGCCGCAGAGGTGCAGGCCGAGGGCTTCTTCTGCCATCTGAACGGCTTCCTCGTCTGTATCGGCACAGGAGAAGCAACCGGGAAGGTCTGGGAAGGAAACGGAAATTCCGTCGCTTGCGTAGTGGAAGACTGCTGGGAAGATGTATCGATCTTTCAAGGCGTTCCCCTTCTTTCCTAGGGTGGCGGAGCTATTTCAGTCCCGCCTGCTTCAGTATCGAATTTTCGGTGCCTTTTGGCAAATCTTTTTTGTTGCTTGGGATTGTGACCTTTCCTGACGCAGACCTGGGATGTACGGCTGAATTCGTGGCCTCCGACCCCCTACCGCATCCCCATAGAGCCGGTGCAATGGAAGTGCGGGTTCTTGGGTTGAGGGAAGCGCTTCGAGAGCTCCGATCTCTGGGAGAAGGGAACGTTTTGCGGGAAGCGTGCGCCGAAACCGTAGACCGCTGCGCCGATCGGGTGCTGGAATCGGCGAAAGCCCTGGTTCCGGTGGAAACCGGAGCACTGAGGGATTCGCTGAAGAAGCGACACAAAAAGGGCTCTCTCGTGGCCAAGGTGTTCGCGGACTATCCCGACACCGGGGAATATCGAAAGAAGAAAACGAACAAACAAGCGGCTGGATCTCCAGTCTACTACGCCTTTGCGGTGGAATACGGCACCAAGGGGACGAAAACGAGACGGGCAAGGCGGGCAAAACCGTTTTTGTACCCAGCAGCGAGGGCGAATATCGCAGCCGGGGACAGGGACATGGAAGAAGCCATAGAAAGGGTGTTGTCCCGTGGGGGCCGCTGATGTCTGCCGGACGTTGTACGAACGCCTGACGGGGCATGCGACGCTCGCTGCGGTGGTGACCGGCGTGTTTGACGAGCCGCCGAAAGAGCAGCAAGCTCCGTACATCGTGGTGGGTGCCCTCCAGCAGCTTGAAGGGCGTTTGCTCGACGGAGGAGAACGGAAGGGCATCGTGCAGCTGCACATCTGGAGCGCCTACAAGGGCAGAAAAGAGACGCTTCGGGTGGCGGCGCTCATTGACGAGGCCCTGGCGGGAGACGTGTTCCTCTTCGATGAGATGGAGGATTTCCCGGATGACGAGTCGGGATGGTGGCACGGGGTGGCGTCCTATCGGTTTTATTTCAGATAGAGGAGAGGGGGGATAGTCGTGGCAGTGGCGTCTAAAAATTCGATTGTTATGGTGGAGGTCTCGGGGTCGCCGGTGGCGCTCACCGAGGTGCGTGACTGGTCCCTGGAGATGGAACGGGGGACCATCGATGCGTCGGTGCTGTCGACGGAGTGGAAACGGTTTTTGGTGGGGCAGATCTCGGCGACGGGGAGCATGAACCTCTTCTTCGACCCAACAGACAGCGCGGTGGAGACGGCCATGGATGCCGCGCTCTTCAACGGCGCGGCGATCACGCTCCTGTTCCGGCCCCAGGGCTCGGGGTCGGGGAAGCCACAGTACAAGGTTCCGGCGATAATCACGTCAAAGGGCGTGTCCGCAGCTACGGAGGACGCCGTCGGCATTTCCATAGGGTTCTCGGCGAATGCCGCCGTGGACAACGCGGCACAGTCTGCCTAGGGGGGAGCGGCATGCGAGAAATTGATCTCGGCGGTACCGTCATGGAGGTGCATTACGGCATCAATGCCATAACGGACATCGAGAAGGAGCTGGATATCTCCATCGTTGACCTGTTGCAGCGGAGCGGAGATGTGGGGCCCTCGATCCGCGAGGTTGTTGTGGTGCTGTGGGCGGGGTTGCGGGCGAAGCGCCGGGGGGTGACGCTGGAACAAACGGGCAAATGGCTGGACGACGTTCCGAACATCCTCCCCGTGGCGCAGGCGTGCGGGACGTGGCCCAGGCCGTCATCTCCACCGAGGTGGAACCCCTGCGGAACATGGGCATTCTCCTGGAACGGACGGGGAAACAGGCCGTCATCCAGTCCGGGGAGATGCGTCTCGTGGTGGGGAACGACATCGAGAGCATCCGGCAAGGGCTTATCAAGATCATGGAGTTGAACTTCGGTGGCGCCATGGCCCAGGCGGCGGGGACGTTCGATGGTTTGGTGAAGACCATGGGGGGGCTCTGGGATAAATTCAAGACCGACCTCATGGGGAGCGCCGGCAGCCCGGGGCTCTGTCATGCTGTGGGTCAGACCCCGAGGCGTTCCCGCAGGGCCTCCTGCAAGGTGCTGGAA
>CALMLW010000122.1 GCA_937868015.1 uncultured Synergistaceae bacterium | reverse complement strand
CCCTTCAATCCATGCAGGTGGCGGGGGTCTTCATGCCCGAAGGCTCGTCCCAGAAACGGGCCCTCCTGGGAGGAGGATGGCGCCAACCCGGCGCGCCGGTCTCCGTGACGCTCCAGGTGACCCTTCCCTCGGTGCCCCGTATTCCCCTGTCGTTGCCGGGACCTCTGGACATCCTCCGCCCTGTGGAGTGCCAGGTGGAGCTTTCCCGATGGTTCATGCTGGTGGGAGATCAAAAAAGCCCGGAATTTTCCTCGGGAAGGGGAACGCTTTCCTGGACCCCCAAGAGCGCTTCCGAAGACGCCTTCGGTATCGATCTCGCCCTGCCGTTCTCGCTGACCTTTTTCGACCCCGCCACGGGGGACGTTCTCAAAGAGGGAGGAGTTCCCCTGAAGTACGAAAACTTCACCGCCATCTTTCCTCTAGGGGTGTTTTTCTGCCCCGAGAAAAAACCCTGACCATGGGCATTATCGCGTCAAGACCGGAACGACCGCAGGAAAAAACGGGAGGGATCCGCATGAAAAAAACGGGTGGCATGGGGCGGCGAGCCCTGGGAGTGGCAATCCTGGTGGGATGCCTGGCAGTGCCGGGAGCCTGGGGAGAGGGACGGCTCTTCTCCGTGGGCCCCCTGGGGGTAGAAATCCCTCGGGGATGGTTTCCTCTCCCCGAGGGGGATGGGGGATGGGGCTTTTGCACGGGGGGATTTCCCGAAGGGAAGGAGCCCTTTCTCTCCGTCATGCTCCGCCTGGTGCCCAACGACCAGGAGTTTCTAGAGTTCCGGAAGCAGATCGACGCCGCCCGCAAAGATCCCCAGGCCTCGGTGGACATCGTCGAGGAAGCGGGGCGCGTGGGACCCTGGGAGGGCACCCAGATGCGCTTTTCCGTGACCATGAAGGGGGGAGAGCGCGCGGGGACCTCTTTTCAGGGAAGATTGTTCTTCTCCCAGGGCGGCGTGAGCGGAGATCATCGGCTGATGGTTTTGGTGGGAGGAGACCCCACCCTTGCCCGGGAACGGGAGGCCGACGTGGCGCAGCTCCTCGGATCCCTCCGGGAAGGGGGGGCGTCCTACGTCCTCTCCCCCGATCTGGGGCTTGAGAGCTCGCCGGGGGAGTTCGACGGCGCTGCGGCGCTGGCGGTGGACGGCGAAGGGCTCATCTACGTCGCCAACTGGCGCCAAAGGACCATCCGGGTGCTGGACGCCCAGGGCACGATCCGGGGCACCTGGGGCAAGGAAGGCCAGGGAGAGCCGGGGACCTTCGCCCAGATCAAAACGTTGCTGGGACTCCCGGAAGGGGGCGTGCTGGTGGGCGACGGAGGCTACGGCTACGACGCCCCCGTGCTACATGAGTGCGATGCGACGGGGAACTTCCGGCGGCACGTCGACCTGGCGGGCCGCGCCAAACCCCCCATGGAATACATGCTTTCTCTGTCCCGAAACGACGCAGGAGATTTTCTCGTCACCGACGGCGACATCAGCGAAGGAAACCGCCTCACGGTCCTCAACCCCGAGGGCACTCCCCAGCGCTTCTGGAACGTCCCCAAAGTGACGGCGGCGGCCTGGGAACCTTCGGGCACCGTGGTGGCTTCCACCTTCTCGGAAGACCGCATGGGCATGCTGGTCCGCTTCGCCCCCGACGGCACGCTCCAGGAAGCCTGGACCGCCTTCGGCCGGGGCACCCCACCCCCGGGATGGGAGGCGGTGTACTTCGACCCCAAGTTCCTCACCGTGGACCCCTGCGGGCGCATCGCCGTTCTGGACACCTGGAGCGAAGCGGTGTGGGTCTACGAACCCGACGGCACCCTGCGGGACCGGGTGGACCTCAAAATTCTGGCTCGATCGGGGATTCTGGAAGGCATCGCCGCAGACCCCCAGGGCCATTTGCTGGTCCTCGACCGAGGAAGTTCCGGTGGAGTGCCCCCCCGGGTGCTGGTGCTCCGGCGGACCGAGCCCTGCGAACCCCCGAAGGTGTCGCCGGAACGTGAGCCGGACGTCCTCCCCTCTCCCCTCCCCGACCCCACCCCCACCCTGTCCGGGGAAGGGGCGCCGGAGCTCTCCCCCACCGGCGATCTGCTCACCGATCGTCTTGAGGCCTGGAAAAAAGCCCTGGAGTTGCGGCGCCAAGCGGCAGAGCTCCTGCGGGAAGGGCGCCGGAGCGAGGCCCTGCCCCTCTACGAGGAGAGTCTGAAGCTCTATGAGGACGCCGCCCTGCGGGCCTATCTGGAAGATTTGCGGCGGGGCGCCCCCCTGGCGACCCCGGCCCCGGCCTCCGACGACGCCGAGGAGATGGAAGACCTTCCTCCCCTGGAGAATGTGGCCGAAGATCTCACCGGAACCCCCGAACCCGAGCTCCCCGAGCCCGAAATTTCGGAGGATCTGGCGGAGCTCCCCGAGCTTCCCCCCGTGGCCACCCTGGTGCCCACCAGAGCACCGACGGTGGCGCCGGAGCCTTCGCCCACGCCGGAACCCGAGCTACCCCCCCTCCCCCCGTCTCCCTACGAAGGAGAATGGATCACCCTCATGCGGGCCGAAGGGGCCCCGGGAGGGGCTCCCCCGGGATTTGCCCTCCTGAAGGTGCGGCGCCAGGGGGACATGCTCCGGTGCACCCTGCACGACCAGCAGGTCTTTCTGCTGCGGGACGAGGGGCCGGAGCGCGCCGAGGGCTCCCTGGGG
>CALMLW010000121.1 GCA_937868015.1 uncultured Synergistaceae bacterium | reverse complement strand
CCCTCCAGATCCCCATCGACGAGGAGGCCCCCACCCGGCCCACCAACCCCTACGGGGAGACCAAGCTCTTCATCGAGACGGTCTGCCGACGCTACGCGGCGGCCTACGGCCTGGGGGCGATCTTTTTGCGCTACTTCAACGCCGCCGGGGCCGATCCGGAGGGGCACACGGGGGAGCACCATGTGCCGGAATCCCACCTCATTCCCCTGCTGCTGGACGTGGCCCTGGGGAGACGGGCCTCCCTCACGGTATACGGCTCGGACTATCCCACCCCCGATGGCACCTGCGTGAGGGACTACGTCCACGTGACGGATCTGGCGGAGGCCCACGTCCGGGCGGTGGAGCGGCTGGAAAAGGGCGGAGGCGCCGCCGAGGCCTTTAACCTGGGAAACGGCCGGGGATATTCCGTGGCCCAGGTGGTGGAGGAGGTTCGTCGAGTGACGGGGCACCCCATCCCCGTGACCCCGGGGGAGCGTCGCCCCGGGGATCCCGCCGTATTGGTGGCCTCTTCCGCCCGGGCGGAGGAGGTCTTGGGGTGGCGCCAGCGTTACGCCGATCTTTCGGCCATCGTGGACACCGCCTGGGCCTGGCACCGGCGGCGCTTTTCTTAAAAAAGCGAAAGGGGGGTGACGGCATGGCCCTACGGGATGTGGTGACGCTGCTGCGCCCCCAACAGTGGGTAAAAAACGTTTTTGTCTTTGCTCCGGGTTTTTTTGCCTTTCGCCTGGGGGAGGGGGAGGTCTTCGCCGCCTCCCTTGGGGGGGCCCTGGCCTTCGGCCTGGTGGCGAGCTCCATCTACGTCCTGAACGACGCCCTCGACGTGGAGGCCGACCGGAGGCACCCGGAAAAGTGCCTCCGCCCCCTGGCGGCGGGGACCGTGTCCATGCGGGAAGCGGCGGGGGCCGCCGCAGGGTGTGCCCTCGCGGGCTTCGCCCTAGGAGGGTTTCTGGGGGAGAGGGTTTTGGAGCTCCTGCTCTTTTATGCCATCCTGAACGGCGCCTACTCCCTGCGCCTCAAGCACGTGCCCCTGGTGGACGTCTTCTGTGTGGCCACGGGATTTTTGTTGCGGATCTTCGTGGGGGGGGCCGCTACGGGCATTGCCCTTTCGTCGTGGATCATCGTCATGACCTTTCTGCTGGCGCTATTCATCGCCCTGGCCAAGAGGCGCGACGACGTGCTCCACGCCGCCGCAGGGCGTGACGTCCGGGCCGCCACGGCGGGGTACAACCTTCCCCTGGTGGACATGGCTTTGGGGGTGTTGGCTTCGGTGACCTTGGTGGCCTATCTCATGTACACCATGGCGCCCGAGGTGGGGGAGCGCTTCGGCGGGCGCCCGGTGTACCTCACCTTTCCCTGGGTTCTCCTGGGGATCTTGCGCTACTTCCAGCGCACCTTGGTGTTCCAGGATTCGGGCTCTCCCACCCGCATCATCCTTTCGGACCGTTTCCTCCAAGGAGTATTGGCCCTGTGGGTCCTGTCCTTCTTCTTTTTGGGGCGGTGAAGGGAGCTAGGACCGGGCCACCAGAAAGACCCCGGCGATGATCACGCCGATGCCCGCCCACCGCGCCGGAGGGACGGGCTCTCCCAGAAAGGCCAGCGCCAGGAGGGGCGTGAGCACGTAGGTGAGGGAAAAGATGGGCTGGAGCCAGCTGATGGGCACGAAGCGCAACAGGTAGATCCAAAAGCCCAGGGGAATGACGTAAAGCACCACCGCCCCCACCAGTCGGGGGTTGGTACACGCCGCCAGGAGCTGGGCCAGGGGAGATCCGGCCTGTCCCACCTCCACGGCGGCTTTTTTGAGGAGAATTCCCCCCGCCGATCCGCAGAAAATTCCCGAAAAAATCAGTCCCCAGAGCAAGGCTGGGTGCATGGGCGTCCCCTTTCTTTCACGAAAAAATTGCCCCCGGCTTTCGGCCGGGGCTCTTCCCCCACGGCGTCATCTCCCGTCGGTTCCCCCTTTTCCCTCCGGAGCCCGAAAGGGGTCTTGGGGGAGGGGAATGTCCCGACAGACCAGGCCGTGGGGGCAGGGAGGAACCTGTCCCCAGAGGGCGCAGGGGCGGCAGGAAGCCCCGGGGTTGGTCAGGGTGACGCTTCCCGCTCCCAAGGGGGCCCATTTGCGCTCCTGCCCGCTGGAAAAGACCGCTACGGTGGGAACGCCGTGGTAGGAGGCCACGTGCACCGCCCCCGAATCCACGGTGATCACGCGCTCGGCGCTTCGCACCGCTTCCTCGAAGGCCTCGAAGGAGGGGGGCAGGATCCGGGCCCCGGGGATCGCGGCCCCCAGGGCCTCCAGGAGCGCCCCCTCGCCCCTTCCCCCGGAGATCACCAAAGGAAGCCCGTCGCCGTAGGCCCGGGCCAGGGAGAGCCAAAAGGACGGGGGAAAGTTCCGGGAGGGGGCGAGCCCTCCCCCCAGGGCCAGTAGCCCGTACCCCGCCCCGGGGGATCTCCGGGGGATCTCCTTTGGAGCCTCGAGGGGGGCGGCGATTCCCAGGGCCCGGCCGAAGAGGCGGGCAAAAAGCAGGCTCTCGTGCTCCCGGTTCTGGGAGTAGGGCACGGTGACGTCGGAATCCCGGGAGCGCCGGTTGCCCTCGAAGGAAAAGAGCGTTCCCCCGGGGGCGCGGCAGAAGAGCGCCATGGCCTGGGCAAGGCCGAAGAACTGCTCGGTGTCGATCACCCGGGGCCATCGCCCTCCGAAGGTGGCGAGGATGGCCCGGAGATCCCGGTCGTAACAGAGGTGGGGCAGGGCGTGCCTCTGGGCCCAGGGGGCGGAGCGCCGCTCCACGAGCCAGAAAAAATCCCGGGGGTTTCGTCCCAGGTACTCCAGGGCCAGATGGCAACAGACCAGATCCCCTAGCCCCCCGGGGCGGAGGATCAGGAGGTCTTCCCGGAAAGGAGATTTTTTCCCGCCCCCCCACCGGGCCCCTCCCCGGGCGAGGGGACCCAGCAGGCCCCCCAGGGGGCGGTCCAGGGTCTTTAGCAGCGTCTGAAGGCTCATGGTTGGGGCGAGGTTTCCCCCGGGGGCCCGGCGTCCCGGGAGACCCGGCGAAAGATCGTCACCTGGGGGTGGTCGTAGACGGAAAAGACCTCCTCGGCGCCGTCGTCGGGGAACTCCCAGGAGAAAAGGCCCAGGTCGATGCGGGGGTAGGAGGTAAAAGTTGCCTCCCGACGAAAGCCCAGGCGTCCAGCGAACAGATCCCGGTAGTACTGCCCCGTATGGGGAAAGCGCCCGGGGAGGCGCATGAGACTCCCATATCCCCGGTTGCTGGAGAGCACGATCCAGTCGGCGGAGGCCAGGACGGCGTTCATGTGGGCCTCCTTGGCGGGGGATTCTTCGTCGAAGACCCGCATCGAGAGGATGGTGTAGATCCCGGGGTTTTTATTCCCCAGGGGGAGGGGGAGGGCGTCGTCCCAGTACTCCGCCGTGAGGACGTCGCCCGGGGGGACGTTTTCGTAGATCCACCGGGAGGCGGTCACCCGGCTGTGCTCCCGGGTGTAGATGGATAAAAACGCCGTGGGCCATACCATGGCGGCGACGACCAAGACCCCTAGGACGGCCCGCCGGGCCCTGCCGGGGACCAGGGCCACCCCTCCCAGGGTACCGGCGGCGGCCAGGATGGCGAAGAAGGGATAGAGGGGCAGAAAGTACCTCAGGGTCTTGGAAAACTGGACGGACTGAAAGAGAAAAAATCCCAGCACCCAGACGCCGGTGACGAGGAGGTCGGGGCGGTACTCCCCCCGCCTCAGGGCGCGCCAGGTGCTCCGGCACGCGAGGGCGCCCCCCAGGAGCATAAGTAGCCCGAAGGGGAGTCCCACTCCCCAGCGCAGGAGGTTTTCCAGGGCAAAGATCACGGGGGCCCGGTCGATCCACTGAAACGCCGGGGGAAACCACACGTCGGGGCGGCTCCACTGCCTCAGCGTGCGGATGTTTTCCACGAAGCGCCCCTCGGGGGTCAGGGAGAAGACCCCCGGGGCGAACATGTGGGGGTCGCCGATGCGGAGGGCGACGAGGGCGGCGAGGGAAAAGAGGGCCAGATGCCCCCCCAGGGCGAGCCATCGGCGCTGGCGGCCGTGGGGCAGGGCCAGGAGGATTCCCAGGAGGGGGAAGATGAGGGCCGCCGGAAGCTTGGTGGCCAGGGCCCACCCCCCCAGGAGCCCCGCCAGGGCGGTGAAGAGCGGGGACGGGGCGAGGGAGCTCCGAAAGGCGCAGACGAAGGCGGAAAACATGAAAAATGTAAGAAAGCTATCCACCGTGAAAAAGTGGGCCGATTGGATGGGGAGCACCGCCCCGGCGTAGAAGAAGGCGGCGAGCAGGGGAAGGCCCTCGTCCAGGGAGTACCGCCGCTGGATCAGGGCGCTAAACCAGACGACGCAGAGGAGGGTGAGGACGTCGGCGAGGGCCGCCAGGCCTCGCCCCAGGAGGTACAGACGGTCGTAGCCGTCCATGCCGAGAAAGACGGCGAGGGCCTTGGTGACCGACAGAGGAAGCGTGCCGTACACGAAGAGGTCAAAGCCCTTGTTGTAGGGGTTCATGGGGGAGCGTTGGGGGTCCAGGTACTCCCCCGGGGAGGAGGGGAGGGTCAGGGCGTCGGCCACCATGGACAGGAAGCGCTCGTCCGGGTGGAGGTGGCATCCCTGGTCCCACTGGATCCCCCCCAGGCGCATCCCCAGGGCCAGGAGCACGAAAATCAAAATAATTCCCCTATGGCGGGGTGAGGGGAGGAGGGGCGAAAAGGGGCTCATGGAGGATCGATCTCTCCTTACTCGGCCCTCCCCGGCCGAGGGGTCCCCGGCCGGGGCGTGGGCGTTCTTTCTCCGGGGGAAACCCCCGGAGTCTTTCAAAGGGCCTCCGGCGCCTTCGGTCCCCTACCGGGGGGGAAATCCCTTGGTGGAGGCCACGATGTACCGGGGGCGGTCCCGGGCCTCGTCGTAGATGCGCCCCACGTACTCCCCGAGGATTCCCAGGATCACCAGGATGACGCCGTGGAAGAAGAGACTCATGCTCATGAGGGAGCTCCAGCCGGGGACGGTGTGGTCGGTAAAAAACTTCTCATAAAACACATAGATGAGGTAGAGAAAGCTCACCCCCGAGAGGGCGAATCCCAGGTAGCTCGCCAGGCGCAGGGGCTTATAGGAAAACGACGTCATGGCGTCCACGGAGAGCTTGAACATCTTGCGAAAAGGGTACTTGGTTTCCCCCGCAAAACGCCCCTCCCGGACGAAGGAGACCTCGGTCTGGCGGAATCCCACCCAGCTCACCAGCCCCCGGAAGAAGAGGCTGTGCTCCCGGAGGCCGCAGAGCACGTCCCGCACCTTGCGGTCGATGAGGCGAAAGTCCCCCGTGTCGGCGGGGATGGAAAAATCGCAGAGGCGGTTTAAGATGCGGTAAAAGGCGTAGGCCGTGGCCTTTTTGAACCACGTCTCCCCCTGGCGCTTCTCCCGGCGGCCGTAGACCACGTGGTATCCCTGGCGCCACTTCTCCGCCATGGGGGCGATGACCTCGGGGGGATCCTGGAGGTCGGCGTCGATGACCACCAGGGCCCGCCCCTCGGCGTGTCCCATCCCGGCGAGGGTGGCGGCCTGCTGGCCGAAGTTCCTGGACAAAGACAGGAGGCGCACCCGGGGATCTTTGGCGCAGAGCTCGGCCACCATGTCCGGCGAGCGATCCGTGCTCCCGTCGTTGACAAAGAGAAGCTCGTAGGGCTCCCCGATTTTTTCCATGACCTCCGTGAGCCGACGGTAGGTCTCGGGGAGCACTTCTTCCTCGTTCAAGAAGGGAACGATGATGG
>CALMLW010000120.1 GCA_937868015.1 uncultured Synergistaceae bacterium | reverse complement strand
GGCCCTAGGCGATCCCGGAGGGGTGTGCTATAATGCCTCTCTGCGTGCAGATCGTTTTTTGTGAAGAAGGGGGCGCGGAGGTTGCGAATTCTTTTCAGCGTCTTACAGATCGTGCTCGGCGTGGCGTTGATGGGGGCGGTGCTTTTGCAGCAGCGCAAGACGGGGGGCTTCTCCGGAGCCTTTGGGGGCGGTACCCAGGCGGACATGTCCGGGGGGCAGTGGCAGCGCTTCACCACCCTGACCAAGCTCAGCATCATTCTCATCGCTCTCTTTCTGGTCAACTCCCTGCTCATCGTGGTGGTCTTCCGGTAGGTCGTACCCCCGGCGGTCGGGACGTTTCGAAACGTAAGCTAGTTTTCCTGCGGCGAAGCCTCGTCCCCGGTGGGTGTGCACCCCCACGTGCCGAAACCGGGACGGACTCCATTGCCGGAGGTGGTGTCAAGTCCTTGCATGGATGCAGAACTGTTTTTTGGAGGAGGAAGACTAGAATGGCGAGCGGTCGGAGTTTCATGGCCAAGCGCGAGGAAGTGCAGCGCAAGTGGCTCCTCGTGGACGCCGCAGACAAGCCCCTGGGGAGGCTGGCGACGGAGGTCGCCCGGGTGCTTATGGGCAAACACAAGCCCACTTACACCCCCCACGTGGACTGTGGCGACTTCGTGGTGGTGGTGAACGCCCATAAAGTGGTGCTCACCGGCCGGAAGGCCGAGCAGAAGCGCCTCTACCGGCACACGGGTTATCCCGGTCACCTGCGCTCCGTCACGGCGGGGTACCTGCGGGAGCACCGCCCCGAGAGATTGGTGGAGCGGGTGATCTGGGGCATGCTCCCCAAGACCAAGCTGGGGCGCAGCATGTACCGCAAACTCAAGGTCTACGGCGATGGGACCCATCCCCACGAGGCCCAGCAGCCCGAGACCTGGAACGTGATCCTGAAAGGAGATGCCCGATGAGCGCGCTGACGTCGTTTTTCTGGGGAACAGGGCGCCGGAAGACGGCCCTGGCCCGGGTGCGAGTCCGGGTGGGAGAGGGAAAGTTCGAGATCAATAACGGCCGCTCCGTGGAGGACTACTTCCCCCGGACCCAGTGGCGCGCCAGCGTGATGGAGCCCCTGCAGGTGGCCGGAGTGGAGGGCAAGGTGGATGTCTTCGTCCGAGCCCAGGGGGGCGGCCTCACGGGGCAGTCCGGCGCCGTGCGCCTGGGCATCGCCCGAGCCCTGCTGAAGTTCAACCCCGACCTACGTCCCGCGCTCAAAAAAGCGGGCATGCTCACCCGGGATCCCCGCATGGTGGAGCGCAAGAAGTACGGCCAGCCCGGAGCCCGGGCCCGGCACCAGTACTCCAAGCGGTAGGG
>CALMLW010000119.1 GCA_937868015.1 uncultured Synergistaceae bacterium | reverse complement strand
CACAAAAACCGCGCCACTGCTAGCCCAGTTCCCGCGAAGCGTTAGAACGGCACGTTTATCTGCTCGCCCTCGGCGGGAATGTCAAAAAAATCTTCGCGGATCGGCTCCCAGGTGCCCCACCAGCTCTACGCGCTCAGAGTTCGGCATGCGTTGTTCCCCCTATTCGCCATTCGGCAATCCGGCCCCTGGAGGGCCACCCACCGGCACATCTCGTAGAGCCTGGACGCAATATATTCCCCGTGATCCCCGAGTTTTTCCGCCAACTCCCGGGGACTCCCCGCGTTCGTCGTGATGACCGTTTGAAGCTCGTTGGCATAGCGATAATTAACAAGCATGTACAACCGCTCCCCAGCCCATTCGGTGGTGCGCTGTTGTCCCAGGTCGTCGAGCGCCAGGAACGGGAGCCCTTTCACTACGTCCATGGCACCACCCTCATCTGCCCCGGAGCGCCGCATGTCGTCCAGCAGGTCCGGCACGCAGACGAACGCCGCAGGCTGGCCCCGTCGGAGGACCTCCCCCGCCATCGCCGCCGCGAGGTGTGTTTTTCCAGTTCCCCGAGGGCCGCAGAGCGCCAGGCCATCCCCCGTGTCGATGGCTCTCATCGCGGCGGCTTTCGCCGCAGCGATGCTCGCCGGGCGTCCATCGGTGGTGTATCCCTCGAGCGTGCACCTGGAAAACCTCGCCGGGATGCTGGACGATCTCACCGCCCCAGAGAGCCTCCGCTGTTCCTCCCGGGCCATCAGGAACTGGCATGGGGCGTAAGCGACGTCGTAGGAGATGCCGAAGGGTGGAGTGTCCAGCCTTCGAACCCGGGGAACGTATCCCCGCCACCGGCACCCCTCCAGGCCCCCGCATGTCTCGTGGCAGTTCTCCGCCGCCCGGGCGTCTAGGTACTCTCCCGGCCTGGAGCTGAGCTCCTGGGGCTCTGCCTCTGGCCAGAGCGCCCGCACCGTATCGAGGGCCATCTGGTCCTCGTCTGCATCTAGGGCGGGGACAATGCCCAGCCGCCCGAAGATCTCGCTCATGTCCATCTCACGCCTCCAACTCGTCCATGTCTGGGAAATCGTCTAGCCTTGGGTTCCTGGGCCGTTGCCGGCTCCGGTATCGCCCCTCCAACACCATGACCATTTTTTGCTCCCGCAGTAGGAAATCAAAGCTTGCAACCCACCCCCGTTCATTCTCCCCGAGAAGGAACCCGCTCTCTGCCACGGCGTGGTAATACTGCCTCCACCATTCGAGGTTTTGCCGTTCTGGGGATGATCCCCACCTTGCGGCAATCGCTTTCCGTCGCTGGTCTGTCATCTCCCGAATGCGCGGGAGCATTGGGAGGGTCTCATGGTACGCGTCCACAATCTCCTGGTAGGGGATTGTTTTTCGGTTTCTTGGCTCCTCCGCGCCCGAAGGCGCGGGCGAGTTGGCAAGAGTCTCCTGTCTTCTCTTCTCTTCTCCTCTCTTCTCCTCTCCTCTCCTCTCCTCTCCTCTCACCTGTGGCGGCTCCGTGGCAATGTGTCCTGCCACGCGTGGCGTCCCCGTGGCATTCTCGTTTGCCACAGTCCCGCCGCGCGTGGCGTCCCCGTGGCATTCGTCCTTTTTTACGGCGCGCCACTGCCGTTTCCGATCTACAGCGGCCCGCCGTTCGTCTATGTCTCGCCCCCCGTGCTGGCTCCAATCGTGGACTGTGAGGCCGCCGTGCTCATCCCGCTCCAGGAACCCGGCCCGTAGCCCCATGCCAGAGGAGACCAGAGCTTCCACGAACTCCTCTGGGTCCCCGTCCCATCCGGCCCCCACAGCGATGTCTGCCGCTGCGAAATCCGACAAATCACCGGAGGGGGCGTAATCCATCACCCACCACCAGAGCATGTGGAGGTGCCCGACTACCTGGGGGGTGGATACCCCCAGGAGTCGAGCGGCTTTAAGCGTCTTTGGGTGGTTTCTCAGCTCAGAATGGGATCGCAGCCATGGCATGAGCTATTCCGTTTTCTCCTCGCTGGGGGCGTCTGGAGCGGGTTCCTCCTGGAGCTCTATCATGTCGCCCGGCGCATCCGTGCCAATAGGGGGGATGCTGATAATGTCCTTTTCGCTCTCCACTCCGGCGACGTCGTCCCGGATGGTCTCATCCGTTGCTCCGGCGAGAAGGATTTCAGTTGAGACGGGGAGATATTTCCAGATCGCGAGGATTAGAGTTTTTTTTGCCATGGCCTCGAAGTCCGCCACCCACGGGGAATTAGGGTTCTCGGAAAGTGCGCCGCTCCGGTCCTTGCGGTAATAACTTTTGGAAAATTTTTTCGCATGCGCCAAAACCTTCGCAACGGGCCAAACCTCAAAGTAATAGCCGCCGTTAGCGAAATTTGCGACGGCGTAAACATGAGTCACCTCGCCCGGGTCCTCCTCCTGGGAGTCCACGTGCTCCAGCATGGGATGGAGCCCACGGGAATAGTGAAAATCGTCCTTCGCGTGGACCACCTCGGCGCGAATACACAGGATCTGGTTCGACCGCTGAGCAAGAGCGATCGCCCCCCGGTATCCTAGTTGGAATTGGGCCTCCAGCACCGTCACCCAACCATTATTTGCGTCTTTTTTCCGGTTCTCATAGGGCAGGATGTAGCACTGTCCGAGTTGAGGGGCGAGATCCAGCCCCAGGGCCGAAGCCGTCATCATCGCGGAGAGGATCGTTACCGGGCGGCACATTTGGAGTTTTGGGTTCTGGCTAAACAGCTGGACCATCTGCCGTGCGTATCGGTCCGCGTTGTTCTTCAGATGGACAGGGAGCGCTAACGCGATCTCGTCCCGCATTTTTGACATAAGGTCCTTGAATTCCGCCTGTACCAGTGGTTGCCCGCCAGAAATTTTTGACGCAAGAGCCTGCGAAATTTTCGCGCTGCCACCTGTTGTCGTCGCCATTTACGCTCCCCCCACATCTCCGTCGGAAGCCCCTAGGCCTAGGGGCTTGAACTTGAACAAAAACCGCCTCGTCCCCGCCTTTACTGCCGTGTGCGCCTCGATCTGTTCCCGGGACGGGTTCAGCGACATGGCCAACCCCTCCCAGTCCACCGCCACTCTGGAAGCGGCCTGCTTCCACGTCGCCACGCCATCCAACCCGGCACGCTCTCCGATTCGAGTTTTCAGGTACGCTTCTAGTCGCGTCTTCTCGTCCTCCAGGGGCTTGAGCTTCTCCCGGATCTCGTACATCTCCCGGGCGACGAGAAGGTCTTCGTCTGTCGGGGTCTCCAGATCATCCCCCGTCTGGGAGGGGAACAACTCCCCCGCGTCATCAAAAAGCCCCGCCAGCGGGGGGATTCTGGGGACCACATGGTCTTCCCAGAACAGTCTTTCTTCGTCGATGATGAAATTAATTTCCTCGTCGTTCCGGAGAATCTCCTTGAACACGAACCGCTGCCCGCCTACAAGGGCAGCAATGTAGCAGGACTCCCACTCCATCACTGCCATATAGTGCTGACACTGGATGTAATACGCGTCGGGCACTTCGTCGCCTGTCCACTCGTCGGCCTTGTACGCGGAGACCGTTTTGCACTCCAGGCCCTTGTTAGCCCCTACCACCTCGCGGTCAACGTTCGCGATCATCCACGGATAGTTTTTATGGTGCACGATGGCATTCTTTCGACGGACACGGAGCCCAGAGCGCCGAGTGAACTCCCGGGCCACCACTTCCTCCAGCGTGGTTCCCCAGTAGGCGGCCTCCGATTGCTCTTCCTCCAGGGGGAGAAGCCCCAGTTTATCCATGTACACCGTCAGGGGGCCGCCCCATCGGGAGATGCCCAGGACCTTCGCCGCATCCGAGCCCCCGATACCCCGTCGTCGCAAATTAAGCCAATCTTCGCGCGTGATGCTCTTCGTGCTACAGATCACCGGAGGCATTCCTCCACCTCCTCCAGCAGCGCCACCACGCGCTCATACGCGTTTGCCCGCGCACAACCCGCATCGGCGAAGTCAAAATCCACGGGACAATCCTCAGTGTCGGGATCAAGAGGTACACCAAAGGAATCCCGTGCCCCCCGAATCACCGAAACCGCCGGACAACCCTCGCAAAACGCCTGCTGGAACTCATCGCTTTCGAGGACTATCTGTGATATCATGTTCTTGTGCCTCCTCTCTTCTCAGGCGCCTGGCCGCTGGAACGGCCAGGATTTTTCCCCTCCCGCCCCTCCCGATGGAGGGGCTTTGTCATTCCCACCGGCAGGGCCCGTATGGGCCTCTCGATAAGGGCCTTCATGCCTCCTCCTCATGATGCCTGTTGCCTGGAGCGGTCTTCGATCATCTTGGAGAGCTCCGAGGCCCTCCGAGCCATCCCCGCGCCCCACTGGAGACTTCATCGCCTCTCGCACAGACATGGCCCCTTCGCTTCCCGGAAAACCACCGGAATCCCCACGGTCTCCGCCAAAGCAATTTCCATTTGGCACCCCTCGGAGGATTCCCAGGGCCCGTATACCCACAGCTCGTCCGCCAAGGTCACGAGCCGCAAGCACTGCTTCAGCACCCAGTCCTGGGGTCCCAGGGGCGAAACGTACCCGAAGTTGTGGATCGGCGACAGAATCGTCACATCGGGGTGCTCCTCCGAAATCCGCCGACAGATCTCATCCACGCGCCCCCTGTTCGCTTCGACATTCCCCCGCAGCGGGTGCGACACGTATACTTTCACCAGGACCACCCCCCTCTTCCGGCCCCTCCACTTGGAGGGGCTTTTCTCTGTTGCCCCTGTGGTAAATCGACAGCAGATCCGGCGGGAGCCTCCTCATGGGCTGATTCGCCAC
>CALMLW010000118.1 GCA_937868015.1 uncultured Synergistaceae bacterium | reverse complement strand
TGTCGCTCTCTCCCCGCCCCCGGAGGCTCACCGCCAGGGCGTGCCCCTCCAGAGCTTCCAGGAGGGGCCGGGCCCGCTCGGCGGGCTCCCAGATCCCGGGGATCGCCACGAAGGAGGGTTCCAGCGGATGGGGGTGTCCCTTTTCGAGATAGGCGATCCGCACCGGCGGGATGTCCGGAGTGCGGCTTCGGGCAAAGCGGCGGACCAAAGGTGTCATGGGGACCTCCTTCAAGGAAGATGCCTTTCGAGCATAGCACGGCGCCGACAAAAGAGAAGAGCTTGATAAGAATCCCCCACCCGCCCCCTGGCGTTCCGTCCGTTTTTGACGGAGCTCCATACCGAGAGCCCCAGGAGGGCAAGGGGCCGCCACCAGACCGTACGGGAAGCGTCGGAAATCGCGGCAGAAAACGACCGGGGGGAGCTCTTGCATCGCCACAAGGCAGGGCGGCGGCCTTTCGTCTCGTATGCTCCTCGCCACGCCAGGGGGGTTTCTTGGACATCCACCGACCTCTTCCGACGAACGGCTCCCCTCTGGCCACCACGCCCCTCGTCCACAGGCGGGGGCGCGGAACTTCTCGAAGCTTCTTGCCCCCGCGAAACGACCCCCGGGGCCTTTTCTGCCCCCTTTTTGCGTTCACACGTTTTCCTTTCGTGTGTTATTATGCGGTAAAATGACCGCCCCCCCACCCTTGCCGGTCTCCGAAGGAAATCCCGCCGGAGGGTGGAGCGGTGACGCGCCCTCCGGCGCACCAGCAAGAGACGAAAAGAGCCCGCATCCCCCCGCTCCAAGCCCCCCGGGGCTCCGATGCCTTGGCTCCTTCCGCCGGAGCGTCTGGCGCCATCCGGAGCTCCGTCGGCCCCCGGGGCCGCACCGTTGCCATCGAAAGGAGTTCATCATCCATGATCACCGGAGAAATCAGATCCCGCATCGACCGCATTTGGGACACCATGTGGTCCGGGGGCATCTCAAACCCCCTTTCGGTCATCGAACAGCTCACCTATCTGCTCTTCATCAAGGGCCTCGACTAGGTGCACACCCGGCGTGCGGCCCAAGCCGCCCGCACCGGCACCCCCATCCGGGAACCCCTCTTTGCCCCCCACCAGGACCATCTGCGCTGGTCGCGCTTTCGCGACGCCGCCCCGGAGCAGATGTACGCCACGGTAAAGGATGAGGTGTTCCCCTTCATCAAGGCCCTCGGGAGATCGGGGGGCCCGGAAGAGGGGGATTCCACCTATGTCCACCACATGAAGGACGCCCTGTTCACCATCCCCACCTCCCGGGTGCTGGCCAACGTGGTGGACCAGCTCGACGGCATTGAGATGCCCGACAGCGACACCAAGGGGGATCTGTACGAGTACATGCTGGGGAAAATCGCCACCGCAGGGCAGAACGGCCAGTTCCGCACCCCCCGCCACATCATCCGCCTCATGGTGGAGATGACCGATCCCACCCCCCGGGATGTCCTCTGTGACCCCGCCTGCGGCACTGCGGGATTTCTCGTCGCCGCAGCGGAGTACCTGCGCGAGCACCACCACGACGCCATCTACCGCACCGAGGAAAGCCGCCGCAAGTACAACGCGGGGACCTTCCACGGCTACGACTTCGACTCCACCATGCTCCGCATCGGCAGCATGAACATGCTGCTCCACGGGGTGGAAAACCCCGACATCCGCTACCGCGATTCCCTGGCCCAGGCGGACCGAGACGACGCCGAGCGCTTTTCCCTCGTCCTCGCCAATCCCCCCTTCGCCGGGAGCCTGGACTACGAATCCACCGCCCGGGACCTGCTGCAGGTCGTGAAGACCAAGAAGACCGAGCTGCTCTTCCTCGCCCTCTTTCTGCGCCTGCTCCAAACCGGAGGGCGGGCGGCGGTCATCGTCCCCGACGGGGTGCTCTTCGGCTCGTCCAACGCCCACCGGGAGCTCCGGAAGATCCTCGTGGAGCGGCAAAAGCTCGACGCGGTGATCTCCATGCCCTCGGGGGTCTTCAAGCCCTACTCCGGGGTCTCCACCGCCATCCTGCTCTTCACCAAGACCAACTCGGGGGGCACGGACCAGGTGTGGTTCTACGACATGGAGGCCGACGGCTTTTCCCTGGACGACAAGCGCACCCCCCAGCCCGAAAGGAGCGACCTCCCCGACATCCTCGCCCGCTGGCAAAACCGGGGGGCGGAGGCCCACCACCGCCGCACGGACCAGAGCTTTCTGGTGCCCAAGGCCGAAATTGCGGGCAACGACTACGACCTTTCTCTCAACCGCTACAAAGAGGTGGTGCACGAGGCGGTGGTCCACGACGCCCCCCGGGAGATCCTGCAGCGCCTGGCCGCGCTGGAGGAGGAGATCGCCGAGGGGCGGAGGGAGCTGGAGGGGATGCTGGGATGAAATGGCCCAAAACTACCTTGGGGAGTATTGTTTCGTTCAAAGGGGGAGGGACTCCCAGCAAGGACAAATCAGAATATTGGACTGACGAAATCCCTTGGGCTACCGTGAAGGATTTTAAAGGGCTTACTATTTCTTGCACACAAGATTCAATTAGCAAAAAAGGTCTCAAGGAAAGCGCATCGAATATTATTCCTGCCGGGCATGTTATTATTCCAACTCGAATGGCCCTTGGGAAAGCTGCCATTAACACCATAGACATGGCAATAAATCAAGATTTGCGCGCATTAATTCCAAAAAAACAAATCGACACAAGATATCTTTTATACTCCATGCTTGGTCTTGCTAAACAAATTGAACAGTTTGGAACGGGCGCCACCGTCAAGGGGATCACACAAAACAAACTTGCGGAACTCGAAATCCCCCTCCCACCCCTCGACGAACAACGGCGCATCGCGGAAATTCTGGACGCGGCGGACGCTCTGCGCGCCAAACGTCGGGAAGCGCTGGCACAGCTTGATGCGCTGCTCCAATCCACGTTTCTCGACATGTTCGGCGACCCCGTCACCAACCCGAAGGGGTGGGAGGTGGTTACGGGAGCAGAAGCATTTGAGGAACTAGCCTATGGAACATCAACAAAGGCGACAAGTGAACCATCACCCGGCAACCTGCCTATTTTGCGCATACCAAATGTTATAAACGGCAGCATAGACTGGTCTGATTTGAAATTTATAAATCTGCCACCAAAAGTGTCGAATAAGTTTTTGTTAAACAAAAACGACTTGCTCTTTGTCAGAACAAATGGAAACCCAGATTATATAGGGCGTTGCGCAAGATTTGACGGGCATAAAAAGGCATTGTTTTCATCTTACTTGATACGTGGACGCCTTTACGCCACGTCGGGACTAGACTCTGAGTTTTTGAAAAACCACATTGAGTTTAAAACTTACCGACATGAGGTTAGGAAGGAAGCAAGAACAACTGCAGGTAATTACAATTTGAGCACTTTTGGCATACGCAAGTTTTGTTTCATAAAGCCCCCCCTCTCCCTGCAGCGCCGCTTTGCCGCCATCGTCGAGGGCGTGGAGCGGCAGAAGGCGCGGATGCGAGCCCATGGGGCGGAGCTGGACGCCCTCTTTGCGTCGCTCCAGTCCCGGGCCTTCGACGGGGAGCTGTGACCGCCATGGAAAAAACCACCGTTTCCCCCTCTCCGGGACCCCACGCCGGAAACCCCGGGAAAAAGCCCCGGGAAACCAGGCTCCCTTGGGCTTCGACGGCGAGCTCAGAATATTTCATTCGGAGCTCTGAACACTTGGGGCTGAGCTCCGAACATTTAACCCTGAGCTCCGAACATTTGGGGATGACCCCCCCGCCCCACCGAGGCCGCCGATCATGAGCAACTTCGCCTTCTTCGCCCAGGACTTCGCCCCCATCGCCGAAGCCGCCGCCCAGGCCGAACGTTCCATGGCGGGGGATCCCCGGGCGGCGTGCTTCCACGCCCGGTTTGCCCTGGAGGCCATGGTGCACTGGCTCTACCGCCACGACACCCTCCTCCGGATGCCCTACGACCAAAGCCTGGGGGCCCTGTTGCACGACCCCGTGTTTCAGAACCGCCTGCCCCAGGTGGTCTTTCAAAAGGCCCGGCTCATTCAGAAGGTGGGAAACCAGGCGGTGCACAACGCCCAGGCCCCTCGCCCCGCCGACGCCCTGCAGGTGGTGAAGGAGCTCCACCACTGCTGTCACTGGCTGGCGCGCACCTACGCCTCCGCCGCCCGAAGAAACGCCCCGGCGTGGAGCGACGATCTGGTGCCTTCGGTTCCCGTCCCCGGGGAGCTCATCCCTCGTCAGGAGCTCGAAATCCGGGAAAAGGAGCTCGCGGAGCAAAACAAGGCGCTGCTGAAATCCCAAAAGGAGCGCGACGAACTGGACGCGGAGATCCAGGCCCTGCGCCACCAGCTCGCCGAAGCCCGCGCTGCGGCGGAACAGCGTCCGGACGACCACGACTACTCCGAAGCGGAAACCCGCCGCGCCCTCATCGACGTGGAGCTCGCCCGCGCCGGGTGGCCCCTGGAAGAGCGGCGAAACCGGGAGTACCGGGTGGCCATGCCCAAAAACACCACGGGGAGCGCGGACTACGTGCTCTGGGGCGACGACAACAACCCTCTGGCAGTGGTGGAGGCCAAGCGCACCACCGTCGATCCCCTCCGGGGACAACAGCAGGCCAAGCTCTACGCCGATGGTCTGGAAGCGACCTACGGCATCCGCCCCCTCATCTTCTGCACCAACGGCTACAAAACGTGGCTGTGGGACGACCGGATCTATCCTCCCCGGGAGGTGGCGGGGTTTTTCAAGAAGGACGAACTGTCCCGCCTCGCCCTCCGGCGTACCCAGCGCCGCCCCCTGGACGTGGCCCAGGTGAGGCCCGCCATCGTGGATCGGTACTACCAGAAGCGGGCCATCGGCAGCATCTTCACGCAGTTCACCGCAGCCCGGCGGAAGGCGCTGTTGGTGATGGCCACGGGGACGGGAAAGACCCGGACGGCCGTCGCCCTGGTGGACGTGCTGCAGCGGGCCGGGTGGGTGAAGCGGGTCCTCTTTCTGGCGGACCGGGTGGCGCTGGTCCATCAAGCGGTGGGGGCCTTCAAGAAGCACCTTCCCGAGAGCAGCCCGGTGAATCTTGTCACGGAACGAGACGCCGAGGGGCGGGTCTTCGCGTGCACGTACCCCACCATGATGGGGCTCATCGACGAGACGGAGGGGCTTCAGGCCCGATTCAGTCCGGGACATTTCGATCTGGTGATCATCGACGAAGCCCACCGGTCGGTCTACCAGAAGTACGGGGCGATCTTCCGCTATTTCGACGCCCTGCTGGTGGGGCTCACCGCCACGCCCCGGGAGGACGTGGACAAAAACACCTACGACCTCTTCGAGCTGGAAACGGGGGTGCCCACGGACGCCTACGAGCTGGCCCAGGCGGTGCGCGACGGCTATCTGGTGCCCCCCCGGGGGGAGCAGGTGGATCTGAAGTTTCCCCGGGAGGGGATCACGTACGACGGGCTTTCCGACGAGGAGAAGGCCCAGTGGGAGAACCTGGACTGGGGGGATGAGGACCATGCCGTCGCTCCCCCCGACCGGGTGGACCCGGCGGCCATCAACCGCTGGCTCTTCAACCGGGACACGGTGGACAAGATGCTCCGGCACCTGATGGAACACGGGCACAAGGTGGCGGGGGGGGACCGGATCGCCAAGACCATCGTTTTCGCCCGGAACCACCAGCACGCCCAGTTCATCGAAGCCCGTTTCAACCACCACTACCCCCAGTACGCGGGGCACTTCGCCCGGGTCATCGACAATTCCGTCTCGCACGCCCAGAGTCTCATCGACGATTTTTCCCAGGCAGACAAGGCGCCGCACATCGCCCTTTCGGTGGACATGCTCGACACGGGGATCGACATTCCCGAGGTGGCGAATCTGGTGTTCTTCAAGCCCGTCTCCTCGAAGATCAAGTTCTGGCAGATGATCGGGCGCGGCACTCGGCTCTGCCCCGAGCTCTTCGGCCCGGGGGACGACAAGCGGGACTTCCGGATCTTCGACTTCTGCGCCAATTTCGACTTCTTCCGGGAGCACCCCGACCAGATCGCCCCAGCGGGGGATCCCGCTCCGCTGGGGGCGCGGCTCTTCCGGGCCCGGGTACGGCTGCTGGGATACGTGCAGGGCACTCCGGCGCTGAACGCCGACGGCACGCTGGGAAAGGCCCTCGCCGACGGGCTCCATGCCGAGGTGGCGGCCATGAACCGGGAACATTTCGCCGTCCGGCTGGAGCTCGCCGCAGTGGAGCGTTTCCAGCGCCGCGAGGCTTGGGAACATCTCACCGCCCCGGACAGGGAGGTGCTGGAGCGCCAGGTGGCAAATCTCCCCACCACCCTTCCCCTGGAAGACGAGGCCCCGCGCCGCTTCGACCTCATAACGCTGGAAATGCAGCTGGCCCTGGTGGAGGGAGATCTGGGCCTCTTTGAAAGCCGGCGACGGCGGGTGGTGAAGATGGCGGCGTTGCTGGAAGAAAAGGTCGCCATTCCCGCAGTGGCCGCCCAGCGGGCCTATCTGGGGGCCATGCAGGAGAGCTCCTTCTGGGATGGCCCGTCCATCGCCGGGCTTGAGGACATGCGGGGACGGCTCCGGGCGTTGACGTCCTTTCTCGATCGCCGGATGCGTCCCGTGGTCTACACCGATTTTAACGACGCATTCCAGGGGGTGCGGGACGTGGAGGCGGTGGCCATGCCCAAAATGACCGGGGCCCAGTACGAAAAAAAGGTGAACGACTTCCTGCGCCATCATCAAGACCATCTGGTGATCCACCGCCTGCGGACCCACCAGCCCCTCACGCCCCAGGACCTGCACGGGCTGGAGGAAATCCTGGCGTCGCTGGGGGAAGAAGACGGCCCCGGGCTGCTTTCGGGGCTTTTGGCGAAAAGCGGCGCCCCGTCGGTGGCGCACTTCGTCCGAAGTCTGGTGGGCATGGATCGGGCCACGGCCCAGGGGGCGTTTTCGCAGTTCCTGAACGACCGGAGCCTCACCGCCCCCCAGATCCGTTTCATTGAGATGATCGTGGACCAACTCACGTCCCGGGGCATCGTGGGGGCTTCGGCGCTCTACGAGGCCC
>CALMLW010000117.1 GCA_937868015.1 uncultured Synergistaceae bacterium | reverse complement strand
CTTTATATTTCCCCTTTTCGGCGATCTGGGCCGTTCCCGTCTTTCCCGCCACGAAAAGCCCCGGGATATCGGCCTTTTTCCCCGTTCCTTCCACCACCACGCGCCTCATGGCCTCCCGAAGCCACGCCGCCGTGTGGGGGGCCAAAACCTGGGCCTGAAGCGTGCGACGCCCCTGGTACATCAACCTCCCTTCCCCCGTGACCACCGTGTCCACGATGTAAGGCTGAAGGAGGTTTCCCCCATTGGCAATGGCGGCCATGGCCACGGCCAACTGGATCGGCGTCACCGCGATTCCTTGCCCTATGGCGATGTTTGCGGGGATAACGCCGTACCACTGCTCTGGTTTATACACAATACCCGACTCCTCTCCGGGAACTTCAAGTCCCGTGAGGCGGCCGAAGCCCCACTGGCGCAAGGCCTCGTAGCCGTACTGCGGCTTAAAACGCATGCCGATCTGAGCCATACCCACGTTAGACGATTTCATTATTATTTCTTGAGTATTCAATCTTCCATAGCTATGGCCGTTGAACTCCCCCACCGACCCATCGGCGATCTTCATGCGAGAGGGACAGGAAAAGGTCTCTCCGGGAGAGACGTACCCATTTTCCAGGGCAATTCCCATGATGATGGGCTTCATGGTGGATCCGGGTTCAAACACTCGACCTAGGACATTGTTCCGTAGCGACTCCTTCTGTGCCATGGTTTTTCTGTCGCTTGGGTTGAACGTAGGCCAACTCGCCAATCCCAGCACCGCCCCGCTCCGGGGATCCATGCACAAGGCCGCGCCCCATTTGGCCCGTTCCTTTTGCGCCCCTCGCCCCAACACGTCCTCCAGGATATGTTGAATTCGGGAGTCCACCGTCAGCCTCGCCTCCCCTCCCTGGGGAGACGTCACCTCCGCCAAAGGGGAGAGGATATCCAAGGTCTTTCCCGAGGCGGCCCGGGCCACCACTCTTATCTGTGGTGCGGAAAAAAGGGCACTTTCAAGGCTGAGCTCCAACCCCGCCAATCCCCTGTCATCCGTATCGCAAAATCCGATGGTCTGAGCTAAAATGCCCCCCTGGGGGTAGATCCGGGTCTGCTCCTTAAGGGGATAAATGCCCTTTAGGTCTAGCGAACGAACCCGTCGTGCAAATTCGATGGTCCTTTTGCGGTCAACCCAATGGAAGCGCCCCTTCATCGGCGCAGACAACCGACGAATCACTCCTCCGTCGAAGAGGCCTCGCAGGCGTTCCGCATCCCGGGGTTCCCAAAACTGGGG
>CALMLW010000116.1 GCA_937868015.1 uncultured Synergistaceae bacterium | reverse complement strand
TCTCCTCCGGAAAATTGCCGCACTCCCGCACCGGACGTCCCAGGGCGTGGCGCCGCGAAAGGCCCGTGCGGCGCTCCGCCTCGGCGTTCCACTGGGTTACCCTCCCCTGGACGTCCACCCCCACCAGGATGGAGGGCATGGAGTCCACCACGTTTTGGAGGTATTTTTCCAGCACCCGTCGTTCTTCTTCCATGGTCTTTTTCTCCGTGATGTCCGCCATGGCGCCCACGACACGACGGGGTTTCCCGGAGGGCTCCCGTTCGATGACCTTGCCTCGGTCCATCACCCAGCGCCAATCTCCGTTCCGGGCGGCCAGGCGATACTCTAGGGTGTATCCTTCGCTCTCTCCGGAGAAAGCGCTTTGGACAAGCTCTTCTGCGGTCTTCCGATCCTGGGGGTGTAGGAGCTCCTGCCACCGGTTCAGGGTCATGGGACCCTCCTCCGGGGTATACCCCAGGATGGCATAGGCCCGGGGGCTCCAGTAGACCTCCCCCGTGGAAAAGTCCGCATCCCACAGGCCGTCGCTGGTGGCTTCCAGGGCGAAGCGCAGGCGCTCTTCGCTGATCCGCAGGGCTTCTTCCGCCCGGCGACGGGCGGTGACGTCGGCGAAGATGCAGGCAAAAAAGCCCCGCCGAGGGGAATAGGCGGTGACTTCGAAGTAGCGCCCCAGTTCCGCCGAGATGTTTTCGAAGGTGACGGATTCCCCCGTCAGCGCCACCCGGCCGTAGGTGTCGATCCAGTGGCGCTCCGTGCCCGGCAAGACCTCTTTCACGGTGCGCCCCAGAAGGGACTCCCGCCGTAACCCCGTGAGACGTTCGAAGGCCGGATTCACCGCCAAGAAGCGATAGTCCTGCGGCACTCCGTCCTGGTCCAGAATGATCTCGTGCAGGGCAAAGCCGTCCAGCATGTGGTCGAAGAGCTGGCGGTAGGCCCCTTCTCCTTCCGCCGCGATGCCCTCTGCGGTTTCCTCGAAAATCCCTTTTGACAAGGGGTCGGGGGCCTTCGCCCCTTCGCTCCTTTCGTGACTCGCGTCTTGGGCCATATCCACTCCTCCTCCCGAGCCACCGGAGGCCTTACTTCCGGCGGTGCTTTCCCATGGTATCACCAAGGGGAAAATCTACAAGTCGGCGTTTCCGGCCTCGCCCTATACGAAATCTGGGTTCCATCTTCGGAGGCCCAAAGCCTTTTACGTCCGAGCCCCGCCCCCCCCACGACCGACGCCGGGGTTGTCCTCTCCCCGGCGCCACGTCGTCATCTTTTGCCGAAAATCACCCCGTAGGACGTCGCCAGGTGGGCCAAGAAGTCTTCGGGGCCGGGGTCTTTTCCCGTGGCCCGACGGATGAGCTCGGGGGCCAGAAAGAGCCCCCCGGGGCGATGGACCTTTTCCCTCATCCACGCCAGGGGAAGGGA
>CALMLW010000115.1 GCA_937868015.1 uncultured Synergistaceae bacterium | reverse complement strand
AGACGATGCTGATAAGCGTGGTCGAGGAGAGGGCCATCGAGAGGGGCAAGGAGATAGGCAAGGAGATCGGCAAGGAGATCGGCAAGGAGATCGGCAAGGAGATCGGCAAGGAGATAGGCGAGAGCAGGAGGGCCCTTGCCGTCGCCTCCCGAATGCTCGACGCCGGCGAGCCTCGCGAGAAGATACTGGATTACACCGGCATCACTTCAGAAGAGCTAGACAGACTGGTGGCGAATAGGAAAAACTAGTCGTACATTACGAGCGAATGCAAGTCAACCCGAACGCCCTTTCTGTCGCCCCGAAGGACCAGATGTTCCCACTCCCTCTATCTGGCCGAGAACGGCTTAACATCGGTGGCCATTTCGGGTAAGGCCTGCAGAAAAAAGAGGAGACCGTGCGTCACATGGGATGCCTATGGAGGCGATGAAATCCCCGGGGGAGATCTTCACTCAGGCCGCTGTGGCGATGTTATATGAGTATTTCCGGAGGTATCCCTCGAAAGATTAACAAGGTGGCGACGGCCTGTCTGATGTCAGCGGCCTGTTCGCAGTCCCGGCGGAAACATATTCACAAATTTTTAAAAAAATCCAGAAATACTTTGCGCACTGTCATCGCCATAATGACGTGCATAATGTTGCGCTTATGTCATAAAAATTACTTTTATGATTTGCCGAGCTGTTATTTCCCACCACTAGTTTGTGCTGTTTTTTAATATTTCTTTATCACTAATGATTGCCCTCGGCAGACTTCCCGCAACATCCAAGGTTTCATTGCCATTTCCTGCGCTCCGAAATACCCGGCGAGATGCGCACCGAGGGGCCAGAAGGGGATTTCGCCGTATGTTCGAAAAATCTGCAAAAATCGACGGGGCTCCCCCTTGACGAAGCTCCGCGCGTGTGACATAATTCTCCCTGTTGTCAGTGGCGCGGGGTGGAGCAGTTTGGAAGCTCGTCGGGCTCATAACCCGAAGGTCACAGGTTCAAATCCTGTCCCCGCAACCAATGGCGGTGTAGCTCAGTTGGCTAGAGCATGCGGTTCATACCCGCAGTGTCACTGGTTCAATTCCAGTCACCGCCACCAGTTTTTCCTGTCGATGGCTCTTTTTGGAGCCATCGATTTTTTTATTTTTTTCTTTCCCGGGAGGATGGCCATGACGTTGCCTGTGTTCGTTTCCCCCAACCCCGATGGCGAAGAAGGTCTTTCGCCCACGGTGTCCTCTTCCGTTTTGCGCTGGTCAAAAAGCCAGGGGCCCCGCACGATCCAGGACACGCTGATGACGGAGCGGCGCATGGATCTGGTGGTGGACGGGGTGCCGGAGGTCACCGTGGTCTTCACCCCCGGCATGGAAAGGGAGTGGGCCCTGGGGTATCTGCTTTCTTCCCGGCGCATCGGGGGCCTCGCGGATGTGGCGTCGCTGGAGCTCCGCCCCGGGCAAATCCTCGTCGCCCTGCGGCGCGCTCTTCCGGGAGTGGGCCCCCGGGGGCGCCTGTTGCACAGCGGGAGTAGCGCGCTCCACTCCCCGGAGGTCTCTTCCACCGATTTCCCCGTTTTCCCTCCGTGGCGCACCACGTTTGACATCGTCATGTCAGGGATCGACTGGATTCAGGAGGAGGAGCTCTTTCGGGCCACGGGGGCGGTGCACGTGGTGGCCCTTCTTCGTCCGGACGGCACGCGCATTCTCCGGGTCTCCGACGTGGGGCGGCACAATGCGGCGGACAAGGCTCTGGGGGGGGCGTCGCTGCGAGGCGAGGATCTGGGGCGGACAATGGCCATCACGTCGGGGCGCCTTCCGGACGACATGGTGTTCAAATTTCTCGGAGGGGGGATTCCCCTGGTGGCCAGCGTTTCCGCCCCCACCGCCGAAGGGGTGGCGCGGGCCCGGCACAACGGCATGACCCTGGTGGGGTTCTGTCGGGAGGAACGGATGAACGTCTACTGCGGAGAGGATCGCCTGGCGCCGGAGGAATGATCTGGGGTGCCAGAGAACAAAAAAAAGCCAGAGGCCCGAAGGGGGTTTTCCCCTTCGGGCCTCTGTTTGTAGAAATCGGTGGTGCCGGGCGCGGGAGTCGAACCCGCACGGGCCATGGGCCCAAGGGATTTTAAGTCCCATGCGTCTACCATTCCGCCAGCCCGGCGCAAGGGCATTGTAGACGGTGGCTTCCATATCCGTCAAGGAAGGGAACGAGGCTCATCCCACTTTCTCCCTTCGGAGGGGCAAGGCGGGAAATGCCGGGGCGTTCTCCGCTCCGGAGGCCCGGGGGGCCTTAGGCGTGCTCTTCCTGGTCAGGACCGGCGCCGCCGTCGGCTCCATGGAGAGCGGTTTCGGCGTCCGGGCCGGCGAGAATCCGGGCCGCCGCCCGCAGGGTGGCGGCGACGGCGGGGGTGCGGTAGGGGCTCCCCACGGGATCGACTTTGATCAAAAGGGTGGAGGGACGGGGCACGATGCGCAGGAGGAAGCGCTGCTCGAAGCCTTCGTCGTTGGCCAACACGGGCACCAGCGCCACGCCGTCATCTCCCCAGAAGCCTTCGAAAAAAAACCACCGGGTGCCTTCTTCGCCCCCTCCCTGCCCCACCAGCCGGGGAAGGCGGGCTTTGAGGTCTTCCCGAAAAGGAACTTCCACGTGCATCTCCATCGCTCCCTTCACCAGGCGACGTTCTGTCCAGGGGGATACTTTGCGAAAGGTCACCGTAAAGATGTCTTTTCCCGAGGCAAGCCACTTCCGCTCGTATTTTGTCGTCACCGCATGGGGAGGGTTCACGACAAAAGAGAGCACTTCCAGGGCCGGATGCCGGGAGAGGATGTGGCGCACTTCTTCGGCGTACCATCCTTCGTCGGTGCAAAGGGAAAACTCTCCCCCCAGAGAGAGCACGGCGGCGAGCCCCGAGGCAAAACCCGATGCGGTGACCCGGCGCCGGGCGTGGCGTTGCTTGGGCCACGGACACGGAAAATTCATATAAATGCGATCCACCGCCTCGTCGGCGAAGCTCTCGCGCACGAGAAAGCGGGCGTCCCCGTGGAGAAGGCGGACATTGGCCAGATCTTCCCGCTGGGCCCGCCGGGCGGCCTTGAGCACGCTGGTGAGAGACATTTCTATGCCCACGACAAGGCGTTCGGGGTGCTCCCGGGCAAGGTGCACCAAAAACTCTCCGTTGCCGAAGCCGATTTCCACCCAGGGTTTTTCCGAAAAACCTTCCAATTCCCACCGACGGGGGACTTCCCCCGGAGCAGGGCTCACAATGAAAGAGGCCAAAGTCATCCTCAACACGTCCCATCCTTTTCTATGACTTGACGGCCTTTCCAGCCGGTCCCCCGCACAACGAAACCCCCCTTCGGCACTCCAGGGGGGATGGGGTGGAACGCGGCCGAGGCGGCCCTTGGGCGTGGCGCGCCTACCGGGCGGTCCCCAATCCCAATTCGGTCTCCACGGGGCGCAGGGCCTCTATGACGGCGCTGATGAGCTCTTCCAGGGGGACGTTCAGGAGCTCGGCTCCTCGGGAGATGACTTCCCGATCCACCCCTCGGGCAAAGGCCTTGTCCTTCCACTTCTTTAGTACGGACTTCGGCTCCAGGTCGCTCAGGGAGCGGCTCGGACGCACGAGGGCCACCGCCGAGACGAAGCCCGTGAGTTCGTCCACGGCGTAGAGCACTTTTTCCATGGGCGTCACGGGGGGGACGTCGTCCTGGAGCAACCCCCAGGAGTGGGACCGCATGGCCCGGACGATCTGTTCGTCGTATCCTTCGTCCCGGAGCAGGGGAATGGCGTCCGCCGTATGGCGCTCCGGAGCATGCTGGGTTTCTTCCCAATCCAGGTCGTGCAAGAGCCCCACCACGCCCCAGAGGTCCACATCGCCTCCATAGCGGGGGGCAAAGTGCCGCATGACCACCTCCAGCGCCCGGGCATGGCGCAGGTGCATTTCGTCACGGTTATGTCGAAGAAAAAGTTCCAATGCCGCTTCTCGAGTGGGAATCATGACAAAACCTCCTCCAAAAACGTCCACAGCCCCCCCGGGTTTTCCTTGTGGCACACCTCTACCCCCGCCTGGCGCCGGAGCTCCCGGGCCACCGGGTCTTCGTAAGGTTCGGCATAGACGATGCGGACGATGCCAGCGTTGATCAACACCTTGGTGCAAAGGCCGCAGGGTTCGTGGGTACAGTAGACCTCCGCGCCCTCGGTACGGGTGCCCGTGGCGGCGGCCTGAACGATGGCGTTGGTCTCCGCGTGGGCCCCCCGGCAGAGTTCGTGGCGCTCTCCCGAGGGAATGGCCCGCTGCTGCCGGAGGCATCCCACCTCGTCGCAATGGGGAACTCCCCGGGGGGCCCCGTTATACCCCGTGCTCAGGATGTGACCCTGGCGCACCACCACCGCCCCCACTCGCCGCCTTAGACAGGTGCTACGGGAGGCCACCACCAAGGCTATGGACAGGAAGTAGAGGTCCCACCCCGGCCGGTCCTTCGGGTTCCCCCCCAGGACGGAGCGGAGCTCCGAGGTCCCTGAAGTCACAGGGAGACGCCCCCCAGCGAGGAGGACCAAGGGGTCTCCCAGGAGATCTCCGGGGCGGGTCCCACCACCTGGCGGGTTTCTTCCATTTCCAGGTCAAAAAGCATCTGGGTGATGGCTAGTTGCGTCATGTCATCCGTCTCGAAGGGGATGGTCGCCCGGCGATAGCCGAACTTCTCCGCGTAGTAGGCGTAGCGCTGCCGATCCCCCGCCGCCTTGGACAGGACCTCGTGCAGGAGCGCCAGAAAGGGGGTCTCGTCGAAGAGGATGTTCTGGCTGGCGAAGGCAATGACTTTCATCTCTCCCAGGAGCATGCGGCGGTTCCATAGGCCACAGAGGGCCAGTCCCGCCTTCAGCCCCGGCACGGAGGAGGAGAGGAGCCCCGTGAGCATCTCCATGGGGCGCGAGTAGCCGAAGATCATGGCGAAGCCCTCCGCCGCATCTTCGTGGCGCCCGGGGTCGATGAGCCGGTCCGGAAAGAGGGAGCCCACCTGGCCGCTTCCCAGGCTGTTCAGGTAAAGGAGCTCGCTCCCCAACTCCAGGGCCATGGCCGCGATGGCACGAAGCTCCTCGCTGTGCATGGCCTGCACCGACACCGGATGGGGGTCGAAGGAGTAGGGAAGCCACGACACCACGTCCAGCTCCACGTCGTGGTTCCAATAGGGCAGGATCCCCGCAGGCTCCATCAGACGCGGTGGCCCTTGGTGGAGGCCAGAAGGAGGTCACACACCTTGCCCACCAGGAGGTCGATCTCCGGCTTGGTGATCTGGACGTCGGCCCCCACGCTCTGGGCCTTGCGCTTGATGTCTTCGGCCATGATGGAGGAAAAGACCACCACCGGCGTGCCCTTGAGCCGAGGGTCTTCTTTCACGCGGCGGGTGAGGGTGAGCCCGTCCATCTTGGGCATCTCGATGTCGGTGATAAGCAGGTGGAACACGTCCTCTTCGTCCTGGAGCCGATCCCAGGCCGCCTTCCCATGCCCCACCAGCTCCACGTTGTGGAATCCCCCCTGCTCCAGGGAGTCCCGGATCAGCTTGCGAATCAGCGGGGAGTCTTCGGCCACGAGGATGCGAAAGGCATTGGGATCACCGATTTTCTGTCCCACATTATGGGCCACGTCGCTAGTCAGGTGAAAGTTTTCGCTGAACGTGGGGTTTATCGCCTGGACAATGCGCTCGTAGTCCAAAAGCAGGATGTTCCGGCCATCTCGCTTGATCACGTAGAGGGCGTTCTCCCCCAGGAAAGATCCCGAAAGGGTGGAATCCAGCTCGTCGGAATTGATGCGATAGATTCGCTCCACTGCGTCCACCACGAAGCCCAGCTTCATTTTATTAAATTCTGCCACGATGACTTTGCTTTCTTCCAGCAGGATCTCCGACCGGATCCCCAGATAGGAGCGGAGGTCGATAAGGGGGATGACTTCTCCCCGCACCGTGGCAATGCCCAGCATGGATTCGTTACTCCGGGGCACGGCCCGGACGCCGGTCCACCGCAGGATCTCTCGGGTCTTGTCCACGTTGATTGCGAAGGCCTGATCACCTAGAAGAAAAACCACCACCTGCCACTCGTTAGTTCCCACTTCCGTGAGGATCTTCTCACTTCTCATACCGATTCCCCCCCGATCGCATGCGTCATTTCCGCCTTCCACCGCCACACTATAGATCATCTTTCCTGAAGGCTCAAGGGCTTCGTACAAAAGAAAAAATCCTCTTTGGTAAAACCCCGCACCTACAAGTCGTTTCCTCCCAGCCCGGAGCGCCCCTCGGAGACAACGATGGAACTGAAATCTTGGAGTCTGTGGACGGCAAAGGCCCGACCTATGGTCTGCGACCAGCCACTGGCAAGGACGACGCAGATCAATCCCTTCCCTCAACGGGATCCATGGAGGAAAATCCCTCCGCCCCTTGACTTCCTGGCCTCCTGTCGGTAGTCTCAGGGGACATTTGTATCATCGAAGGAGCGTGTCCATTGAAAATCCGTCCAGTGATCCTCTGCGCGTTTGTGGCCGTGGTGGCCCTCTATTTGGGGACCCCCGAAGAGCTTTTGGCCTCCTCTCGGGTCATCTCCAGGGCAAAGGTTCCCGGCCGAGGAAAGGTGGTGGCCCTCACCATCGACGACGGTCCCCACTCGGGCTACACGGAACGCCTCCTAGCCATCCTCCGGGAGGCGAAGGTCAAGGCCACGTTCTTCCTCGTGGGCCGCATGGCCGCCACCACCCCCGAGCTGGTCCGGCAGGAGCTGGCCGAGGGGCACACCCTGGGCAATCACTCCCACTACCACAACAACCTTCTTTCTCTGCCTCCCGAGGGCGTGGTGACGGAGTGGCGCATGTGCAACTACACCGTGCGATCCATCACGGGAGAGTTTCCCCGCTTCTGTCGCCCCCCGGGGGGAAACTACGACGCCTCGGTGCTGGAGGCCGCCACCGCCGAAGGACTTACCGCCGTGCTTTGGACCGCCAACGCCGCCGACTGCACGGGGCTCAACTCCCGGGACATCGCCCAGAAGGTCCTCTCCCAAGTCTCTCCCGGGGGGATCATCCTCGTGCACGACGGCGTGGAGGCCACGGTGCAGGCCCTCCCCCACATCCTATCGACGCTGAAGAAAAGGGGATACACCTTCGTCACCTTGGACGAGGTTCTCCCCGTGTCCTCGTGGGCGGAGCAGCCCTCTTCGAGCTCTTCCCCCTCCATGTGAGGCCTAGACTCCTCCCCTCCGTGGCAATCTAAGGCCACGACTCCCGAGGGGGCCCCAGGGTCCCCTCGGGAGTTTTTCTACCGCTTCACCGAATCAAGTCGTTCCCCCCCACCGTAGGGCACCTTGGCCAGGCGTCCTCCCAGGAAGAGGGCCCGTCGCAAGCGCTGGGCCCCTTCGCGCCTAAGGAATTCGATGGGAAGGCGCCACGCCCAATTCCCCAGGGGAACGGAAGGGGTGTTCATGCGAGCCTCGCTTCCCAAACCAAAGATGTCCTGGGCGGGGACTATGGCGGTGCGGGCCACCGAGGAGAAGGCCATGTGCAGAAACGCCTCATGGACGGTGCGATCCGTCACGGGGTAGCGCAGGTACTCCGCCAAAAGGTCTCGGACTTCCTTCGAGGCCTCCTCTCGAAACCACCCCGCCGTGGTGTTGTTGTCGTGGGTCCCGGTGTAGATCACGCTATCCGGCACGTGGTGGTGGGGCAGGTAGGGGTTTTCCGGAAACCCCCCCCCGAAGGCAAACTGAAGCACCTTCATGCCGGGAAGGTGGAACCGCGCCATGAGGGCCCGCACGTCGTCGGTGATGACTCCCAGGTCTTCGGCGATAAAGGGGAGCTTACCCAAGCGTCGTTTCAGGTGTTGGAAGAGCTCCTCTCCGGGGACGGGCCTCCACTCGCCGCGCTCCGCCGTGGCATCCTGGGCAGGGATGCTCCAACAGGCGGAAAATCCCCGGAAGTGGTCGATACGCAGCTCGTCACACCAGCACAGGGCATGCACCAAGCGATCCTCCCACCACTGGAACGATGTCTTTCGCAGGTTATCCCAATGGTAGAGGGGGTTGCCCCAACGCTGCCCCGTGGGGCTAAAGTAATCCGGCGGCACCCCTGCCACCGCCGAGGGGGATCCGTCGCTTTCCAACAAGAAAAGATCGCGATGGCTCCACACATCGGCGCTGTCGTGATCCACAAAAATCGGCACGTCTCCCAGGATATGCACTCCCTTGGCGGAGCAGAACGCCCGCAGGGATCCCCACTGGCGAAAGAAGATGTACTGTAGGAAAATTTCCCTCTCCACATCCCAGGCCAGCTCCTGGCGCTTGGCCTCCAGGGCAACGGCATCCCGGTCGCGCAGAACTTCGGGCCAAGCCACCCAGGGGAGGCCGTCAAAGTGCTTTTTTAGAGCCGAAAAAAGGGCATAGTCCTGGAGCCAAGTCCTCTGGCCATGGAGGAACTGCCTTACCTCTCCGGCAATCTGGGGAGATCGCCGGGCCCGGGCAAAGGCCGCATCCAGGCAGCGCGCCTTCCACCGGAACACGCCATCGTAGTCCACTCGATCCTCCGAAAAGGAAGGGACTGCGGCCAGCTCTTCCGGCGTAAGTAACCCCATCTCCCTCAGGAGCTCGGGGCTGATAAAAAGGGGGTTCCCCGCAAAGGCGGAAGAGGCGCTGTACGGCGAGTTCCCCCGCCCCCCCTCCGTGGGGCAAAAGGGAAGGATCTGCCAAAGGCCCATCCCCGCCTGGGCCAAAAACTCCACGAAACGGTACGCCCCCGGCCCCAGGTCCCCCACGCCAAAGGGGGAGGGAAGGGAGGAAAGATGAAGCAACACTCCGGCGCGACGCAGCGTGTCACGCATGGGCAGGACTACCTCCCTCCAGCAGGAAGAGCACCCCCAGGGGAGGCAGGGTGAGGGAGAGCGAGGCGGGGTAGCCGTGGCTGGGGATGTCGTCTCCCTCAAGCCCCCCTCCGTTGCCCACGCCGCCGCCGCCGTAGACCTGGCCATCGCTGTTTAGGATCTCCTTCCACCATCCGCTCCGGGGCACTCCCAACCGGTAGTGCTCCCGAGGGACAGGAGTCATGTTAAAGACCACCAAAAGGGTCTCCCCCTGACGGCCGTAGCGGAGGAACGACAGGACGCCGTTGTCCCGGTCGTGACAATCCACCCAGGAAAAACCCTCCCAGGTAAAGTCCTGTTCGTAAAGCGCCGGATGGCTCCGGTACACGGCGTTCAGGTCCCGGACCCACCGCTGTATCCCGGCGTGAAAGGCATACTCCAGGAGCTCCCAGTGGAGCCCATGCTCGTGGTACCACTCCTGCCATTGGCCAAATTCCCCCCCCATGAAGAGGAGTTTTTTCCCCGGATGGGCGAAAAGATATCCCAATAAGAGCCGGAGGTTGGCCGCCCGCTGCCACTCGTCCCCGGGCATGCGCCCCAGGAGGGACTTCTTGCCGTGCACTACTTCGTCGTGGGAAAGGGCCAGGCAGAAATTCTCCGAGAAGGCGTACATGAGGCTGAAGGTAATCTGGTCGTGGTGGTGTTTTCGGTGAATAGGATCCCGGGAGAAATACGCCAGGGTATCGTGCATCCACCCCATGTTCCATTTGAGGCCAAATCCCAGGCCGCCAACGTAGGTGGGGCGGGAAACCATGGGCCAGGCGGTGGACTCCTCCGCGATGGTCTGGACGTCGGGGCATCGCTCGTAGATGGCCGTATTGAGGCATCGCAAAAACTCCATGGCCTCCAGGTTTTCTCGGCCGCCGTAGACGTTGGGCACCCACTCCCCTCTTTGACGGGAGTAGTCGAGGTACAGCATGGACGCCACCGCGTCCACCCGTAGACCGTCCGCATGGTACCGCTGCAACCAGAAGAGGGCGCTGCTGATGAGAAAGCTCCGCACCTCTCCCAGGCCATAATCGAAAACATAGCTGCTCCAGTCCTGATGAAACCCCTTGCGCATGTCGCCGTATTCAAAGAGGTGGGTGCCGTCAAAAAAACCCAGACCGTGACCATCGGTGGGGAAGTGGGAGGGCACCCAGTCCAGGATGACGCCTATTTCCTCTCGGTGGAAGGATTCCACCAGGGCCATGAAGTCCTCGGGGGATCCCAAGCGAGAGGTGGGGGCAAAGAAGCTCGTGCACTGGTACCCCCAGGAGCCATAAAAGGGGTGCTCCATCACGGGGAGGAGCTCCACGTGGGTAAAGCCCATGGACTTCACGTAGGGCACTAGATCCTGGGCCAGGTCGCGGTAGGATAAAGACCTCCCCTCCCAGCGTTTCCAGGATCCCAGGTGCACCTCGTAAATGCTCATGGGGGCCGACAGGGCGTTGCGATGCCCCCGGTGCCTCATCCATCCTTCGTCCTGCCACTCGTGGGCGGGACTCCACACCACCGATGCCGTCCGGGGAGGGACTTCCGTGCGCAGCGCGAAGGGATCGGACTTTTCGCTCACGCCCCCGGGGTGCTCGATGGCGTATTTGTACAACATGCCCCGCCCCCCTCCGGGAAGAAATCCCTCCCAGATGCCCGAGCTGTCCCACCGGGGCTTCAACGGAGAGACGTCGGGACGCCATTCGTTAAAATCTCCCACTACAGAGACGTTCTGGGCGTTGGGGGCCCATACGGCAAAGTGCACCCCCGGCACCCCATCCTCCACGGTCTCGTGGGCTCCCAGCTTATCCTGAAGAGACCAGTGGTTCCCTCCTCTGAAAAGGTAAATGTCGTAATCCGTCAGTCGAGACAAGCCGTAGACCATTGGGTGCGCTTCCATGATACCGCCCTCCCTCATGCCCCGTCCTCGGCGAAACGCCCCGGGAGCCTCCCTGGGCCCTCTGGTGAACGCCCCACGCCATGATCTAAAAAACTCTGCGTATGACCCCGCTACATCCTGCCCCATGGTACTCGTTTTTCCGCCGCCCTCCAAGGGGGATGGGGCTTGAAACAAAAGGTTTCTCTCCCCCTGGGGGACCGGTCACATCCCCCGGCGCCGGGCCGGACCCCTTGGTCGTGACCCCGCCCCGCCTTCAGAGCCCCCGGGGCCCATATCAGGCCTTCGACACGCCCCGGCGCGCCCTTTTCTTTTTCTTTATCGCCAGGCGTCCCTCCTGTTTCCTCCGGCGCAGGGGCGCCGTCCCCTGGGGAAGGCTCCGGGAGAAAAAGGCCTCCAAGGCGTCGGAAAGCTGGGTGGGAGCGTGTCCCCAGAGGCCGTTATGTCCCCCTCCTTCGATCCATAGTCCCTCCTTGGGGCCCCGATACCGGTCGTAAAGAGAGCGGCCGTGCCAGAAAGGGACCACCCGATCGTCGGTGCCGTGGATGAAGAGGGCGGGACACACGATGGAGGCGATGCGATCTTCGTTGACGAAGCGGTCTCCGGGAAAGATCGGGAAAAGCGTGACCGTCCTGTAGGCCGAAAGGAACGCCCCCTGCAAAATGATCCCCGCCACGGCATGACGATGGGCCAAAAAGATCGTCGGCGCACTACCCAGGGAAAAACCCATCAGAAAAATCCTCGACGGGGGGTATCCCTGCTTTTGCAAAAAGGTCATGGCGGCCTCCGCCGCCTCGTAGACGCCGGATTCCGTAGGTTTCCCCGTGCTGGCGCCGTAGCCGGGGTAGTCGTAGGCCAAGACGGACACCCCCAGGGAAGCGATGCGCTCAAGTCTCGGCAAAAGCGCCGCCAGGTCTTCGGCGTTGCCGTGGGAGTAAATCAGCGCCGCCGAGGCATCGGGCTCGGGAAAAAAGACCGCCGCCACCTTCTCCCCCGAGGGCGTGGGCAAGAGGGAGAACTCCAGCTCCTCCGAAGAGTAGGGGGGGCTAGGGGGGTGAAAGATGAGGCGCTCTCCGAAAAGAAAGAGAAACCCCAGGAAAAAGAGGTAGAGAGCCCCCCCTATCATCAAAATTTCCGAGAAGAACCTCACGAAAATCCTCCTGTCTTTTCCGATCGAAACCACACCCCCCGGAAGCCCTCGCGCCCCACTCTAGGGCCTTCTAGAGATCGTTCCCCGTAGAGCCTGGCTCTCTCCATCGCCTCGGACACGCCAAAAAAAGTAGGGAGGCGAGGCCTCCCTACTCTACCAGAAGCGTTCTCCTTTAGGAAACGTCTGCGGATTACTTCTGATGGAGAAAACAGGCCACGAAGTGGTCGTTTCCCACGTTGGCGAAGGAAGGGATCTCCTGCTTGCACCGATCCATGGCGTGGCGGCAACGGGTATGGAAGCGGCACCCCGAAGGGGGATTCTGAGGGGAGGGCACGTCCCCTTCCAGGAGGATGCGGTTACGGGCCTTGGTAGGATCGGGCACCGGAATGGCGGAAAGGAGCGCCTGGGTGTAGGGGTGCAGTGGGCGGTCGAAGAACTCCTGCTTGGCGGCGAGCTCCACCATCTGGCCCAGATACATGATGGCCACCCGATCCGAGATGTGCCGCACCACCGAGAGGTCGTGGGAGATAAACAGATAGGTCAGTTTCATCTGCTCCCGCAGGTCCACCAGCAGGTTCAACACCTGACTCTGGATGGACACGTCCAGGGCGGACACGGGTTCGTCGCATACGACGAACTCGGGCTTCACCGCCAGGGCTCGGGCTATGCCCACACGCTGGCGCTGGCCGCCGGAGAACTCGTGGGGATAGCGAAAACGCTGCTCCGGCCGAAGGCCGCACTTGGACATGATGTCGCAGACGTAGGCATCAAGATCTTTCCCGTCGGCGATGCCGTGGTAACGCACCGCCTCGCCCACGATGTCCCGCACCGTCATGCGGGGATTCAGGCTTCCGTAGGGGTCCTGGAAGATGATCTGCATCCGGCGGTGCATCGTCCCGGGGTCGGTCTTCACCGCATTGCCCACGTCCACCTGCTTGAGCATGACTTGGCCGCTGGTGGGTTCGATGAGGTGGAGCAGGGCCCGTCCCGTGGTGGTTTTACCGCACCCCGATTCCCCCACCAGGCCAAGGGTCTCTCCCTCGTTAATGAAAAACGACACATCGTCCACGGCCTTGACGTGCCCCACGACCCCCTGGAAAAGGCCCTTGCGCACAGGGTAGTACTTCTTGAGCCCCGTGACGGTGAGATAGGCGCTGCCGGGCTCAATCATGGATTTCACCCACCTTATCCTTGTCTGTTTCATAGAGCCAACACCGCACGCTCCGCCCGTCCTTCAACAGGAAAAGGGGCGGCTCGTCCACCGAACAACGGTCGAAACACTGGCTGCACCGGTTATGGAAGCGACACCCCGGAGGGAAATCCAGGGGGTTGGGGACCACGCCGGGGATGGCGTTGAGGCGATCCCGCTCTTCGTCCAGCCGAGGAATGGATTCCAGGAGGGCCTGGGTGTAGGGATGCCGGGGCTTCCCGAAGAGGGGTTTGACATCCGCTTCCTCCACCACCCGGGCGGCGTACATGACCACCACGCGCTGGGCCGTCTCGGCGATCACCCCCAGGGCGTGGGTTATGAGCATGATGGAGGAGTTGAACTCTTTCTTGAGCTTGTTCATGAGGTCCAGGATCTGGGCCTGCACCGTCACGTCCAGGGCCGTGGTGGGTTCGTCGGCGATGAGGAGCGCCGGGTTGCACGCCAGGGCCATGGCGATCATGATCCTCTGGCGCTGTCCCCCCGAAAAGGAGTGGGGGTACTGGTCCACCCTCTTTTCCGCATTGGGCAGCCCCACGATCCGCAACATCTCGATGGCCCGGTCCTTCGCGTCGCCCTTGGAGAGGTTCTGGTGGAGCATGAGGGGCTCCATGATCTGGGATCCCACCGTGAGCACCGGGTTCAGGCTGGTCATGGGCTCCTGAAAAATCATGGAAATCTTGTTGCCCCGGATGTCTCGCATCTCTTCTTCCGAGATGCCGACGAGGTTCTTGCCGTGGAGCAAAATCTCCCCTCCGGCAATACGCCCCACGGGTTTATGCACCAGGCGCATGATGGAGAGGGCCGTGACGCTCTTGCCGCACCCCGACTCCCCCACCACCCCCAGGGTCTGCCCCGGTTCGATGGAAAAGGAGACGTTGTCCACGGCCTTCACCGTGCCGCGATCCGTGTCGAAATAAGTTTTTAGGTTTTTTAGTTCCAACAGGGGCATGGGAATACCTCCTACCTCTTCAGGCGGACGTCAAGGGCGTCGCGGAGACCGTCGCCGAGGAAGTTGAATCCCAGCACGGTGTACATGATGGCCAATCCAGGAAAGACCGCCCACCACCAGATCCCCTGCCCAAGATACCTCTGCCCCTCGGAGATCATGAGCCCCCAGCTGGGGGTCGGGGGCTGGGCGCCGAAGCCCAGGAAGGCCAGCCCGGCCTCCAGGAGGATGATCCCTCCCATGCCCAAGGTGGCCTGCACGATGACCGGCGCCAGGGCATTGGGCAGGATATGTACGAACACGATGCGCCACGTGGGGAGCCCCAGGGCCTTGGCAGCTTCCACAAATTCGCGCTCCCTCAGGTATATGAACTGGGCCCGAACCACCCGGGCGATGGAGACCCACTGCACCACCCCGATGGCGATATAGACCACCACCATGCTGGGGTTCTTGAACACCGCCACCACGGCCAGGACGAAGAGGAGGAAGGGAAAGGCGAAGATGACGTTGATGATCCAGGAGATGAAATCGTCCACCTTGCCCCCGAAGTACCCCGCCAGGGCCCCCAGGGGAACCCCCAACAAGAGGGAGACCAAGGTGGAGAAGATGCCGATCTGAAGGGAAATGCGAGCTCCGTAGATGATCCGACTCATGATATCCCGACCGTAGAGATCGGTCCCCATGAGGTGGGCCGTCGTGGGAGCCGCGAGCTTGGCCTCCTTACCCTCGGTCCAGATGAGCTGCTTGATGGGATCATGGGGGGCCACATAGGGGGCAAAGATGGCGATTCCCACGATGGAAACGACCATGAAAAGCCCCACCATGGCGAGCTTATTTCGCCGGAAGCGGAGCCAGGCCTCGTACCAGAGGCTTCCACCGCTTTTTCTAATCTGCTGTGCTGTCATGATCCCCATCCTCAGTCGTAACGGACCCGCGGGTCAATGAAGCCGTAGGAGAGGTCGACGATAAGATTCGCCACCAGGAATATGAGCGCCATGAAGATAATGCCTCCTCGCATGATGGGAAAGTCCCGGTTGATGAGGGCTTCCACCTCGAGGCGGCCGATGCCGGGCCAGGCAAAGATCGTTTCCGTCAACACCGCACCGGAGAGGAGGTCGGAAATCTGGGTTCCCAGGATGGTGATCACGGGGATGAGGGCGTTGCGGAAGGCGTGGCGCCCCACCACCACCCTCTCGGCCAACCCCTTGGCCCGGGCGGTGCGCACGTAGTCCTGGCTCAGGACTTCCAACATGCAGGAGCGGGTGATGCGGGCCAAAAGGGCCGCCGGGCGCACCCCTAGGGTGATCACGGGGAGAATGAGATAACGCCAGTCGCCGTCGCCATACCCCACGCCGGGGATCCAGTTCAGGTTGTAGGCAAAGGCCAGCAAGAGCAAAAGCCCCACCCAGAAGACCGGCGCGCTGACTCCTGATATGGCGATGATCATGGCTGAATAGTCAAAGGCAGAATACTGCTTTACGGCGGAAATTACCCCGGCGGTGATGCCCACGAGGGCCGCCAGGATGATGGCCCAGAGGGCCAGCCGGAAGGTGGCCTTGAACCGCTCAAGAAGGGCGGTGGTCACCTGCTCGTTGCTCCTATAGGACTTGCCCAGGTCTCCCTTGGCCACGTCTCGGAGGAAGTTGAAGTACTGCTGGTAGATGGGAAGGTCGAGCCCCATGTCTGACCGGATCTTCGCCAGGGTGGCGGGGTCTCCTCGCTGTCCCAGCATGAGCCGCGCCGGGTCCCCCGGTACCACGTTGATTAGTATGAACACCACGGTGACCACGCCCCAGACCACGGGGATGGTGTAAAGCAACCGTCGAAGGATATAGGACAGCATCTTTTCCTCTCCTCACCTGTCGTTCGCACGTTAGTCCCCTGAGAAAGGGGCCGGGTGCGGCCCGAAGAAGCCACACCCGGCGATCCTTCCGCCGAAAAACCCCTGTATCTACCCCGATCGGGGACGCTATTTCTGGACCCACACGTTATAGAGCGGCGTGGTGTAGTCCCCGAAGGCGGGCATATGGATGTTTTTCACCCAGGGCTGATAGAGGAGGCTGTTGGAGTAGTGGAAGAGGAAGAGCCAGGCCGCGTCGTCCACCAGGATCTGCTCGGCCTTCTGGTAGAGCTCCATGCGCTTGGCGTAGTCCGTATCCACCCGGGCCTGCTCCACCAGCTTGTCGAACTCGGGGTTGGAGTACCGGGAGTAGTTCCCCTTGGCACCCTTGTTGGAGGAATGGAAGAGTACATAGAGGAAGTTGTCCGGGTCGGCGTAGTCCACCACCCAGCCCATGCGGAAGAGGTTGACTTCGCCCCGGTCGCAGAGGTCGAGCATGACGCCCCAGTCCAGCACCTTGATGGACATCTTGATGCCCAGCTCGGCCACCTGGGCCTGAATGGCCTCGCCCACGGCGCGGTGCCGGGGGTTGTTGTTCACCAGGAGCTCGACTTCGAAACCATCGGGATAGCCCGATTCTTTCATGAGTTCCTTGGCCTTTTCGGGGTTATATTCGTAGCCCTTGAGGTTCTCGTTGTATCCGGGGAATCCGGGGGGCAACACGCCCCGGGCGGCGGGGAATCGGCCGTTGAGCACCAAGTCGCTGATACGGGCCCGGTCCACGGCGTAGTTGAACGCCTGGCGGAGCTTCAGTTTCTCGGGGCCCGCGAAGTCGCCCATCTCGTTGTTGAAACCATAGTAGTACGTGCCCAGCTGGGGTCTCTCCTGGAAGACGCTCTTGTAGTTCGCCTGAACATCTTCGTAGAACTCGTCCGGGATGTCGCGGTAGCAGTCGATGTTGCCCTTTTTGTACTCTTCGTAGGTGATGGTGGGGTCGGGAATGACCACGATCTCCACGCCATCTAGGTAGGGAAGCTGCCGCCCCGCGTCGTCTTTGCGCCAGTAGTCGGGGTTTCTCTTGGTGGCGAGCTTCTGGTCGTGATCCCACTTGTCGAAGCAGAAGGGCCCCGTGCCCACGGGGTGGAAGTTGAACTCCTTGCCCCACTTTTCCGCATCTTCCTTGGGAACCACCACGAAGGTGTTGTAAGCCAGCACCGCCACGAAGGGGGCGAAGGGGTATTCTAGCTCGAACTGGAGCGTGTAGTCGTCGACGACTTTGATCCCCGCCCACTCTTTGGCACCGGTCTCGTCGCGGCTGATGAAGTCCTGATATCCCTTCACCATGTCGAGGAAGTAGGCCCGGGGGGAGTTCTCGTACACCAGGCGCTCGAAGGAGTACTTCCAGTCCGCCGCCTTGACTTCCCGGCCGCCGTTGGCGGTGGGCTGTCCCTCGGTTTCCTTGTGGAAGTGGACGCCCTTGCGGAGGTGGAAGGTCCACACCTTGCCGCCGTCGCTGCCTTCCCAGGATTCGGCGAGGGCCGGAGTGACGCCCTTACCGTCGGCGTCGTTCTCCACGAGGGAGTCGAACATCAGGTAGACCACCCGACTGGAAGTGGTGTCGGTGACCTGAGCGGGGTCCACCTTGGGGGGATCGTTGATCTCGTGCCAGCGGAGGACGCCCCCCATCACGGGCTCATCGGCAAAAGCCACGGAAGCAAAGAGGGCGCTAAGCCCCAACGCCAGGGTCAAAAGAATCAGTCCGTGCTTCTTCATTGTCCAAACCACCCCTTCTTGAAGTCTCGATCTCGGTAAAAACGCTATCCTATTGCCCGCCACCGCCCGCCTTGAAAGCCCCTTACAAACTTTTCGCCGCCGTGGACCACCACCTCCCCAACAACTTGGAAGTCCAATTTCTTCCGCCGCCAGTACTATAACATCGGGGAAAGGTTTCGTCACGAAAGCTCCTGGGCGTTCAATTAAAATTTCTATTAAAAACATCCTCGTTGGCGGAAATAAAAGTGCGCCGAAACGGGATCTTCGGCGCACTTTAAAGCGACATCAAGCAAATGTAAAGAATTGTATGCTATAGGTTTTTAACCTTATTGAAAATCGACGTGGGGGAGTATTGGTGGGACTTCCCCTTCTTGACATGGTGGTAGTCCGCGTAAGTAAGGGGAGACCCTTCCCGGATCACGGCGGCCCCCACCACTTCTCCCACAAACATGATGTGGGTATGCACGTCCAGGGTGCTGATCACCCGGGCATCCAGGGCGGAAACGGTCCAATCCATCACGTAGGGAGCCCCCGTGGGACCCTCTCGGTGTTGCACGTTGCAGAACTTGTCCAAGTTTCGACCGCACTTGAAGCCAAACTGACCGATGAAGGTCATGGGCACGTCCTGCCCCAGCACCGATACGGAAAAAACGCCGCTGTCGCGGACAAACTCCGTCGTGAGGTTGTTTTTGTGGAGACAGGTAGCCACACATATGGGGTCCGCCGTGATCTGCATCACCGCATTGGCGATCTGTCCATTGTAGACGCCATCGCGGCGTGAGCCCACGATGTAGATCCCGTAGCTCAGGTGAAAGAGTGCCTTAAGGTCTAAGACGTTCTCCATGGGGGCCTCCTCGCTCTTTCATTAAGAAGCTAAAAACTGCGCGGCCGCGGCAAAGTCTAATCCCGCTTCCCCAGCTCCTTGTCGAGCATGAGAAGGCCGTTCCGGGCGTCACCTAGCATCTTGAGCTTCTGCACCACCTCGTCCACCGAGGCCTCTTCCTCCACCTGTTCCTTCACAAACCAGTGCAGGAGCTCTTCCGTCGCGTAGTCCCGCACCTCTCGGGCCAACGTCATGAGCTTATTGATCCGCCCCGAGATATACTCTTCGTGGGCAAAGGCGTCCTCGAAGGCATGCAGCGGAGAGTTCCAGGATGTCTTGGGACCCTCGATGGCGGTGAGCTCCACCTTGGCCCGGCGCTCTTCGATGAAGTGATAGAACTTCATGGCGTGCACTTTTTCTTCTTCTGCCTGGGCATGCATCCACTTCGCCATGCCCTTCAGGTTCTCGGACTCAAACCAAGAGGCCATAGACAGGTACAGATAGGACGAGTGGAGCTCCGCATTGATCTGGTCGTTCAACTCTTTGTAAAGCTTCTGGTCTAGCATTAAAAACACCTCCCTACAGAATGGCGAGCCCCAGGAGCTCGCTAAACAAAAACGCTTTCAGAAAAGATTTTACCCCTCCTGCCCTCCGTGTCAAGCCCCCATCCCCTCGATGTAGGTCTTAAGCGACCGAGCCGCCACAAGACCGCTGGCGGAGGCCTGGATGACGCCCCGGGTCACCCCTGCCCCGTCTCCGGCGGCGAAAAAGCCGGGAATGGAGCTTTGAAGGCTTTCGTCCAACGCCAGGCGCAGGCTGTAGAACTTGACCTCCACGCCGTAAAGGAGGGTGTGGGGTCCGTCGATGCCGGGGATGATGCTATCCAGGGCTCGGATCATCTCCAGTAGGTCCGTCAGATGGCGGTGGGGAAGCACGAAGGCCAGGTCTCCCGGCTCCGCGTCCTTGAGCGTGGGGCGCACGAGGCCACGGCGGATCCGCTCCTCGGTGGAGCGACGGCCAGCCTTGAGGTCGCCGAGGCGTTGCACGAGGACCCCTCCCCCCAGCATGTTCGCCAAACGGGCGATGTGGGTGCCGTAGCCGTTGGGGTCGTGAAAAGGTTTTGTAAACTCCGTGCTCACCAGCAGGGCAAAATTGGTGTTCTCCGTCTTGGTGTCCCGGTTGCTGTGGCCATTCACCACCAACACTTGGCTGTCGCTCTGGTACTCCGTCACCACCTCTCCTCCGGGGCACATGCAAAAGGTCCGCACCCGATCGTCAAAGGTGGGAGCGTTGAAAAGAGCCTTGACCTCGTAGAACTCCTCGGTGAGGGGATCGGCCCACTCCCGGGGAATTTCCACCCGCACGCCGATGTCCACCGGAAGGGCGTCCACTTCCAGGTTTACCTCCCGGGCCAGGCGCTCCATCCAGGGGGCCCCCTCGCGTCCCGGGGCCACCAGGACTCCCCGGCTCCGGAGCTCTTTGCCACTGGCCAGGCGAATTCCCCGGGCCCTCCCCCCTTCCACCAGCACCGAGGCCACTTCGGTCCCCAGGAAAATGTCGCACCGTGTCGCCAGCTCTTCGTATAGGTGCCCCAGGACGACCTTGGACTTGTCCGTGCCGATGTGACGGATCCGGGCCGGGATGATCTGGAGCCCCGCCACCCGCCCCCGCCGGACCACGTCCCCCGCAAAGGAGGCCTCGGGCTCGAAGACCGGAGCATCGGCGCCGTACTTCAGCCACAGGGCATCCACTTCCTCCAGAAGGGACAAAAGCCTTTGTCGCCCCACGTAACGCTCCAGGTTTCCTCCGAACTCCGGGGTAAGGGTCAACTTGCCATCGCTGAAGGCCCCCGCCCCGCCCCAACCGCAGATGACACCGCAGGGACGGCAGTGGAGGCAGCGGGAAGACCGACCCTCTTTGAGGGGGCATCCCCGGGCGTCCAAGGGGCGCCCCTTGTCCATCAGGGCCACCCGATACCCCTGGGAAGTCAACTCTTGGGAGGCAAAAAGCCCCGCCGGCCCCGCTCCGACCACAATAACATCGTAATCTGTCGTCATTTTCTCCTCCTTGCCACCGCCGTACTCCTCAGGAGGAAGGCTCCCGAAGCTCCCGCCCATTGTAGCATGGAAAGGATCGTCTATTCCCCCGGACGGGAAAGCCCATCTTTCGAAAGGCCCGTCCCCTTCGCCCACCACCGCCCATTTCCCGGACGAGGGCCCCCGGAAGGCCGGGAAAGCGGGGAAGGACTCTTGAGGATCGCCGAAAGAGGCTTCACCGAAAGGGTGATTTTGGGGTATCTTAGGGGAAGTCGTCGTCACTCCATCCCCGAGGGACCGACGCCCCCAGAGGAGCGACCCCGCAGGGGGAAGCCTCTTTCGTGAGAGAGAAAGGAGGACGTTACCATGTCTGACTTCCAGGAAAGCGCGCTCGAACTCGCCCACCTTCTGTCCCAATCCCGCCGGGTGGTGGCCTTCACCGGAGCCGGGATCTCCACCGCCGCCGGGCTTCCCGATTTTAGGGGCCCCGATGGAATCTACCAGAGGGCGGGCCTGGAAAATCCCGAAGAAATTTTCGACATCGAGACCTTCCGGAGAGATCCTTCGATTTTTTACAAGTTTCATAGGGAGTTCCTCCGGATCCTGAAGGATGTGGAACCCACGTTCACCCACCGATTTTTGGCCCAGGAAGAGCGGCGGGGGCGACTCCAGGGCGTGGTCACCCAGAATATCGACGCCCTGCACCAACGGGGGGGCTCCCGCCGGGTGCTCGAAGTCCACGGCAGCGTCTGGGGCTCGCACTGCACCCGATGCCGCACCACCTACGACTACCAGATCAGCGTGGTCAAGACTCTTCGAGAAGAAATTCCCCGTTGTGAGTCCTGTCGCGGTGTCCTAAAGCCCGACGTGGTCTTTTTTGGAGAGGCGGTGAATCACATGGAAGAAAGCGAGCGACTGGCCGAGGAAGCGGATCTCATGCTGGTTCTCGGCACCGCCCTCGCCGTCAGGCCCGCCGCCATGATCCCCGCCCTCTGTCCCGGAAAGATCGTGGTGGTCAACAAAGGAGAGCTCTTCTCCCACGACCTACCCCGGTCACGCGTCCATCTCTTCGTGGACGGGGAGCTCGACCCCTTTTTTCAGGCCGTGGCCTCGCACATGGAGCCTTCGACGTAGCCCTAAGACCGGAAGGTCGACCTCGGGGCCTCCAGGTGGTCCTCTCCGAAAAATCGCCAGCCCCCCTGCCCCTCGGAGGGGTCTTGACCTTTCCCTTTTCCGCCGATACTGCCAATGCGGGGCAAGGCCGCACAAAAAGGACCCATCGGAAGGAGATTTTTTCCATGAAAAAAAGCCTCTATATTGCCTGGGCCCTGGGGTGGGCCGTGATCTCTCTCGTCGCCCCCCTGGGGACGCCAGCGGCGGCCCATACGACCCCCCGATCGGGGATGACGGTGGTGGTCTTTCCCGTACGGAACGCGACGGACCAGGGGGTCTGGGAGAGCAAATACTACCCCGGAGACATCCTCCCGGACAAACTGGGAAAGTTCTTTCGCCAGATCCTCAAAGACGCCCCTCTGGTGGAGGTGCGGGAAGGAGATCGGGAACCCTGGCTCTCGGGGCAAAGGCGCGAGGGGGATCTGGCGGTGGATCTGGAAATCTACCGCTTCGAGCCCCGGCGCCGAGAAGGCCTGGGCACGGCGGAACGAGGCATCGTATCCCTGCGCATGGTGGTCTATGATGGCACCACGGGGCAGGAGCGCTATCGCACGGTGATCGACGGGAAAAGCTCGAGGTGGACTCCCGAGTTCCGACAAAAACCCGACGATCCGGCCCTGATATGGGCCTCTTTCGAGAAAAGTCCCTTTTGGATCGCCTTTCAAAACGCGGCCCGCAGGGCCCGGGACGATATCTTCCGGGGGTATACGGGATACGCGGTCGTGGGTCGCCTGGTGTCGCCCATGGCCGATTCCACCCGGGAGCGCCCTCGGTACATCGTCTCCTTGGGAAAATTCGACTCGCTGAAGGTGGGAGATCTCCTCGCCGTGGGGCGAAGCGATACCTATATCACCGTCGATCCGGAAAACCCCGTGGTGGTCATGCCGCGTCTGGTGGGCAAGGTGAGGGTGGATTTCCTGAAGCCTCGAGAAGCGGCGGTGACCGTGGTGGAAGAGGACGAAAACGACCCCATCCAGCTCCGAGATCTGGTCATCATGCCTCTTTTTTCTCCCAGAAAGGGGGAGTGGTAGATGAGATCCGTCGCTTTGTTGCTGATGGCTGGAGGGGCGCTCCTGTGGACGGCCGTCCCTTTGAATGCCCAGGGATCCTCCGCCGTCACCGAAGCCGCAGAAGCCGCGCCCCTGTCCCAGGAAAGGGTTGACCACCGGGACCTGTGGCGCCGGAGTGAATTCCTGGTGGCGACCGGACGGTACTCTCAGGCCCGAGAGCTTTTACAGCGCATGTTGGCGGAGGACCGGGAAAACCCCCACGTCTGGTACCTCCTGGGAAAGGTGGCGGAGCTTCGGGGAGACCTGGAGGAAGCCCAGGTCGCCTACGGACAAACGCTGGCCCTGGCCCCGGGGTACCCCGAGCTCTCCCGGGTCCTCATGGCCCACTCCCGGGGGGACGCCCTGCCCATCTGGGATCCCCGAAGGCAAAAAAAATCCCTGCCCAAGGCGGCGCCTGCGGCCCAAAATCCCATTCCTCCCCGGGACGGAGCCTCTAGGCACGCCGTGGCCCTGGGGGTGGAGATTCCCCTCCTCGTGGGGCCGGAAGCCAAGATGGAGCGCCTTCAAGCCCCCCAGCCCATGGCGCCCCCCGCCCCCGTCGTGCCCCCCTCCGGAGCCATCGTGCCCTGGACCGGCACCGCCGCCCCCGGGATCCAAGCCCCCCAGCCCATGGCGCCCCCCCCCCCCCCCGTGCCCCCCCCC
>CALMLW010000114.1 GCA_937868015.1 uncultured Synergistaceae bacterium | reverse complement strand
CCGGCGCGGGTTATGTTGATTCAACTATGGACGATCAACTATCTACCGCGCCCATTTCCCCCCAACGCGCTTCCTGCTCACGCCGATATTCAGCAAACCCCTCGTCTCCGAAGATTTTCCTGAAAAGCTCATCTTGACCGGGAACGAATTGCGGTTTTTCCGGCATATCCAATGCAAGGTCGTCGGCCTCTGTCAGTATCTCACCGCTCATTCAGAATCACCTCCGCGCGTATGCGTTATATCGCGCCATAGCCTCCTTATCTTTCAACAATAGCTTCCCCATCCAATCCGTACCCTGCAAAAGAGCCTTTCCATCGGGGTGATCGGAGAGCGCCCATATCGATCTCGCATCATCGCTTTGAAGTATCGACTTCAACCCCTCTGGTATATTGCCACCATGTAGTGAGAAGGCGCGCATTTTAAGTTGGGAAGCCAGGGCTTTCCATTCTGTCTCACAACGAGAGCAAACTCTTCCCGTTCCGGCGGATGATGCCCCGCCGGGGCGGGCCCCCGGTCCCTTGGGACCGGGCCAGGACGGTGGCAGATAAAGACGACCTTCGAGGAGACCCTTGACCGAATCACCTCCTTTTTTGGCCCTTGTCGGGACGCTCCACGCCCCCCCTTCGGCGCGGTGACCCGTGGACCGGGGCGAAGGGAGCCGATGATGGTCCCGACGTTTGGATTTCCGGGTAGCATAGCACAGAAAATGCTTTTGGACCACCGGCGTAATTTTGCGGCGGGGCTTTGACTTGGTCCTTTCTGGGAGGATGTGGTCCAGAATCACCGCGTCCTCGTCGCGGCCCTACTTCGTCCCGGCGGCAACGGGGCCTGCGGAGGAGAGAAGACCTGAGCAGAGGGGCGTCCCGGGAGGGGCATTTTTTCCCGGATCGGGGAATTTTATGACAAAGATCTTGGAGATGGCCTACTTTAGGGCCCCTTGGCGGAGGGCTCTCCCCGGGGCGTGGCGGTTGACGCCCTCGGAGGGCGTGCCATACTTGCCCCCGGACAGCTCCAGGCATGGAGCCGGTTCCGGGGGTGGGGAGCGTGGATGTGATGCGGCGCGTTTTTGAGGCGTGGCCTTGAGCCCCGCCGTATGGGGTTATTTTTCCGCCGCCGGGGCGGCGCTGACGTGGGCCCTGGCCCCCGTGCTCTACCGCCTCTTCATCGATCGCCTTCCCTACAGTGTCATCAACGCGGTGCGCAGTTTGGGATACCTGGCCAGTGCGGCGGCGTATCTTGGGGTGACGGAGGGGTGGGGGAGCTTGGCGGCCCCCGAAAGCCTGCCCCTCGTGGGAGCCATCATGGTCATGGGAGTGGTGTGGTTCGTGGTGGGAGACCTCCTGTGGTTTGCCTGCCTGCACCGCCTGGGGGCCTCGGTCTCCTCCGTGGTGTTCTCTTCGTCTCCCCTCTTGGCGGTGCCCAGCGCTTGGATCTTTCTCGGCCAGGTGCCTTCGTGGGGCGTGGTGGCGGCGGCGTTCCTCATCGTTTCGGGCCTTTTGGTGTTAAACCTCCGGGGACAGAGGGCGCCGGTGGGCACCATCCGAGGGGGGTT
>CALMLW010000113.1 GCA_937868015.1 uncultured Synergistaceae bacterium | reverse complement strand
CATGGGGGCAATCATACCACAAAAAGGGGGCGAAAGGGGCGGATCCTTCCGCCCTCTCGCCCCTGGGGAGAAACTTTTTTTCGAGGGCCCCTAGTGCCGTAGCCCCAGACGCTGGATGAGGTCCGAATAGCGAGTGAAGTTGGTGTCTTTCAGGTAGGCCAACATCTTACGACGCTTTCCCACCATGCGCAAGAGCCCCCGCCGGGAGTGGAAATCCTTGGGGTTGGCCTTCATGTGCTCCGTGAGGGACCGAATACGATGCGTCAGGAGGGCGATCTGGACCTCCGCCGAACCAGTGTCGGACTCGTGAATACGACTCTCCGCCATGACCTGCTGCTTTACTTCGCGACTCATCATGATGCTTTTCGCTCCTCAATAAAGAATTCCCTGGGCCCAGCACGGGGTTCGCCCACCGCCCGAGCACCGGGTGAACCCATTGTAACACGAAGCCCCAGGAAGGACAATCGGGAGCCTCTCCGGCTGTGGCTCTCCTGGGGCCAAAGAAGCAAGGTCCCGGGTCTGGAGCTTTAGTGGTATGCTTACCCCGGGCGCCAAAGGCCCTAGGAAGGCGCCAATCTTTCCCTTAGGAGGGATTTCATGCGAAGCGTGAGCATGTTGAACGACGTGCTGGGGCCCATCATGCGGGGGCCATCGAGCTCTCACACCGCCGCCGCCTGGCGCATCTCCACCCTGGCCCGGGGCCTTCTGGGGGAAAGGGTGAAGGAGGCCGAATTTACCTTCGACCCCTGGGGTTCGTGGGGAGTGGTCTACGATCAGCAGGGCAGCGATCTGGCCTTTGCGGCGGGGCTTTTAGGATGGTCCCTGGAGGATGGGCGCTTTTTCGACGCCCTGAAGCAGGCTCCTGGGGAGGGCCTTGCCATCTCCTTCCGACTGGAGCCCTTACCCTGGGCCACCCACCCCAACGACGTGCGCCTTCGCCTTCGCGGGCAGGAGGGGGACGCCATGGAAATCCGGGGGCGATCCATCGGCGGAGGAGCCATCGAAGTGACGGCGGTGGACGAAGTTCCGGTCCTGCTCCGGGGAGACTCGGAGGA
>CALMLW010000112.1 GCA_937868015.1 uncultured Synergistaceae bacterium | reverse complement strand
TCATCACCGAGTTCGACGAAGCGGGCACCACGGCGTTTAACCTGAATCTCTGGAGTGTGGTGGATGGAGAGGCACTGTCGGTGCCTCCCGCCCCAGGACCTTACACCACCACCGTGGCAAATGGTGCTGTGGTGCCGGGGAGTCTGGTGGCCACCATCGGAGCGAACGTCTACCGTGATGACGGGGCGGGAAACCTGGTGGCAAGCGATGGAACTACCTACGCGACGTATGTGGCGGCTACGGGGACTATCACTTGGCCTGCAGGCGCAGCGGGATCTGCTGTGACGGTGGACTACCTAAGTGCGGCGGCGACCTATCCCCTTTCCACAGTCTCCGTTCCCGTGGAGCGGGGAAATGATCAGTCCCTGAAGCCCCTGAACCAGCGCACCGCCAACGTCCACAACACCAAATTCGATGTCTACGACTCTTTGGGCATGAACCACGCCTTGGAGGTCTCCTGGGAAAAGGTGGACAGCAACGTCTGGCGCTGGCGGGCCTGGCTCCCCGACGACCCTCAGGTTTCCCTGGAGGACAACACGGGGCTGATCCGCTTCACCGCTGACGGCAAGATCGACAGCTCCAACATCACCGTCTACAACCCCCACCCCGAGGTGCGCGTCGGCTTCGGGGAAATCGGCGCCCAGAACGTGGCGGTGAAGCTGGACTTCTCCGGGGAGTCCTTCGGCAAGGCGAAGATCGAGGGCATAACCCAGTACGATTCCCCCTTCACCACCAAGGAGTACATCCAAAATGGCTACGCCATGGGGATCCTCAATGACTTCTCCGTGACTCCGGACGGCCTGGTGAATGGTTCTTTCACCAACGGCAAGAACATCCCCATGTACCGCCTTCCCCTGGCGATCTTCGCCAACCCCCAGGGGCTTGACAAGACCGGGGATTCATGCTTCCGGGAGGGGGCCAACTCCGGCTCCGCCCAGGTGCAGTTCGCCACCGAGGGGGGCGCGGGGAAGATCATCGGCAGTACCCTGGAGATGTCCAACGTGGACCTCACCGACGAGTTCGTCACCCTCATCAAGGGGCAGCGGGGCTTCCAGGCCAGCGCCCGGGTGGTCTCCACGGGGGACCAGGTGCTGGAAGAGCTCATCAACCTGAAGCGGTAACGCTCGAATCGCATCGCTTCATGGCAAAGCAAAGAAACATCCGTAGGGGCGATAGTATTTTTCGCCCCTACTTCATTTTCCCCTCCGCATCAATATCCATGGTCATCCCCGGCCCCCCCGCACTTCATCAAAGAAACCAGCCGGAGATCGCATAGCTGGGAGCGCGCACCTTCCAGCCGGCTTTCATTCGTTTCGTATCGTGGCCCACGCCGGCAACGCAGGAAAACATCCGTGGCTTACACTGGCAACACAGAGAAGCATCTGTAGGGGCGATCGTATTTTTCGCCCCTACTTTATTCAAGGTTGCGTGGCCATGCCGGCCCCCCCTCGTACTCCACCGAAGAAATCAGCCGGAGAGCACATGGCCGAGAGCCCGCATCTTTCCTCCGGACCTTTTTGATCCCGTCGCATTGATCCCATCGCCCCCTTTGGGCACCCTCTTCAGACCGAACCCCGCAGATTTTCCGGGAGAAAATTTTTTTCTCCGACGGAAGCCAAGGATCCCTTGTGTTTTCCTCCGGAATAGCCGAAACTACCCCCAGCGGAAACAAGCAAGGAGGCGACACGCCATGATCGAAGATCGCATCGCGGGAGTTTACGGCGCCCCATCCCTTTCGGGGGACTCGGGCCCTTCGAAGACCTCCGGCAACAACGAGCTGGGAAAGGACGCCTTTCTCAATCTTCTCATCACCCAGCTTGCCAACCAAGATCCGCTCAATCCCTTGGAAGACAAGGATTTCATCGCCCAGATGGCCCAGTTCACCTCGCTGGAGCAGATGACGAATATGAACACCACCCTGGAGAGGCTTTCCACCATGAACCGCACCGCCGCCATCGGCCTCATGGGGCACGAGGTGATCTACGGCGGCTCCGACGGTCGGCTGACCTCGGGGAAAGTGGTGGGGGTGCGCTTCGACGCGGGCAAGATTTTCGTGGCCGTGGGCGAGGACGAGACCTTGCTGGAAAACATCGTGGCGGTGAGCAGTTGACCGCCGGACCCGGTACCGGAAGGGAGCGATAGAACATGTTGCGTTCGTTGTGGTCGGGGCTCTCCGGGCTCCGGGGACATCAGGTCTATCTTGACAACGTGGGGCACAACGTGGCCAACGTCAATACCTTGGGCTACAAGAAATCTGTGGCGAATTTTCAGGATCTGCTCTACGAGACCCGCCGAGGGGGGAGCTCTCCCAGCTCACCCCTCGGCGGGATCAACCCCATGCAGGTGGGGCACGGCTCCATCATCGGCTCCATCGACGCCTGCCTCACCCAGGGAGACGTGCAGGACACGGGGATGGCCACCAACGCCGCCATCGAGGGGGCGGGGTACTTCGCCCTGCGGAGCGGCTCCCGGCAGATCTACACCCGGGCGGGAAATTTCGTCTTCGACGCGGACCGGAACGTGGTCCAGTCGGGGACGGGGTACTTCCTCCAGGGGTACGCCATGACGGAGGACCCGGCTAACCCCGGGCATTTCATCACCAGCGCCGCCCTCTCCGATGTCCACATCCCCCTGGGGCAGAAGATCCCGGGGCAGACCACCACCACGGTGGGCTTCCGGTGCAACCTGGATAGCCGGGTGGGGAGCTATCTCCCTGCGGGATTTCGCACCCAGGACGTGACGTCTAAGGCCACGTTCAACGCGGGAGGAATTCCCACGGAGTACACGGTGTCCTTTGCCGAGGGGCGCACGGTGGATAATTTTCTCTCCATGGAAGCCCGGGACGCCAGCGGGGCGGTGGTGGGCACCCTGACCCTCTCCTTTGGGGGAGTCAACGACGCGGGGCAGCCCGTCATGACGATTTCTGGCACCACGCCCCCCACGGGGATCTTCGCCGCTCCCGCCACGGTGGCCTACGACGCCACCACGGGAAGGATCGTCGTGAACAACACCACGGTGGGCTCCGAGGGAACCTGGGAGTTCAACACCAAGAGCGTTGCCGATTTTCAGGTGATGTCCCTACCGGTGACGGTGAGCGCGGGACCTCCTCCGGTGACCCAGGAGCGCAAGTTCTTGGCGGAGTTTGACGACGTGGCGGCGGACGGAAGTCGGACGATCCGCCTGTGGGGGGCCGACGCGGCGGGAACGGCCTTCGGGGCCGCCGAGGTGACGGTGACGATGAACCCCGACGGTTCCTTTGCAGCCCACGGTACCCCCGACACCGGCTGGTCCCTGACGGACAGCAGCGGAGCGGCGATTGTGGGGAGTCTTGGAGCTCCGACGTTTTTCGCCTCCGCCGATGGGCGGTCCCTGGTGTTGAAACAAAACGGAACGGAAACGGTGGGGGTGTCCATCGCCCAGCGGCTGAATAACGGCCATAGCGCCCCGGAGTTGATCTACGACTCTCTGGGGAATGCCCATACCCTGCGGACGAGCTGGGAGAAGGTGGACAACAACAGCTGGCGCTGGCGGGCCTGGCTGGAAAATGACGACGGCTCGGTGAGCGACATCACGGTGACGGACGCAGATGGGAAGCCCGCCACGGGGATCTTGTCCTTTGACAGCGCTGGCAGGGTGAAGGGCGACGTGAGCCCCACGCTCAAGATCTCCTTCGGCGCTGTGGGGGCCCAAGAGGGGGAAGTGACCCTCGACTTCCTGGGCAAGTCCTTCGGCGGCGAGCGCATGAACGGCGTCACCCAGTTCGGGTCGGCGTTTACCACCCGGGCCCAGTACCAGGACGGCCGGGCCATGGGGGTGCTCACGGGTTTCGCCTATCAGCCCGACGGCACAGTCATGGGAACTTATGACAACGGCAGTAATCTCCCGCTCTATCGGGTGCCCCTGGCGCTCTTCAAAAACCCCGAAGGGCTGGAGCGCCTGGGGGAAAATATCCTGGGGGTGAGCCTCAACTCCGGGGAGCCCGT
>CALMLW010000111.1 GCA_937868015.1 uncultured Synergistaceae bacterium | reverse complement strand
TAGAGCACCCCCAGGGACCACCCCGTGGCGGGGACGGGGGAAAAGCCGATCCAGTAGTCCTTGGTGGTGGAGGGATTATGCAATGCGGCAAAGCCCGTTTCTCCTCGCACCATGCGCTGCCCCAGTTGGCGCAAGGGGGCGTCATCGAAGGCCTCCGCCACGCTGAAGATGGTCTCTTGCATGATGTAGGTCTGATTTGGGTGGGTGATGAAAGTTCCATTTCCCGACAGCAAAAAGGCGTAACCCCCATCCAGGGGGAGGGAGGCCAGGTAGGCCGAAAGCCAGGCAAGGGACACGTCGCAGGCCACCACGCCGAAAAACCCCTCCGACGGTCCGGGGCCCAAGAAGAGGGGCACGGCGTAGGAGGCCCGGAGCTGACGGCGCTCCTCCGGAGAGTCGTCCGGGGCGCCCCCTTCGGCGGAGCTGAAGGGCTCGCTCCAGGCGGGGCGTCCCAGGTCCCGGGGAAGGGTGAACCAGTCCAAGGTGGCGTAGGGGTAGCTCCGGGGATCCCGGGGCCGGACGAAGGTCCCCGGGGCGCGGCGCCCCGCCTGGAGCAAGGCGACGGCCCCGTCGGATCCCTCCAGGGCGGCGGTGATGGAAAAGATCTCGGGCTGGTCCCGCAGGGTGGCCGCCAGCAGGGCGTGGCGGAGGGCGGCGTCGGGGCTTAAGATCCGGAGGGCCAGCGCCAGTTCCTCGGTGACCTTTTCCACGCTCCGCACCACACTCTCCACCCGGTTTGCCGCCCCCTTCACCGTGGCCTGGGCCCGGAGGCGCAGCTCCTCTCGGAAGATTTTCAGGGAAGAGTAATAGTTATAGCCCGACAGGGCGACCAGGACTCCTCCGCCCCCCAGGACCAAAAGCAGGATCATGCGTCCGGCGAGGGTGCGAACTCTAGGGAACACGGGAAACTCCGTCCAGGGTGAAGGACTCGAAGGGGTCGATGTGGCGGATGATGCCGTGGCGCTCGAGGATTCGGGCGGTGCGGAGATAGGCCTCCCGGGAGAGCTTTCCCGGGGAATCGGAGCCCCCGTCGTCGGGGAAGATGGCGGGGAGGATGTGGGTGAGCATCCACGCCATGTGGGGGCGGTTGGCGGGGATCCCCGCGTCCTCCGCCCGGCGCATCACCAGATCCAGTGCCACGTCCGGCGACGCCTGGGCAAAACGCCACCCCTCCAGGGTGCCCTCCGCGATGTTCCGGGCCAGGTCGGGGGAGCGCGTCGCCGTGGAAGCCAGGGTGTAGAGCCCGTCTTCGGGGAAGTCGAGCCCCCAGTCCCGGAGAAAGAAGGGCTCGATCTGGTCCTCGTCGAGCCCCGCCTGCCAGATGGCGTGGTATTCGTTGTAGTACATGGCGCAGCAGGCATCCACCCCTCCTCGCAGGAAGAGGTTCACGGAACGGTGCTGGGGTACGGCGTCCACGGAGATGGCCAGTATGTCGAAAAATGCCCGGTAGGGGGCCTCGAAGGCGTCCCCCCAGAGGGACACCCGGCGTCCCGCCAGATCCCGGGGGGAGCGCACCTCCCGGTCCTCCCGTCCCACGAGCACCAGCGAGGAACGCTGGACCAACTGGGCCACGTTCACCAGAGGCACCCCCCGGTCCCGCTGCACCAGGGCGGTGGCGAGAAAAAGGGTGGAAAAATCCACCTCCCCCGTCTCCAAAGCCCGGGCTGAATCCCGATGGGGGCCGCCGTGCACCAACCGGACGTCGAGCCCCCGCCGGGCGTAAAACCCCCGGTCCTGGGCGACGTAGAACCCGGCGAACTGGGCCTGGGGGACCCACTGGAGCATCACCGACACGGACACTCCTCCCTCCCCCCGCAAGGGGGCCAGGAGCGTCATCAGGGCCCCCAGGGCGAGGGCGTTTCGAAAGAAAATCCAAGGGGACATGTCGTTTCCTCCTCGCCGTGTGGCGACGGGGTCTTTCGCCCAAGGGCTCCTTTTGGTGAGGGCAGAGCGTGTGCTCCAGCGAAAGAACTTTCGGAAACCAGTATAGCAAAAGAACCGCGCGGGGGGCGACAAAACTTCGGCGACAACCGGAGCGGCAACGACTGGTTTCAATCCACGCCCCCGCGCGGGGGGCGACGTCAACCTCCGCTAATCGGCGGAGGTATCCAGACGTTTCAATCCACGCCCCCGCGCGGGGGGCGACGTCAACCTCCGCTAATCGGCGGAGGTATCCAGACGTTTCAATCCACGCCCCCGCGCGGGGGGCGACGTCAACCTCCGCTAATCGGCGGAGGTATCCAGACGTTTCAATCCACGCCCCCGCGCGGGGGGCGAC
>CALMLW010000110.1 GCA_937868015.1 uncultured Synergistaceae bacterium | reverse complement strand
CTCCGGCGTCAGGGCCAGAAATTGGTCGAACTCTCCCAAGAAGCCCATGGCCCCCAAGCCGTCCCGGAGGGGCTCTAAAAGGTCGATCAGGTGCTGGCGGGTCCGGTCGTAGAGGGCCTTGGATTCGCGCATGCGGATCTGCGCCGCATCCTCGGCGAAACGAAAGCGCTGCACCCGCTGATCCACCTCCACCTGATCCAGGAGGCGTTTTTCCATCTCCCGCAGGTCCTTTTCGGCCTCCTCCAGCCCCCCGAAGGAGACATGCCGCAGGAGGGCCTTTTGCATCCCCCCCCGGCGGCGGGTGAGCCCCTCCAGGCGCCGCTCCAGGTGGGCGATCTTCTCGTCGAGGCCCATCCCCCCCCGGGGGCGGGGGAGGTCCTTCTCGAAGAGCAGAGCAAAGGCCTCGGCCATCAGGTCGGAAAAACGGTAGTATTGATAGCGATCCAGGGGGGTAGGAACCTCGGCGGAGGCCAGCAAATCTTCCCCGTTGAAGGGGGCCAGGCGCGGGTCAAGCACCGCCGCATCGAGCAAGAGGCGCTCCTCCGGGGCGAAGTCGAGGAACTCCGGGGCCCGACCGCTTCCCTTGCTCCGGCTCTCCAGCACCTCCCAGGCGAGGATCCAATAAGACGAGGACGCCCGCTCCCAGATGGCCCGGCGCTCCTTGCGCACCTCGGGGTCGGCGCTGTCTTCCGGGAGGGAGGAAAAACGGGCCAGATCCTCCGAAAGCTGCTTTTGAAGCGCCAAGTCATCCGAGGTGGTGTAGTGGGCCGCCAAGTAGGCCAAGGGCGACGTGATCGGAGCACGCTCGTCCCCGGAAGAACTTTTATCCATGCTCTTTCCCCCTTCCTCCCCGACCCCCCATGGTTTTTATGGGATCCTCCGGAGAGTTTCCCCCGTATCATAGCAGAATTATCCCCCTTCTGCCGAGGGACATTGCCGGGGCCCCCCGGTAACCCTCCTCCCCCCAGAGGGGATACGAAGGGTCAGAACTTCGTAGAAAAATCAACCGATAATTTGACCCAGCGACATGATATGAAGTACCATGCACCTCGAAGAATGGGAGGTTCGCGTCCCCTCTCGGGAAGGGTCGGGATTCACCCCGAAAGCCGAAAGGAGATGTCCGTCCGTGGAATTAGTGCCCTGCGGAGGTTCCACCTATTACATACCGGGCTCCACCAACGTGGGCGTGGTCGTCCGGGAAGGTCGGGCGGTGCTCATCGACAGCGGCAACGACGAATCTCTGGGGCGGAAAATTTTCCAGCTCCTGGAACGGCAGGGGTGGACCCTGGAACTCATCGCCCACACCCATTCCAATGCGGACCACATCGGGGGGAACGCCCTGCTCCAGAAACGCACGGGATGCCGCATCGCCGCCACCCCCCGGGAGGCGGCCCTCATCGACGACCCCGCCCTGGAGCCCCTGTTGCTCTGGGGCGCCACGCCGTTCCGGGAAATTTGCTCCAAGTTCCTCCAGGCCTCCCCTTCCCGGGTCACGGACCGATTTCGGGCGGGGGATCCCGTGGGAGAGAGCGGCCTCCTCTCCTTTCCTCTGCCGGGGCACTTTCTCGACATGGCGGGATTCCGCACCCCCGACGGGGTGGCCTTCGTGGGAGACAGCGTCTTCGCCGAAGAGATTCTTGAAAAGCACGGCTTCGCCGTGTGCTGCGACGTGGCGGGGCAGCTCCAGACCTTTCGGCAACTGGAGGCCATGGAGGCGGAATTTTTCGTGCCGAGTCACGCCACCCCAAGCAAAGATTTAAAGGAGTTGGTGCGGTACAATCGGCACCGCACGGAGCGCCTGTCGGAGGAGATCGCCCTGCTCTGCGCCATCCCCCGATCCCGGGAAGAGGTGCTGGAGGCCCTGGCGGAGGCCTACGACATCGAGATCACCCCCGTGTCCTTCGTGCTCACCCACCTCACCGTGGCGGCCCATCTTTCCTGGCTGGCGAACCAGGGGGTGCTCCGCCCCCGGGGAGA
>CALMLW010000109.1 GCA_937868015.1 uncultured Synergistaceae bacterium | reverse complement strand
CCCCCGGTGTAGAGATTTTGGAGCGGCTCCTGGCGCTCCAGGGCGTCGAAGAGGTCGATGTCTGCCATGACGGGAAGCTGGGTGGAGTTGGTGTAGTAGGGGTCGGCCCCCTGACGCCAGGCCTCTTCGTTGGCGCAGATGATCTGATCGCCGAAGAGGTCCTTATCCGCCTTGGCAAAACGGTACGTGGCCCCCTCCGCTGGCGTGGCCTCCAGGTTGTAAAGATGCCCCGTTTCCTCCTGGTATTTGGCGAGGCGCTCTCTCAGGGCCGCCATGACGCGCCCGGCGAAGGCCACCCCTTCCTCGGAGGTCAGATCCACCCCCAGGAGATTGCGGGCCGCCTCGTTCATGCCGTTGATGCCCACGGTGCTGAAGTGGTTGTTCCAGTACCGCCCCGAGGCCCGCTTGACCTCCCGGAGGTAGAACCGGGCGTAGGGGTAAAGGTGGGCGTCGGTGAGCCGCTCCAGCATTTTTCTTTTGATCTCCAAGCTTTCCCGGGCCAGATCCATGAGCTCATATAACCGGGCCAGGAAGTCCCCCTCGCTCCGGGTCAGGTGTCCCACCCGGGGAAGGTTCAGAGTAACCACCCCGATGGATCCCGTCATGGGATTGGAGCCGAAGAGCCCTCCTCCTCGCTTGCGAAGCTCCCGGTTGTCCAGCCGGAGCCGACAGCACATGGAACGGGCGTCGTCGGGGGACATGTCCGAGTTGACGAAGTTGGCGAAATAGGGCACGCCGTACTTCGCCGTCATCTCCCATACGGGATCCAGCACGGGATTGTCCCAGGAGAACTCCCGGGTGATGTTGTAGGTGGGGATGGGAAAGGGGAATACCTTCCCCGAGGCATCGCCCTGCAGCATCACCTCGGCGAAGGCCCGGTTGATCATGTCCATCTCGCGCTGAAAATCCCCCAGGGGGCGGTCCATGGGTTCGCCCCCTACCAGGGCGGGAAACTTGGCCAGCGAAGGAGGGGGGACCAGGTCCATGGTGAGGTTGGTAAAAGGAGTCTGAAAGCCCACCCGGGTGGGGACGTTGAGGTTGAAGACGAACTCCTGCACGGCCTGGCGTACGTCTTTGTAGGAAAGTTGGTCGTAGGCCACGAAGGGAGCCAGATAGGTATCGAAGTTGGAGAAGGCCTGGGCCCCCGCCGATTCCCCTTGAAGAGTGTAGAAAAAGTTGACGATCTGCCCCAGGGCACTCCGGAAGTGCTTGGGGGGATGGCTTCCCACCTTGGTGCGCACCCCGGTGAACCCCGACATGAGGAGGTCTTGAAGGTCCCAGCCGCAGCAGTACACCGACAGGTTGTTCAGGTCGTGGATGTGCAAGTCCCCCCCGGCGTGGGCTTCCCGCACGGCGGGGGGATAGATCTCTTGCAACCAGTATTGGGCGGTGATCTCCGAGGCGATGTAGTTGTTGAGCCCCTGGAGAGAGTAGCTCATGTTGCTATTTTCGTTCACCTTCCAATCCAGCCTATCCAGGTATTGGGTGATCATGGCGGCGGCTCCCCCCAGGAGTCGTCGGGCGTCGCGGAGCTTGGTGTGTTGTTCTCGGTAGATGATGTAGGCCTTGGCGACCTCGGCGTGTCCCCTCTCGATGAGGACCCGCTCCACCAGATCTTGCACCTGCTCCACGGTGGGGGCTCCCGCCTCTTCCTGGCCGAAAAATATCGCCAGATAGGACACCACCTCCCGAGCCACCTTTTCCCCGATGCGATCGTCGGCCCGGACGGCCCGGGCGGCCTTGGATACCGCTTCGGCGATGCGGCTCTCATCGAAGGGAACTTCGGAGCCGTCGCGCTTTCTTATGGAACGGGGTCCCATGGACAAACCTCCTGACAAATAAAAGTGAAAAAGTTTACTAATCGCCCCTTGGGGGCCGCCCTTCCCGGCGACCGGACCAAGGGGGGCCCCGGGCCCCTTAGGGCCTGAGGGGGAGCGCCTGAGGGAAGTCGGGGGCCATGTGCCGGGCCCACCCGAGCTCGCGACAGCGGATGGCCATGCTCTCCCGGGAGACCACGAAGGCCCGGGCCAGGGAGGCCACATCGGGACG